>JBBTJT010000067.1:0-25663 GCA_038059315.1 Gemmatimonadota bacterium
AGGACGACTGCCCCCGGAGTAGCATCACAATGTTTTGGCGAAGTAGTGCTAGCTCACCATCTCGCTCACGGGGCGAGTCAGCAGCCTCGCCTGACTGTCGATTGCCGGGGCGCCGCCTTCGGGCGCAAGCCGTGTGTAAGTGCCATCGGGCAGCATCAGCCGCGCGCGCACATTGTCGGCGAGATAGGTCTCCAGAATCTGGTTCCGCACCTGTCCAATGAGCCGCGCGTCCTGGATGGGAAAGAGGATTTCCACGCGGCGATTCAGGTTGCGCGGCATGAGGTCGGCGCTGCCCAAATAGACCTGCTCATCGCCGCCGTTGCGAAAATAGTAGATGCGGCTGTGCTCGAGAAAACGCCCGACGATGCTGACGACCCGGATGTTCTCGCTGACGCCTGGCACACCGGGGCGCAAGCTGCATATGCCGCGCACGATCAGGTCGACTCGCACTCCAGCCTGGGAGGCTTCGTACAGCAGGTGAATCATCTGCCGGTCGATCAGCGAGTTGATCTTGAAGATGAGATGACCCTGTGCGCCCTGCTTCTGCTGCTCGATCTCACGTCGGATGAGCGATTCGATGCCCGAACGCAGATTGATGGGCGCGACCAGGAACTTCCGATAGTCCGTCTTGGACGAATAGCCGGTGAGATAGTTGAACAGATCGGTGGCGTCCGCCCCCATCGCTTCATCGCACGTGAAGAGACCCAGGTCGGTGTACACTTGCGCCGTCGCGGGATTGTAGTTGCCCGTCGCAAGGTGGACGTAGCGACGAATGCGCTCGCCTTCCTTGCGCACCACGAGCGCGGTCTTCGAATGCGTCTTCAGTCCAAGCAATCCATAGACCACATGCACGCCTTCGCGTTCCAGCGCCTTCGCCCATTCGATATTGCTCTCTTCATCGAAACGCGCCTTCAGTTCGACGAGCACGGCGACCTGCTTGCCATTGGCGGCGGCTTCTGTCAGGGCTTCGACGATCGGCGAATTGCGTCCCACCCGGTACAGCGTCTGCTTGATGGCGAGCACATTCGGATCGCGCGCGGCGGCCTGCAGGAAGTCGACAACCGTCGCGAAGGAATCATACGGATGATGCAGCAGGATATCCCCGCGCCGGATCGCCGAAAAGATGTCGCCCTCTGATTCGGCAATCTCGGGGGGAATGGCCGCAAGGAACGGCGGATCCTTGAGATCGTGTCGATCGAGCGCACAGAGCTGCACCAGATCGCTCGTGCCAAGCGGCGGCGGCACCGTATACACGTCGCCTGGCTCAATGTTGAGATTGTCGATGAGAATACTGCGAATCCCATCCGGCATCGTTGGTTCCGTGGTCAAGCGCACGACAGAGCCAAAACGCCGTTCGCGGACGCTGCGTTCGACCGTCTCCAGCAGGTCCTCGGCTTCGAGTTCCTGGATGACCACCTCGGCGTCGCGCGTCACGCGAAATGGATGCGCCTCGAGCACTTGCCACCCGGGAAACAGCGTCTGCAGGTGTTCGGCAATGACCTGATCGATCCAGACGAAATACGAGTCCTTCGGCGCAGTCCCATTTCCCGAGGGATCCGGGACCGAGGGCATCGGCAGGAGTCGCGGCAGCGTGTTCGGCACCTTGACGCGCGCAAATCGCTCCGGGCCGTTTGGCACCCGCACTGTCAGTGCGAGGTTCAGGCTCATGTTCGATATGTGCGGAAAGGGACGGCTAGGGTCGTACGCGAGCGGCGTCAGCACGGGGAAGATCATCTCGTCGAAGAAGGTCTTGGCGTACGCCTTCTGATCTTCCGTCAATGCAGCGTACTCACACACGTGAATGCCGACGGCGGCGAGTTGCGCGATCACTCCGCGCAGGCAATCGCGGGTGTCGTTCAGCAGTTGCATGACGGCCTGGCGAATGGCGGCGAGTTGTTGCGCCGGGGTCAGGCCGTCTATCGAGAGCTCAACCACGCCGGCATCCATTTGCTGCTTGAGACCGGCAACGCGCACCATGAAGAACTCCGCCAGGTTGGCGCTGACAATCGAGAGAAATTTCACACGCTCCAACAGCGGCTGGCCTTCGTCTTGCGCTTCTTCCAGCACGCGTCGAAACCAGGCCAGCGTCGACAGCTCGCGGTTGAGGAAGAGCTTCGCGTCTTCGGGGACGGGGCTCGCCGGTGCAGCAACCGCTTGCGTGCGGCGCGGTTTGCGCGCTTTTGCCACGAGAATGCCTCGATGAGTACGGTACAGCAGCGGCTCTATGGTAGCATTTCAGTCCAGCCAGTTCATTATGCGCCGGCTTGGCGTGATGGGATAGGGGCTGGCGTTGTTGAACTGAGCCTCGCCTCGTGCAAGGGAGCAACGACGGCTTCCGCCAGGGCCATGACCGCCGCTGGCGCCTCCCCCCGTCTCAGTTGGTTCGCCATGAACGTCATATACGGCGCCACTTCTCACCCGCTGAATTATCGAAACACGCCGTAGCTGATTCGACGCCGTACCGCGGCGTGCGTGGCGTAGCTGCTGTTGAGGGTATCAGTGGGATACAAAAGCAACGCGCCGACAGCTCTCAACTGTCGGCGTATTGCTAACCAAGAGCCGCTTCTTACTGGCCCGTATCTCGCCACGGGCGGCGCTGAGCCTCGAGTGGTACAAGTCCGGCCCCAGCGACGGCCGCGGCGGGTGACTCAGCCGGCGTCGTTCCGGGTCTGCTCCTTCAGGCGGGCAATGGCGGCACGCGCGCCGTCGGCTTCGCGCCCTGCTGGGAACATCGTGACGAAACGGCGCAGTTCCACCAGCGCGCGTCCGGCATCGCCCCCCGGTGCGAGGTGGATGTCGATGATCTTCTGCGATGCGTACTGCACGTGCTCGTCGCGGATGCCGGGAAGCCGTCGCGCCCGCTCGTAGAGTGCGAGGGCCGCCGGCGTGTCGCGCAGGTACCGCAGCTGCAGGTCGGCGGCGCGCAGCAGCGGCGACGGATTGCCGGGAACTCCCTCGGCGACCTCCAGCCACGCCGCGAGCGCCTCGGCGTACTTCTCCTGCACCTCGAGCGCCTGGATGTGCGAGAACTGCGGCGCGTAGGTTCCCCGCGCCTCGGGCATCGTGAGTTGCTGCGCGAGCGACCCGCTGGCGCTGAACAACCACCGCGTGAACGTGGCAAAGAGCGCCGCGCCGAGCGCGGCCCCCACGAGCGCGGCCAGCCAGAACGGCGCCACGGGCGCCAGATTCGCCACCTGGAGCAGGATCGAGAAGAACGCACCCAGCACGGCGCCATAAACGCCCTGCATGAGGCCGCTGTGCGCCAGGCGCGTGATGCGGTTCTCGAGTGTCATGCGGCAATCATACGGCATGCGGGCCTCCGGCGCCCGGTGGTGTCACTGGCCCGGGTGGCGCGCTACGTTTCGCGCCATGCGAGTGCTGCTCCAGCGGGTGTCGCGCGCCGAGGTGCGCGTCGGAGGCCGGGTGACCGGCGCCATCGGGTGCGGCTTCCTCCTGTTCGTCGGGCTCACCCACGCCGATACCGAGGCGCAGGTAGCGTGGATGGCCGAGAAGATCGTCGGCCTGCGCCTCTTCGGCGATGCCGACGGGAAGATGAACCTCGGCCTCGAGGATGTCGGCGGGTCGCTGCTGGTGGTCAGCCAGTTCACGCTCTACGGCGACGCCCAGAAGGGACGCCGGCCGAGCTTCGTCGACGCCGCACGCCCCGAACTGGCCGTCCCGCTGTACGACGGCTTCGTGACGATGCTGCGTGAGCGCGGCGCCCGCGTGGAGACCGGCGAGTTTGGCGCCGTGATGGACGTCGAACTGGTCAACGATGGGCCGGTGACGCTGTGGCTGGAACGATGAGCGGAGCGCTGCGCGTCATCCTCGCCTCGGCGTCGCCGCGCCGTCGCGAACTCCTGGCGCTCATCGGCATCGCCCACGAGGTGCGGCCGGCCGACGTCGACGAATCGGTGTTCGCCGACGAGGCGCCGGCGCCGCACGCCGAGCGGCTGGCCCGCGCCAAGGCGCATGCGCTGGCCGGGGCGCATCCCCACGCGGTGGTCATCGCCGCCGACACCATCGTCGTGGTCGACGGCGACATCCTCGGAAAGCCGCGCGACGTGGCCCACGCCGCCGAGATGCTGCTGCGCCTCGCCGGGCGTGAGCACACCGTGTACACCGCCGTTGCCGTGGCCCGCGATGAACGCACCGAGAGTGCCGTGGAGGCCGTGCGCGTGACCATGCGCCACCTGAGCGAGGGCGAGGTCGCGGCCTACATCGCCACCGGGGAGCCCATGGACAAGGCCGGGGCGTACGGCATCCAGGGGTACGGCGCGACCATCGTGGAGCGCGTGGACGGCGACTACTTCAGCGTGATGGGGCTGGGGCTCCGCCGGCTGGTCGACCTGCTGGCGCGGCTCGGCGTGCGGTACGAGTTCAGTGCCGGGGTGCTCGACCCCCACGTGTAGGCCTCCACGCCCGGCGCTGGCCCGTCAGGCGATCAGCAGCCTGACCAGCTTCCTTGGCGACTGCAGGAGGTCGGCCAGCGTGTAGCGGTCGAGTACGCCGTTGAACGCCGCCAGCGCCTCATCCAGCGCGCCGGCGAGTGCGCACGACGGGGCAATGGGGCAGGTGTTGCTCTCCGGATCGAAGCACTCCACCAGACGAAAGCTCTCCTCGGTCTCCCGCACCACCTCGCCGATATTGATGCTCTCGGGTGTGCGGAGCATCCGCACGCCGCCGCCGCGGCCGCGCAGGGTCTCCACGTATCCCAGGTGGGCGAGCCGCTGCACGACCTTGACGAGGTGATCCTCGGAGAGCGCCATGCGGCGGGCAATCGCGCCCACGGTCACGGTCTCGCCGGGATGCAGCGCGAGGTACGTGAGGCAGCGCAGGGCGTTGTCGGTAAAGCGGGTCAGGTGCATTTGGGGTGCCGCGCCAAGGGATTTCGAAAGATGTATTTAGGATACCGGATATGGTCAGGTCAGGGGCATCGGCGTTCCACCGTAAGCCACGCAAGGGGTTTCCCTACACAAAATCAGGACGTTTCCGACGCGCAAAGAAGCTTGTCAGATACCACATTTAGCATGTACCGCGGGGCTGCCCTTCCACGGCAGCCTTTCCACTGGTCCTCCACCGTCCCGCGAGGCTTTCCCGATGCCCACGTTCCCGAAGTTCCGCCACCTGGTCGGTACCGGCGCGCTCGCGTCGGTGGCGCTGCTGGCGTTCGCCTGCGCCACGCGGCAGTCCAGCACCGGGCTCGTTGCCGGCGATGCCGCCAAGGCGGTGTACGTTGCTCCCGGCGAGTACGACGAGTTCTACGCCTTCATGTCCGGTGGCTTCAACGGCCAGATCGGCGTGTATGGGCTGCCGTCCGGCCGCCGGCTGAAGACCATCCCGGTGTTTTCGCAGTATCCCGAGAACGGCTACGGCTACAGCGAAGAGACCAAGCCGATGCTCAACACCTCCTACGGCTTCATTCCGTGGGACGACACGCACCATCCGGCGCTGTCGCAGACCAACGGCGAGGACGACGGGCGGTGGCTGTTCATCAACGCCAACAACACGCCGCGCATCGCCCGCATCGACCTCAAGCGCTTCGAGACCGAGGAGATTCTCGAGATTCCGAACGCCGGCGGCAACCACGGCTCGCCGTTCGTGACGCAGAACAGCGAATACGTCATGTCGGCCACGCGCTTCAGCGTGCCGGTGCCCAACACCGACATGCCGATCAGTGACTTCAAGAAGAGCTTCAAGGGGCAGATCTCCTTCATCCGCGCCGACCAGCCGGGGAAGATGGCGGTGGCGTTCCAGATGATCATGCCGGGCTTCAACTACGACCTTGCCCGCGCCGGCAAGGGCCCCAGCAACGGCTGGGTCTTCTTCACGATGTACAACTCCGAGCAGGCCAGCTCGCTGCTCGAGGTCAACGCGTCGCAGAACGACAAGGACTTCGTGGCCGCGGTGAACTGGAAGGCCATCGAGGCCTGCGCCAAGGGCGGCAAGGTCAAGAACACCGTCGCGGACTACCGGCACAACTTCACCGACGAGTTCACCCGCGAAGCCAAGAGCGAGAAGGTCACCTCGGTGCCGCAGTTCGAGGCAAGGGACTGCCCGGGCGCCGTGTACTTCATGCCGACGCCGAAGTCGCCGCACGGCGCCGACGTCGACCCGACGGGCGAGTACATCGTGGCCGGCGGCAAGCTGGCCTCGGTCATCCCCGTGCACTCCTTCAGCAAGATGCTGAAGGCCATTGAGACGAAGGCCTTCGAGGGCGACATCGACGGCATCCCGGTGCTCAAGTACGAGTCGACGCTGGCCGGCGAGGTCAAGAACCCGGGCCTCGGCCCCCTGCACACCGAGTTCGACGGCAAGGGCTTCGCCTACACCTCGTTCTTCATTTCATCGGAAGTCGTGAAGTGGAAGCTGGGCACGTGGGAGGTGGTGGATCGCGTCCCGACGTACTATTCGGTGGGCCACCTCATGATCCCGGGCGGCGGCACCATGAAGCCGAACGCGAAGTACCTGGTGGCGATGAACAAGATCACCAAGGACCGTTATCTTCCCACCGGACCGGAACTGACGCAGAGCGCGCAGCTCTATGACATTTCGGGCGACAAGATGAAACTCCTGCTCGACTTCCCCACCGAGGGCGAGCCGCACTACGCCCAAGCCATCGAGGCCAAGAAGATCAAGGACCAGCAGGTCAAGTACTTCAAGCTGGCCGAGAGCAAGGCGCCGATGGCCACGCGCTCGGAGAAGGAGACCGGCATCAGCCGCGACGGCAGGACGGTGCACGTTCGCATGACGGCCATCCGCTCGCACTTCACGCCGGACAACATCGAGGGCGTGCAGGTGGGCGACACGGTGCTCTTCCACATCACCAACCTCGAGCAGGACTGGGACGTCCCGCACGGCTTCGCGATCATGGGCGCGCAGAACGGCGAATTGCTGATCATGCCGGGTGAAACGCGCACGCTGAAGTGGATCCCGCTGAAGCCGGCCATCTACCCGATGTACTGCACCGACTTCTGCTCGGCGCTGCACCAGGAAATGCAGGGATATGTTCGCGTCTCGCCGCGGGGCAGTGGCGTCGCGCTGACCGCCAGCACCTCGAGGGGACCGCAGTCTGCCGCCCGCAAGGCGGAAGGCGACACGAAGAAGAAATAGCTGTATCAGTCCGGGGGCGCGGCGGTTCCGTCGCCCGCCCCCTGGCTGCCCCCCGAGTCCGTCTCCAGCCTCGTCACTACCGTGCCCAAGTCTGCCCGCCTGCTCGTCGCCGTTGCCGCAATGCTCATGAGCCTGGGCTACGTGCTGCCGCTGTGGCGCATCGACCTCATCGCGCCGCAGTATCCCGAAGGGCTGGGCATCCTGATCAAGGTCAACACGGTCGTCGGCGTGAAGGAACAGGACCTCAACAGCATCAACAACCTGAACCACTACATCGGGATGCAGCGCATCGAGCCGGATGCCATTCCGGAACTGCGCTACATGCCGGCCATCCTCGGTGGCCTCATCGTGACGGCGCTGCTCGTCGCCGCGCTCGGCCGTCGCCGGATCCTGTACGGATGGGCCGTGGTGCTCGCGGCGGTGCAAGTCGGCGGCCTCTACGACTACTGGAAGTGGGGCTACGACTATGGCCACAACCTCGATATGGATACCGCGATCATCAAGATCCCCGACATGACGTACCAGCCGCCGCTCATCGGGTCCAAGCAGTTGCTGAATTTCACCGCCACGTCGTGGCCCGCTCCCGGAGGCTGGGCGCTGGTCGTCGCCAGCGTGCTCGTTGGCATCGCCGTCTGGAAGACGTACCGGCCGGCGGCGCCAGCCCCGAGCGCCGTTCTCTAGCTCGTTGCCTCCAGTCTCCTCCCGAACCATGCGCCGACTCGTCCCCCCGCGTCGTCTTGCGATCCTCGCTCTCGCCCTGCTCGCCGCCGCCTGCGGTGCACCCGAGCCCGAGCCGATCGCCCTCAACGAAGACCAGTGCGACTACTGCCGGATGACCATCTCCGACTCCCGCTTCGGCGGCGAGGCGGTGTTGGCCACCGGACGCGTCAGGAAGTTCGACTCGGTCGAATGCCTGGTCGACTGGGCGCGCGCCACGCCGTCGGACGGACGCGGTGCGCTCTTCGTCATCGACCTTCAGCATCCGGGCACGTTTGTGCCGGCTTCCGCGGCAGGCTTCCTGAAAGGGGCCCTGATCAAGAGCCCCATGGGGCAGTCGGTAGTTTCCTTCGCCGATACCGCGCGAGCCGAGCAGCAGCGATCCATGCTCGGTGGCCGGGTGATGACGTGGGCGCAGCTCCTGGCCGACACGGCCGCCGCGGGAACACCGTGAAGGGCCGATTCGCGTTCGCCGCGCTGCTTGTCGCAGCGGCGCTGGCCACGCCTGCGCACGCCATCGACCTCACGGTGGGCAGGGGTGGGCGCTACCCGACGATCACCGAGGCCCTTGCCGCCGCGCAGCCCGGCGACCGCGTGCTGGTGCGCGCCGGCACCTATCGCGAACCGACGCTGGTCGTGCGCACCGCGCGCGTGACGGTGCAGGGCGAGGGCTGGCCGGTGCTCGACGGCCAGGGGGAGCGCGAGGTGCTGGTGATCGCCGCCGATGACGTCACGGTGCGCGGGCTCGTCGTCACGCGCACCGGCGTCTCGAACCTGCAGGACCGCGCCGGCATCCGCGCCCGCGACGCGCGCAACTGCGTGATCGAGAAGAACCGGCTCCGCGACAACCTGTTCGGCATCTACCTGCAGCGTTCCGCCGACTGCGTGGTGCGCGACAACGACATCGAGGCCCACGGCGTGAGCCAGACGCTGAGCGGCAACGGCATCCACCTCTGGTACTCGCCCGGCGCGCGTGTGGAGCGCAACCGGGTGCGGGGCCACCGCGACGGCATCTACTTCGAGTTCTCCACGCTCGGCGTCACGCGCGACAACGTCAGCGAGAAGAGCCAGCGCTACGGCCTGCACTTCATGTTCAGCGACTCCTGCCGGTACGAGCGCAATACGTTCCGGGACAACAACTCGGGCGTGGCGGTGATGTACAGCCGCGGCGTGGTGATCCACGACAACCGCTTCGAGCGCTCATGGGGGAGCGCGGCCTACGGCCTGCTGCTCAAGGACATCATGGGTGGTGAGATCACCGACAACGTCTTCGCGCGCAACTCCACCGGGCTCTTCGTCGAGGGATCGTCGCGGCTCGACGTGCGCGGCAACGAGTTCACGCAGAATGGCTGGGCGGCCAAGGTGATGGCCGACGCCGACGAGAACCGCTTCAGTGCCAACCGCTTTGCCGGCAACGCCTTCGACGTCACCACCAACTCCCGCAGCGCCAACTCGACATTCGACGGCAACTGGTGGGACGAGTACAAGGGCTACGACCTCGATCGGGACGGCGTGGGCGACACCCCCTTTCATCCCGTCCGCCTGTTCGCCCTCGTCGTCGAGCAGCATCCGACGGCGCTGCTGTTGCTCCGCAGTCCGCTCGTCTCGATTCTCGATGCCGCCGAGCGCGTGCTGCCGGTGCTGACGCCGGAGGCGCTCGTCGACCGGCATCCCCTCATGCGCCGCCCGCGATGATCACCCTCGGCGGCATTCGCAAGCGCTATGGCGCACTCGAGGTCCTCCAGGACGTCTCGCTCACGCTGCCCACAGGCGCGGTGACCGCGCTCGTGGGACCCAACGGGTCGGGCAAGACGACGCTGATCAAGATCGTCCTTGGCCTCACCCGCGCCGACCACGGCACGCTGCACGTGGATGGCCAGCCGGCCGACGCCGAGGGCGCCTACCGGCGCGCCATCGGGTACATGCCGCAGGCGGCGCACTTCCCCGTGAACCTGCGCGTCGGCGACGTGCTCGATCTCGTGGCGCAGCTGCGACCGGGCGAACCGACGGACGACGACCTCGCGCGCGCCTTCGACATGAATGCGCTGAAGGACAAGTACGTCGGCACGCTGTCGGGCGGCACGAAGCAGAAGGTGAACGCCGTGATCGCGTTCATGTTCCGGCCGTCGGTGCTGATCCTCGACGAACCGACGGCCGGGCTCGACCCGCTGTCGTCGAACGTGCTGAAGGAGAAGATCCGCCAGCTGCGCGGCGAGGGCCGGTCGGTGCTGGTGACGTCGCACATCATGACCGAGCTCGAGTCGCTGGCCGACGACGTCGCCTTCCTGTGCGACGGCCGCCTGCGCTTCTCGGGGTCCATTGCCGACCTCCTCGGACGGACGGGCGAGCGCTCGCTCGAGGACGCGGTGGCCGCGCTGATGCGCACGGACGCGGCCGCATGAACATCATCGCCCTCGTCCTCCAGGCCGGACTGCGCGACCTGTCGCGCAATCGCTGGGTCATCGCCTACACGCTGAGCTTCCTGGGCATCGCCGAGGGGCTGTTCTGGTTCGGCGGCACCGGTCCGCAGGTGCTGCTGAGCCTGCTCAACCTCGTGCTGCTCGTGCTGCCGCTGGTGGCGCTCGTCTTCGGCACCATTCACGTGTACGCTTCGCGTGAATTCGTCGAGATGCTGCTGGCCCAGCCGGTGCCCCGCCGCCAGCTCTTTGCCGGCCTGTACCTCGGCCTCGCGCTGCCGCTGGCCGGCGCGTTCGTCGTGGGCGCCGGCATCCCCTTCGCCGTGCATGCGCGCGAGGGAGCTTCCACCGGCGGCGTCGTGGCGCTGCTTGCCGCCGGTGTCGGGCTATCGCTGGCCTTTGCCGCCATCGCCACGTGGATCGCCCTGCTGACCGACGACCGGCTCAAGGGCGTGGGGCTGGCACTCGGTGTGTGGCTGGCCGCCACCGTCGTTTTCGACGGCATCGTGCTGGGCGCGGCGGCCGCCTTCGGCAACTTCCCGCTCGAGCGCCCCCTGCTCGGGCTTATGCTGGCCAATCCGGTGGACGTGGCGCGCGTGCTCGTGCTCACGCAGCTCGACGTCGCCGCCCTCATGGGGTATACGGGGGCGCTTTTCGAGCGCACATTTGGTACGGTGCTGGGCACCAGCGTTGCCGCGTTCGCGCTGGTGGCCTGGATCGCAGTGCCGCTCGGCTTCGCCGAGCGCCGTTTTCGCCGTCGTGATTTCTAGTTTCCATTCTCAGGTTCGTCAGGAGCACCCATGCGTCACACCATTCGTCTCGTCCTTCCCGTCCTTCTCGTTGCGGCCGCCTGTGGCGGCGGCGAGCAGAAGGCGTCCGACACGTCAGGTACCGCCCCGGCCGCAACGGCCCCGGCGTCGCTCGATCCCTCGACCATCACTCCGCAGATGCTGGCGCTCGGCGACAGCCTGTTCCACGGGCTCATCGGCGCGACGTCGTGCCAGGCGTGCCACGGACCCGACGGAAAGGGCGGCGTCGTCGCGCCGGACCTCACGGATACCACCTGGCTGCACAGTGACGGCAGCTTCGAGGCGATCTACAAGCAGGTCGAGATCGGCGTATCGGCTCCGAAGCAGTTCACCAGCGTGATGCCGCCATTCGGCGGGGCACCGCTGACTCCGGAGAAGCACCTGGCGGTCTCCGCATACGTCTACCGCCTGGGACACAAGGCGGCGCCGTAGGTGTCTTTCCAGCGCTGCACGCGGTCGAGGACGTCGTTGACCGTGATGCGCGGCATCCGGTCGCGCCGGTTCTCCATCGAGATCGGGTAGTCCTCACCCGGCTCGCCGTAGGCGTCGATCATGAGGTCGCGGAACTTGCGGTACGGCCCGACCCGCCGGGGATTGGAGTAGCCGATCAGCGAGATCACCGGCCGGTCGAGCGCGACGCTGATGTGCAACGGTCCGGTGTCGGGCGAGAGCACCAGCGCCGCCGCGTCGAACAGGCCGACGAGGCCGCGGAGTCCGCCCTGTCCCAGCGCACTGACGGGCTTGGTGCGCGCCTGGTCGAGGATGACGTGTTCGGCGTGGAGTTCGCGCGCCGAACGGGCGCCGACGAGCACCGGCTGCAGCCCGAAGTCGCCGTACAGCGCGTCGCACACCTGCGCCCACCGCTCGGGGAGCCAGTCCTTCTGCGCCTTGCTGGTGGCCACCACGATGGGTGCGATGGGACGGTCGAAGCGCGCCATGAACTCGCGTTGCCAGGTGCGCTCGGCGTCATTCCACGGCCCCAGACCCCAGGTCACCGGCTCGTGCGGCACAGCCAGCCAGTCGGTGAACTCGAAGTACTGGTCCTGCACATGCTGCATGGCGCGCGCGTGCACGCGATGCGTGGTGAACAGCCAGTTGAGGTCGCGCGCGCGCGCCAGGTCGAACCCGAGCTTCACCGGCGAGCGCGCGAAGCCCGTGATGACGCCGGCCTTGAAGTAGACCTGGAGGTTGAGCACGACGTCGAACGCGCGCGTGCGCAGCTGCTCGCGAATGTCGAACAGCCCGGCGAGGCCCTTGGCGCGGTCGAACAGCAGGATCTCGTCGACCAGCGGGTGTCCGCGCACCAGCGCGGCCGGGCCGGACTGCAGCACCCAGGTGATGTGCGCCGACGGGTGCTGGCGCTTGATGGCGTGGATCACGGGCAGCACGTGCACCACGTCGCCGACCGCGCTCATCATCACGATGCAGACGCGGTCGAGGCTCACGGACGGTGCGCGCTTCATGCGTCGGCCCACGAGCGCGTCGCCAGTCGCATCAGCGCGTCGTCGCCGAAGTCGAGGCGGCGCTCCGCGTTCCACTTGCGCGCCGAGCGCGCGAACCGCGCGAAATTGCGGGCGGCGACCTGCGCATCCGTCACGAAGCGGACGCGATCGACATCGAGCACGTAGGCCATGGTCGCGGCGCCCTCGCCGGCAATGTAGATGTTCTTCACGTTCAGGTCGGCGTGCTGCGCGCCGCTGGCCGACAGCGCGCGGAGCAGCGTCGCCACCGCGTCGATCAGGGCGTCGCGGGCGGCGGGTGCCGCCGCCGCGCGCCACGCCTCGGGAAAGTCGCTGCCGTCGGGCAGCCGTCGCGTCACCATGTCGCTGCGCGCCAGGATGCCGGCCACCGGATGAATGGCATACGCGATCACCTCGGGGGTCGGCACGCCGCGCTCGGCCAGCCGCACCGCCGTGACGAGTTCGCGTGGCGCGCGCGTCGGCAGCGGAAAGAGGTCTCCGGTGAGCGCGGCGAACACCCCGCCGTGCCGCGTGTGGCGCACGACCACCGGGGTGATCGCCGGCGTTCCGGCTCCGGCCGGGAGCGTGACGGCCCAGGCCACGCCGCGGCCGCGCAGTTCGTGGCGGGTCGGCTGGGCGGCTGCCCACTGGAAAAGCGATCCGTGCGCGTCCAGCGCCTGCGCCAGGACCGTCGTTGCCCAGTCGCGCGCCACGAGTTCCACCGCACCGTGCCTGCTCCGGGCATACCCCGAAGGAAGGGCGGTCGAGCTCACCGCCGAACGCGGAAGACGGGCACGGGCTGGCTCTTGCCCTTGAGTTCCATCGGGTCCAGCGCGTCGAGTGCCGGCGGGTTGGCCAGCACCGCCCGGAACGCCTCGGAGACGATGATCTCGCCGCCCTTCGCCTTGGAGCAGAGCCGGCTCGCCGTGTTTACCGTGTCGCCGATCACCGTGTACTCGAGGCGGCGCTCCGACCCGATGTTGCCGGCGAACGCTTCGCCGAAGTTGATGCCGATGCCGATCTGCAGCTCGGGGCGCCCTTCCACGCGCCAGCGCTCGTTCAGCAGGTCGAGTTGCTGCATCATGTCGATGGCCGCGGCCATCGCCCGGTCGGGGTCGTCGGTCTCCCGAATCGGGGCCCCCCACTGCGCCATCACGGCGTCGCCGATGAACTTGTCCAGCGTGCCGCCGTGGCGGAACACGCAGTCCACCATCTCCGTGAAGTACTCGGTGAGGTGTTTCGCCATCGCGTCCGGGTTCATCGTCTCGGAGAGCGCCGTGAAGCCGCGGATGTCGCTGAACAGCACGGCCACCGGGCGCTTCTCGCCGCCCAGGCGAATGGCCTCCTCGCTGTTGGCGATCCGCGCCGCCAGCTGCGGCGTGAAGAACCGCTCGAAGTTGCTGCGGGTCAGGGCCTCGCGCCGGATGCGCTCGGCAAAGCTCGCGTTCTCCAGGGCCACGGCGACGATGCCGGCGAAGGCGATCAGGAAGTCGAGGTCGGCCTCGCCGAAGCGCTTGAGCATGTTGAAGTTGTCGACGTACAGCACGCCGAGGACGCGGTCCTCGCTGCCGATCAGCGGCGCGCAGAGCGCGCTGCGCACCTGCT
Source organism: Gemmatimonadota bacterium (assembly GCA_038059315.1). GTDB lineage: Bacteria > Gemmatimonadota > Gemmatimonadetes > Gemmatimonadales > Gemmatimonadaceae > PNKL01. Next base: position 14,122 of record JBBTJT010000067.1, read on the forward strand.
GCATGAGGATCGACTGGCCACCGAACCGCGTGTCCTCGCCGGCGTTGTCCGAAAGCACGGCGACCTTCTCGTCGACCACCGTGCCGACGATCGACTGCGGCACCTGGTAGGCGACCGTGGCGCTGCGCTTGTCGCGCGCCACCTTCTGCACCATGTGGTCGCCCTCGCGCAGCAGGATCGCGCAGCGGTCGGCCTCGAGAATCTGGAAGACGTAGTCCGCCACCTTGGTCAGCAGCGCATCGGTGTCGGCGACCTTCGTCAGTCCCTTCGAAACCTCCAGCAGGATCGCCAGCTTCTGGCGGTCCTTCTCGGCCGGGTCGGCGGCGGCCATGGCCGCCTGGAGCTTGCCGCTTTCCTCGAGCCCCCTGGCCGGTGTGCGCGGCACCTGGCGCACGATCGTCGCGCCGGGTATCTGTGCCGCAGTCGGCGTCGGCGGGGGCGGTGCTTCGGCCACGGCCTCCACCCTGAACGCCACCTTGCCGAACGTCAGCGTGTCGCCGGGCACCACGAACGACTGCTCGATCCGCACCCCGTTCACGAACGTGCCGTTGCTCGACCCCACATCGCGAACGTTGACGCCGCCGTCACCCACCGACACGTCGGCGTGGTGGCGGGAGACGGTGGGGTCGATGATCGCCAGGTCGCTGGTGACCGCGCGCCCGCACACGAGCGTCCCCACCGGGGACAGCTCGAAGCTGTAGTTGTTCTCGATGCCGGCCAAGTGGTACTTCATCGTCGCACAATATGGCGATTCGCCGTGGCCGCGCCTAGCTCCTGGCACCTAGCACTTAGCACCTGGCTCCTGCCCTTACCCGCCCGATCGCCAGGAGCATCGCCCGGGCCTTGTTCTCGGTCTCTTCCCATTCCATGGCGGGGTCCGAGTCGGCGACGATGCCCCCGCCGGCCTGCACGCTCGCTTCGCCTCCGGCAATGACGCAGGTGCGGATGGTGATGGCCAGGTCCATTCGGCGGTCGCCGGCGGCGATGTATCCCACGGCCCCGGCGTAGGGCCCGCGCCGTTCCGGTTCCAGTTCGTCGATGATCTCCATCGCCCGCACCTTCGGCGCGCCCGTCATCGTGCCGGCGGGGAAGGTCGCCCGAAAGACCTCAAGTGCCGACGTGCCGGGCGGCAGCGCTCCCTCCACCTGGCTGACGATGTGCAGGACGTGCGAATAGCGTTCCACCGTCATGAGGTCGGTGACCTGCACGCTGCCGTATTCCGACACGCGCCCCACGTCGTTGCGCCCGAGATCCACCAGCATCACGTGCTCGGCGCGCTCCTTCTCGTCGGCGAGCAACTCCGCGGCGCGCAGGTCGTCCTCGGCCGGCGTTGCCGCGCGGGGGCGCGTGCCGGCGATGGGACGCACCACCACCCGGTTGTCGGACACGCGCACCAGCAGCTCGGGTGAGCTTCCCACGAGTTCGACGCCGTCGAGCACGAGGTGGTACATGTATGGCGACGGATTCAGCGCGCGGATGGCGCGGTACAGGTCCGTGCCATCGAAGTCGTGCGGCACGACGATGCGACGGGCGAGCAGCGCCTGAAAGACGTCGCCCGCCAGGATGTGCTCCTTGATTCGAGCGACGCCGTCCATGAACTGCTCGCGCGTCATGATCGACGTGCCGGCGGCCGGTGCGGCCTGCGGGTCGAGGTCGAGCGGGGTCAGCGACGGCCCCGATCGCATCTGCGCGATGGTCTTCTCGACGTCGGCCAGGCCGGCCTCGTACGCGCGCCGTCGCTCGACGGCCGAGGCGTCGGCTTCGACATGGACACCGCAGACCACGCGCGCCTGCGCGCGCAGGTTGTCGATGATGATCACCGTGCGCGGGAACATCACGATCGCGTCGGGGGCGGCGACGCCGCGCGCGGGCGGTCGCGGCAGGCGTTCGAGATGACGCACGACGTCGTAACCGAAATAGCCGACGGCACCTCCCCAGAACGCGCCGAGCTCCGGAGCGTCCGCCGGCCGAAGGTCCGCCACGAGGCAGCGAAGGTCGGCAATCGGATCGGTCGTCGCGCGCGCGCCATGCCAGCCATTCGCCGCGGACCAGTCTTCCACGATGCCGTCACGCAGGCGCCATGCGGCGCCCGGCTCGCTGCCGAGAAAGGTGTAGCGCGCCCAGGTTTCGCCGCCCGCCGGCGCCGACTCGAGCAGGAAGGCGAATGGGCCGCGACGCAGCCGGTGGAAGGCGGCTACCGGCGTGTCGGCATCAAGCAGCACGTCGCGCCACACCGGGATCAGGCCGCCGGCGCGCGCACGTACATCGAAGGTCTCGAAAGTTGCTGGCATGTCCTGGTATCCCCCGTGGGTTGCCCCCGTCCCCGACTCCCCGCGATGTTTGGGGCATGCGTCTCGTTCGTGCAGCGCTCGCCTGCTGCGCCGTTCCCCTTGCCCTCGCCGCCCAGCAACGGGTGGCCGATACCGCGTCGTGGAACGATGTGCCGACCATTCGTCTCGTCGACCGCGCCATCGCCCGGCGCGCGGCCCAGCTGGCCGACACCGGGCTCGTGGACTACACGGCGACGGCGCACGGCTACCTGACCTTCCTCGCGCAAGTCGGTGACGGATTTCCCGATCCGCCCAAGGTGATGAAGACCGACGAACTCGCCGTCGAAGTCTATTGGCGTGCGCCGGACCAGAGCAAGCAGCGCATCGTCGGGCGGCGCGACACGCTGCTTCTCCCTACCGACATCCAGTACCATCGCGACCACCTCGCGATCATCCAGAACAACTTCCCGTCGATCATTCGCCTCGGTGACGGGGACGAAGTGCGCGACGTGCCGCACCCGTTGTCCCCGGCAGGGCGGCGGTCCTACGACTTCGCCATCGGCGACTCGCTGATCATCCGCACCAACGATCGCGAATTCGACGTCGTGATGGTGAGCGTACGGCCGCGCGATGACCGGCAGCCGCGCGCGGTGGGTGCGGTCTACATCGACCGGGAGACGGCCACGGTGGTGCGCATGGCGTTCTCGTTCACGCGGGCCGCGTTGCGCGACAAGTATCTCGAGGACGTCTCGGTGGTGCTCGAGAATGGCTTGGTCGACGGGCGGTTCTGGCTTCCGCGCCGGCAGGAAATCGAGATTCGCCGCTCCGGCTCGTGGATGGACTTTCCGACGCGCGGCATCATCCGCGGACGGTGGGAGATCTGCTGCGTGCGAGCCAATGCTGGCCTGGCGTCGATGCTCTTTGCCGGTCCGGAAGTCGTGCAGGCGCCGCCCGCTGCCCTGCGGGCGTATCCGTTCACGGGGGCAATCCTCGACCGGTTGCCGGCTGATGTGCGGGCCGCCACCGACGACGATGTGCGCGCCGTGCAGGAGACCGCGCGCGAACTCGTGCGCGCCCAGTCCCTGGCCCGCGTGCGCGCCACCAATCCGGCCGTGCGGTCCATCAGCGACATCGCCCGCGTCAACCGTGTCGAGGGACTCGCCCTCGGCGGCGGCGTCCGCCGCATGCTCGGCGCCGGATTCAGCGCCACCCTGCGCGGCCGCTATGGCACGGCGAATCGTCGCGCGACGGGCGCGGCCGAATTGGCGTGGCGGCGTGCCGATGGTGCCAACGCCTGGCTGCGCGCGCTCGACGATCACGCCGACGCCGGCGACGAAGCCGAGGTGAGTGGCGTCCGGAACTCGCTCGCCGCACAGGAGTTCGGCGCCGACTACACCAATCCGTTCCGCGAACGCGTGGCTTCCTTCGGCGTCGGTCGAGTGATCGCCGACGGATGGCGGTGGTCGGTGGCGCTTGAGCGACGCCAGGAACGGGCACTGGCGGTCCACGCCACGCCGGCAACCGGGCGCTACGAACCCACGATTGCCGCCGAGGCGCTGCAGGGGTGGCGCCTGGGCGTCGCGGCGCGCCGTGCGTCGCTGGCTCTCGGCGCAGCCACGGTCGACGCGCAGCTGGCGATCTTCACCGAGCGCGTCCGCGTGGATGCCGGCGTGCGCACGGGACAGGATGGATGGACGGGGCGCGCTTCCATGGGCGTCGAAGGCACGTTCCCGGCGTCGAGCGGCACGCTCGTCGCCCGCACGATCGTCGGCGGGGTGGCCGGGGGCTTCTCGCCGCCGCAACGGCTCGTGCGGCTTGGCGGGCCGGTCAGCGGCCCCGGGTTTGCGTACCACCAGTTCGCCGGGCGTGCCGCGCTGTCGCAGCGGGTGGAGTGGCAGCGCCGGGTGCCGTTTCTTCCACTTCGCTTCGGTCGCTTCGGCAAGGTGCCGAGCACCCTCACCTGGGCCCCGTTCGCCACCGGGCTCTGGATCGACACGCACGGCGCGCCAGGGCAGGGGTGGCACGCGGCGCTTGGCGTTGCGGCGATGGTGCTGTTTGACCAGCTGCGCGTGGACGTCGCGCGCGGTGTGCGCGATGGGCGCTGGACATTCAGCGTGGACTTCGCGCGCTCGTTGTGGCCCATCCTGTAGGACCTGGCCGGAACTCGTTCTACCGGGTCGTCCTCCCGGCGGGATGTAGCCGTTGCGGTGTCTCGGGCGCTATCTTCCCGCTGTGACAACGGGCGCCAGAATCCAGCAGTCGGACCGGCGGGGGGGCGAGTGACGCACCCGGCCTTTTCGGCGCGTGACGAATGGCTGCTCGTCACCCTGGACGGCATCCTCACGCCCGAGCAGATGACCGTGCTGCGCGGGCTGAACGAGGAGTCGTTCTGGGAGGCCGCCGTCCGCCGCAACTTCGTGACGGATGACCAGATCCTCCAGGCGCTTGCCCCGCGCTTCCGGATGAGGATCGCCAACGTCCAGTCGGTGTCGCAGCAGGCCAAGGAGCTCGTCCCCGAGCACCTCGCGCGCAAGTACCGCATCCTGCCGCTGGCCATCTCGGACTCCGTGCTCGACATCGCCACGGCCGATCCGCACGACCTCGACTGCGAACGAACGCTGGCCTTCGCGCTCGGACGCACCATCCGCATGGCGCTCGGGTCGCCCACCAAGATCGCCGAGCGCATCGACGAGCTGTATCGCCCCGAAAACGTCGTCGAGAAGATCCTCGAGGGCGTGCAGACCGACTATGACGTCGAGGCGATCAGCGAGGAGTTTGACGATGCCGAGATGGACATCGGCACCGCCGACCGGGCGAGCGAGCGCCCGGTCATCCGCCTCGTCGACCACATCGTCGCCGAGGGCATCCAGTCGCGCGCGTCGGACATCCACATCGAGCCCGAGGAAGCCGGTGTCTCGGTGCGCTACCGCATCGATGGCGTGCTCCGGCAGGTGATGATCCTTCCGCGCGCCGCCGGCATCCCGCTGGTGAGCCGCATCAAGATCATGGCGTCGCTCGACATCGCCGACCGCCTGCGCCCGCAGGACGGCCGCGCGCGCGTCGCCGTCAATGGCAACCGCGTCGACCTGCGTGTCTCGACGCTCCCGGCGTCGCAGGGCGAGAAGGTCGTCATCCGTATCCTCGACCAGCGCTCCACGGTGCTGTCGCTCGACTCGCTGGGCCTCAACCCCGACGAGTCGCAGCGCATCAAGGACCTGCTCGACGTGCGCGAGGGCGTGGTGCTCGTCACCGGCCCGACGGGATCGGGCAAGACGACCACGCTGTATTCGATGCTGCGCACCATCCAGGCCCGCGGCGTCAACATCGTCACCGTGGAAGACCCGGTCGAGTACCGCCTGCAGGGCATCGTGCAGGTGCAGGTCAACGAGAAGGCCGGGCTCACGTTCGTGGCCGCGTTGCGTTCGATCCTTCGTCAGGACCCCGACGTCATCCTCGTCGGCGAGATCCGCGATCGCGAGACCGCCAACATCGCCATCCAGGCGTCGCTCACCGGCCACCTCGTGCTGTCGACGCTGCACACCATCGATGCGTCGAGTTCGGTCACGCGTCTCGCCGACATCGGCATCGAGCCGTACAAGATCGCCGCCGCCATCAAGGGCATCATCGCCCAGCGCCTCATGCGGCGTCTCTGCCACTCGTGCCGCGAGCTGCACACCGGCCCGGTGACGGAGAAGCTGCGCCGCTGGTTCCCCGAGGGCATGACGACGCTCTATCGCGGCGTCGGTTGCCCGGACTGCTCGATGACCGGCTACCGTGGCCGGTTCTCCATCACCGAGGTGCTGGTGGCCACGGCGGAGTTCGAACGCCGCGTGGCGGCCACCGAACCGCTCGACAAGCTGGTCGAGGCGGCGCGTGAGGGCGGCATGGCCTCGCTGTGGGAAAGCGGCATCCAGCACGTCCGGAATGGCGAAACGAGCATCGACGAGTTGTTGCGCGTGCTCGAGGCGCCCATGGAGACCACCCGGCCCGGCGGGGCACCGGGGTCGGCGATCGACCAGTCGAGCGAGCAGCCGGCGCCGACGCGCGCGACCGGCGCGCTCACCGGCCGTGCCGCGCAGGTGCTGCCGCACACCCCTGGCGGCCGTCTGCCGCTGCACGCCGTGCCGCCGTCTCCCATGGGCGAGCAGTTCCAGCTCGTCGATGACGTGGCCGGCGACGGTCGCCAGGTTCCGAAGAAGGTGTTGCTGGTGGAGGACGAGGATGCCCTTCGTCGGGTCATGAAGGACCTGCTCGAGCGAGAGGGCTTCATCGTCTTCGAGGCGGTCGACGGCGTGAAGGCGCTCGACGAGATCGATCGCGCGGCACCGGACATCGTGGTCCTCGACCTCAACCTGCCGCGGCTCGACGGCTATGGCGTGCTCAGCCACCTGCGCGCCCGGCTGGCCACCCAGGACCTGCCCGTCATCGTGCTGACGGCCAAGGGCGACGAGGACAGCGAGGTGCGCGTCTTCGAGTTCGGGGCGAGCGACTACCTCACCAAGCCGTTCCGCCCGCGCGCGCTGTCGGCGCGCCTGCACTCGCTGCTCGCCCGGCGTCGCGACGTCACGTGACCGCGCGGCGCTCGTCGGGCGCGCGGGAGACCCCCGTGCGCGCCGGTGTGGTCGATGTCTTCGTCGTGCGCCCGGCGTCCCGAGGGTGGCAGCACCTGGCGCTGCGCCGCTCCCGCGACACGCGATGCCCGGGATCCTGGGAAGCCGTGCACGGAAAGATCGAGCCCGGCGAGTTGCCGAGTGCCGCGGCACGGCGCGAGGTGCGCGAGGAAACCGGGCTCGCCGTGCAGCGGCTGTACTCGCTGACCGTCAATCCGTTCTTCGTCGTCTCCACCGGCACGGTCGAGCTCGCCGTCGTTTTCGTGGCGGTCGTCGGGCGCGGTGCCTTGGCGCTCAGCGAAGAGCACGACGATCACGCCTGGCTCTCGCGCGCTGCCGCCCGGCGCCGCTACCACTGGCCGCGATCGCGCGAGGCGCTCGACCACATTGCCGTGCTGTTCAAGGGCGGGGATGCCGGCGCCGCGGAGGACGTGCTGAGGATTCCCTGACGTTCTTCGCGGGTGGTTGAGGAGGGGATCTCTCACGGAGACCGGAGCAATGCGAAGGACACGGAGACTGCAAGACACTCGAGGGGGTGTGGCGGGACAGTTCTGTCCGCCGAGCCCCTTCAAAGCTGTTGCTGTCTCCGTGAAACTCCGTCCGCTCCGGTCTCCGTGAGAGATTCCCCGCACCCTGTCTCATGCGTTCGACCGTCCAGCGCTCTGGCGTGAGACGTGATGCGCGCGAAGTCTTCCAGTGCCGTCAGCGCGTCGCGGCAGGTGTCGCAGGGGGCGGAAGACTATCGGGGGGTTCCCGGAAACCTGCTACGGCTTGGCGGCAGCTCGGCTGCGAATGAGTGAGCGCTCGCGATCGACGCGCTTGAGCAGTGCGCCCCACGCGTCACTGCGCCGGGTCTCGAACGTGATCACCAGGGGCTGGTTGACGTCGACCGAAGGGTCGAAGACGTACAGGCCGGCCTGCACCTCGCGCTGCACCAGGCGCTGCTCGCCGAACCCGGGCGTCAGCGCAAAGACGTCGAGGGCCCGGAAGTCGCGTCCGGCCGAGTTGATCACCACCTCGAGCGGGCTGAAGCGTGCCTCGCCCTGCTCGGAATTGAAGAACTGCACGTACCAGAGGCTCGCGCCCGGCATGCCCGTGCGCTTCAGCACGGCGTCGACGAGGGCGCGCTTGCTCTCGCGCAGTTCGTGCAGCGCGCGGTACGAGTCGGGCGACAGCGTGCGGATGACCGTCTCGTCGAGCGGGAGCACGCGCACCTGCAGGGCATTGAACTGCACGCGCACGGCGATGTCGTCCTGGCGCAGCGTGCCGAATCCCGCGGGAAGCGACGAAGTATCGGCGAGCGCACCGGCCTGCTGTGCGCCGATCAGGCGCGCGGCGAGCGTGAGGGCCATCGTCGAGGCCAGCAGGGAGAGACGCATGTTCAGCGGTCGTCGGAAGAAGTCGCAAGGAGCGCCACCAGCGAGGCCGCCAGGTCGTCGCGTCCCTCGCCGGTCACCGCACTGCACGGGATGACCTGATCTTCTGCTACCCCGCAGCACGCCGCAAGGGTCGTCACGCGCCCCGCGCGTTCGCGCGCCGACAGCTTGTCGATCTTCGTCACGGCCACCAGCGCCGGCAGCCCGATCTCGGCCAGCAGGTCGAACATCCGCAGGTCATCGGGCGTGGGGTCGCGTCGTGCGTCCAGCAGCTGCACCACGCCCCGCAGGTCGGGATTGTTGCGCAGGTAGCCCTCGATCAGGCGTCCCCACTCGCTCTTCTTCTCCTTCGACACCTTGGCGTAGCCGTAGCCGGGAAGGTCGGCCAGCACGAACTCCTTGTTGACGCTGAAGAAGTTGATCTCCCTGGTGCGCCCCGGCGTCTTGCTGACGCGGGCAAACGCCTTGCGCCGCACCAGCCGGTTGAGCAGCGACGACTTGCCGACGTTCGATCGTCCGCTGAACGCCACCTCGGGCAGGCCCGGTGGCGGGCGCCATCCACCCGACTCGGCCATGCCGCCCAGGAAATCGAGATGCCGGATGATCAGGGGATCAACCAGTTTCTCCTGTGCCCCTGCACTCTGTTCTTCACTCATTGGTGTGTCACGCCGGGCGCCACCGCGCCGGGGCTGGCCGCAGCGGCGCGTCGCTTGCCCTGCGCCACCGGCAGCGCGCGCAGCGCGATCGCCAGCACTTCATCCATGGACTTCACCGGGTGAAAGCGCACACCGGAGCGCACTTCGGCCGGCAGTTCCTCGAGGTCGCGCAGGTTGGCGGCCGGAATGATCACGTTGGCCACGCGCTGGCGATGCGCCGCCACCGCCTTTTCCTTGAGCCCGCCGATGGCCAGCACGCGGCCGCGCAGCGTAATCTCGCCGGTCATGGCCACGTCGCCGCGCACCGGCGTGCCGGTGAGCGCGCTCACGATGGCCGAGGCCAGCGCGATGCCGGCGGACGGACCGTCCTTGGGCGTCGCCCCGGCCGGAAGGTGCACGTGCACGTCCCGCGTGCGCGCGAAATCCGCCGGGACGCCGAGGACCTCGGCGCGTGAGCGGATATAGCTGAGCGCGGCGCTCGCCGATTCCTTCATGACGTCGCCCAGCGTGCCCGTCAGCTGCACGCGGCCGCGCCCCGGAACGACCGTCACCTCGATCTCCAGCAGCTCGCCGCCCACCTGCGTGTAGGCCAGGCCCTGGGCCACACCCACGCGGTCCTCCGACGTCACGACGTCGGGATCATACGGCGCCACGCCGAGCATCGCCCGCAGGTCGCCGGCGGCGATGGTGTCGCGCGGATGCTCCTCGGCGGACCGTTCCGCGCGGCGGCGGGCCACCTTGCGGGCCACGCGCGCCAGGCGCCGCTCCAGTTCGCGCACCCCCGCTTCACGCGTGTATTCGCGCAGCATGGAAGGCAGCGCGTCGCTCGCCCACGTCACCGACGCGGGCGCAATGCCGTGCTGCGTGAGCTGCCTCGGAATGAGGTGCCGCTGGGCGATGGCGAACTTCTCCTGGTCCAGGTATCCCGGAATGCGGATGATCTCCATCCGGTCGCGCAACGGCTCGGGAATGCCGGCCAGCGTATTCGCCGTCGTCAGGAAGAGCACCTGGGACAGGTCGTAATCGATTTCAAGAAAGTGGTCGTTGAACGCGCAGTGCTGCTCGGGATCGAGCACTTCGAGCAACGCCGACGACGGATCGCCGCGCCAGTCGCTGCCCAGCTTGTCCACTTCGTCCAGCAGGATCACCGGGTTGATGCTCTCGGCACGCCGCATGGCCTGCAGGATGCGCCCGGGAAGGGCGCCGATGTACGTGCGGCGGTGTCCGCGGATCTCCGCCTCGTCGCGAACGCCGCCCAGCGACATGCGCACGAACTTGCGTCCGAGCGCGCGGGCAACGCTCCGCCCCAGCGACGTCTTGCCCACGCCCGGCGGGCCCACCAGGCAGAGGATCGGACCCTCCAGCTTGCCGACCAGCGACAGCACGGCGATGTAGTCGACGATGCGTTCCTTCACCTCGTCGAGCCCGTAGTGATCCTCGTCGAGGATCGCGCGGGCGCGTGCCACGTCCAGCAGGTCATCGGTCCGCTCGGTCCATGGCAGCGCGGCAATCCACTCCACGTAGTTGCGCGCCACCGACGCCTCGGGAGAAATGGGCGACATGCGCCGAATGCGGCGCAACTCGCGGTCGGCGCGGGCGCGCGCCTGTGCGGGGAGCTGCCGGGCGTTCAGCTGGGCTTCCAGCTCGCCGAGATCGTCGCCCTCGTCGTCGCCCAGTTCGCGGTGAATGGCCCGGAGCTGCTCCTGCAGGTAGAACTCGCGCTGGTTCTGGAAGAGGGACCCGCGCACGTCGTCCTCGATCTTCCGCTCGAGGCGCAGCAGCTCCGTCTCACCGGCCGTGAGCTCGGAGAGTGCGTGAAAGAGGTCCACCAGGCGTGGCACCTCGAGCAGCGCCTGTCGCGATTCATGCCGCACGGCGAGGTGCGCGGCGATGCCGCACCCCTGCCGTTCGGGGCTCGAGGCGCCCTGCACCAGCGCGGCGACCTCCGGCGGAAGACGGCGGTGCTGGGTGACGTACTCCTCGAACAACGCCAGCGCCTTGCGCGCCTCGCCCTCCACGCCGTCGCCGGGCGTGGTGAGGAACGGATATGGTGAGACGTCGGCGCGCAGCAGCTTGGCGCCAGCCACGAACTTCACCACCCGTGCGCGGGCCAGCCCCTCCACCAGCACGCGCGCCGCGCCGTTGGGCAGCCGGGTGTACTGGAGGACGCGCGCCAAGGTCCCGGTGCGGAACAGGTCGCTGGCCGCCGGTTCCTGCACGCTGCTGTCCCGCTGCGTGACCAGCAGGACGAGGTGGTCAGCCGTCTCGGCGGCCTCGAGCGCGGCCAGCGAGCCCGCGCGCCCCACGAGCAGGGGCATCGCCACGTGCGGAAAGAGCACGACGTCGCGCAGGGGCAGTACCGGGAGCCGATCGGCCGTTTCGATCACCTCGGCGTCGCGCAGGAAGCGTTGAGTCATGCCCTAAGAATAACTCCAAGATTGAGGATTGGGATCGCGGATTCCGATCCTGGATTCTGATTGCGGATCCCGATCTGCGATGGAAAATGGAAAGGGCGGGGAATCCAGCCCCCGCCCCACTGTCGTCCGTCGTCTACCGTCTACCGTCTACCGTCTACCGTCTACCGTCTACCGTCACGCCTCTTTCTTCTGCCGCTTCGCCGACAGCTCCAG
>JBBTJT010000068.1:0-6125 GCA_038059315.1 Gemmatimonadota bacterium
GGCTCATCAGCCGCAGCGCCTGCCGCACGGTTGCCCCCGGCGCCGTGCTCACCACCAGGGGAGTCGCGCCCGTCTTGGCCTCCAGCAGCTGGCCCAGCGTTGCTTTCTCGCTGTCGAGCATCTGGTTCTCGCGCATCCATTCGTCGCTGTAGAGCTTCGACAGGTAGCGCTCGCCCGTGTCGCACAGGAAGGTCACCACCAGCGCGTTCGGGTCGTTCAGCCGGCGCGCGACGTTCAGCGCCACGTGCGTGATCAACCCCGACGACCCGCCCACGAACATCCCCTCCTCGCGGGTCAGCCGCCGAGCCATCGCAAAGGCGTCCCGGTCGCTGACGGTCTGGTATTCGTCGATGACGCTCATGTCGAGCGTTCCCGGCACCTTGTCCTGCCCAATGCCTTCCACCTTGTACGGCGTGCCCTCGACCTTGTTGGCTCCCTGACTGCGCCAGTGCTCGGCCAGGATCGACCCCTGCGGATCGCCGCCGATAATCTGCACCTTCGGGTTCTTCGACTTCAGGAAGCGCCCCGTGCCCGTCAGCGTTCCGCCCGTTCCGGCGGCGCCTACGAAGTGCGTGATCCTGCCTTCGGTCTGCTCCCAGAGTTCCGGTCCCGTCGTGGCAAAATGCGCGTCGGGATTGGCCTCGTTGTAGAACTGGTTGGCGAAGATCGCGTTGGGCGTTTCCGCCGCGATCCGCTTGGCCATTACCACGTAGTTGTCCGGATGGTCCGGCGGCACCGCCGTCGGCGTGATGATCACGTCCGCGCCGAATGCCTTGAGCAGCCGCACTTTCTCCTGTGACATCTTGTCCGGCATCGTGAAGATGCACTTGTAGCCCATCAGGGCGGCGGTGAGCGCCAGTCCCACGCCGGTGTTGCCGCTCGTCCCCTCGACGATGGTGCCCCCCGGCTTCAGCGCACCGGACCGTTCGGCCGCCTCGATGATCGGCAGCCCGATACGGTCCTTCACGGACCCGCCGGGATTGAAGAACTCGGCCTTGCCGTACACTGGCGTCACGATCCCCTTGGTGACGCGCGTCAGGCGGATCAGCGGCGTCCACCCGATCGTCTGGAGGACATTGTCGTACGGCTGGCGGTGGCGCTCGTGCTCGGTCATGAAAGGAAGCCCGGGAGAGTTGGTACGTCAGAAATCTTCTGTTTCACTCTGTGCATATCTGTGGCGCTTTGTTTCTACCGTCTACCGTCCACCGTCTACCGTCTACCGTCCACCGTCTACCGTCTTCCTCGCATCCGCCACCAGCGTCGCCAGCCGCGCCAGAGCCTCAAGCGGCGTCATCTGGTTGGCGTCGAGTGCCGCCAGCTGTTCCAGCAACGGATGCGGCGTGCTCGTGGTGAAGAGCCCGAGTTGCGGCGTCCCCGACGCGTCCTGGCGCGGTGGCCTGGACGCGGGCCCGGCCAGTGCGGCGGCCAGGTCCTCGCCCTCGAGCAGCCGCAGCAGCGCCCGCGCGCGGGCAATCACCGGCGCCGGCAACCCGGCCAGCCGCCCCACCTCGATGCCATACGAGCGGTCGGCGCCGCCCGGCTGCAGTCGGTGCAGGAACAGCACCTCGTCGCCCACTTCCTTCACCGCGACATTATAGTTGCGAACTGATACTAATTCGTTGGCCAGTTGCGTCAGCTCGTGGTAATGCGTGGCGAACACCGTCTTGCACCCCACGCCGTCGTGCAGGTGCTCGCTTACCGCCCAGGCGATGCTCACACCGTCCCAGGTCGAGGTCCCGCGGCCGATCTCGTCGAGCAGCACCAGGCTGCGCGCCGTCGCCGTGTGCAGGATGGCGCTCGTCTCCGACATCTCCACCATGAACGTCGACTGCCCGCGCACCAGGTTGTCGCTCGCCCCCACGCGCGTGAACACCCGGTCGGCAATGCCCACCCGCGCACGCGTGGCCGGCACGAAGCTCCCCATCTGCGCCATCAGGGCAATGAGCCCGATTTGCCGCAGGATCGTGCTCTTGCCCGCCATGTTCGGCCCGGTGAGGATGATCATGCGCGCGGCGGCTGTCAGCGACACGTCGTTCGGGATGAACTGGTCGCGGGGCATCATGCGTTCCACCACCGGGTGCCGCCCGCCGGTGATGTCCAGCGCAAAGTCATCGCTCACCTCGGGCCGCACGTACCCCTCGCGCGCCGCCACGTCGGCCAGGGCGGCCAGCACGTCCAGCTGGGCCAGCGTCGATGCCACCTGCTGCAGGCGCCCGATTTCCGCCGCCGTCTTCGCGCGCAATTCCTCGAAGCGCTGCCGCTCCAGTTCCTCGGTGCGCTCGGTGGCGTGCAGCACCTTCTCCTCGAACTCCTTCAGCGCCGGCGTCACGTACCGTTCCGCGCCGGTCAGCGTCTGTCGTCGCTGGTAGTCCGCGGGCACGAGGTGCTTGTTGGCGTTCGTGATCTCGATGTAATACCCGAACACCCGGTTGTAGCCGACCTTCAGCGAGTTGATGCCCGTCCGTGCCCTTTCCCCTGCCTGCAACTGTGCAATGGCATCCTTGCCGCCGGTGGCGATGGCGCGCAGGTCGTCGAGCGCGGCATCCACGCCCGGTGCGATCGTCTCGCCATCACCGATCGTCAGCGGTGGCCGCGCCACCAGCGTCGTCGTGATCAGCGCCGCCACTGACGCCGCGTCGTCCCACGTCTCGCCCACGGTGACCAGCAGTCCGGCGGCGCGCACGCGCCCGAGCGCCGCGTGCACCGCTGGCAGCCGGGTCAGTGAATCGCCCAGTGCGCGCAGGTCGCGCGGCGTCGCCCGCCCCGCCGCCGTCTTCCCCGAAAGGCGCTCCACGTCGCGCACGCCATCCAGCGCCTCGCGCAGTGCCGCGCGCGCCGTCGATTCGGCCACCCACGCGCCCACCGCGTCCAGTCGCGCGTCGATGGCCCCGCGTTCCGTCAGCGGCGCCAGGATCCACTGGCGCATCAGGCGCGCCCCCATGGGCGTCTGCGTCCGGTCGAGCACGCCCAGCAGCGTGCCGGCGGTGTCGCCCCCACGCATCGATTCCACCAGCTCGAGGTTGCGCCGCGTCATCTCGTCCAGGGGCATGGTGCCGCCCGGCCGTTCGATCGTCGGGTGCGCGAGGTGCGGCACGCCGCCGGGCTGCAGTTCGCGCAGGTAGCGCAACAGCGCTCCCGCTGCGCCGAGGGCTGCGGCATCCTCGGCGCCGACGCCGAATCCTTCCAGTGACTGCACCCGGAAATGCTGCGCCAGCGCGTCGCTCGCCAATCCTGCGTCAAACTCCCACGCCTCGCGTTCGGTCAGCAGCACGTCGAGCCCGCGCAGCGTGTCCTGCGCCGCCACGTCGCCGGCCACCACCAGCACCTCGCGCGGCGTCAGTCGGCAAAGCACGGCGTTGGCGTCACCGCGTGTCCCGTGCACCAGGCGGAATTCGCCCGTCGACAGGTCTACGGCGGCAACGCCGAGGTGCTGCCCGTCGACACGAACCGCGCAGAGGAAGTTGTTGCGCGCGCCGTCCAGGAGGTCATCGCTGTACGCGGCGCCCGGTGTGACCGTCTCGATGACTTCGCGCTTGACGATTCCCTTGGCCAGCCTGGGATCTTCCACCTGCTCGCAGATGGCGACGCGGAATCCCTGCTGCACCAGCCGGCGCACGTATTCGCCCGCCGCCTTCACCGGCACGCCGGCCAGCGGCACCTCGGACGCGCCGCCATTGTTGCGGCTGGTCAGCGTGAGTCCCAGCACCCGCGCACCCGTCTCGGCGTCCTCGAAGAACATCTCGTAGAAGTCGCCCATGCGGAAGAACAGGATCGAGTGCGGGTGCCGTGCCTTGATCTCCCGGTACTGCTGCATGAGCGGCGTCGCCTGGGCGCGGCTCACCGCTTCTCCGCTTCCACGATCATTGCCCGGGCTCGGGGTGAGCTGAGCCGCCGCGCCACCTCGGCGGCCTCGGCGCGCGTGACATAATATCCCACGCGCACCCGCCACAGCTTGTTGGACGTCACGCGCGCGTCGACGCCACGCGCCTTGAGCTTGCGCACCAGCGCCAGCGCATTGTCCTTGTCGCCGTACGCGGCCACCTGCACGGACCATTTGCCCTTTGCCGTCGTCCGCCCCGCACCGGCAGCCGCCTGCCGTCCACTATCCGCCTTCGCTGACGCGCTATCCAGCAACTTTCCGCTGTCGGCTATCACCGCGGCCGTGGCACATGGCCGCAGGTAGTAGTCGATCTGATTCACGAGTTCCACGTCACCGGCCGTTGCCAGTCGCCGGGCTTCGCGCAGCGCGACGCACGCTTCCGCGGGCTTCTCGTCCTCGAGCAGCACGCGCGCCGTCCAGTAGCGGCCTGCGGCCCGCGCCGGGGCGTCGGGATGCTCGCGCGCCAGCTGTTCCAGGTGGCGCAGGGCCGTCACGCGATCGCCACGGGTGAACTCCAGCTGCGCCAGTCGCAGCAGCGCATCGCTGGAGCGTGGTGAGAACGGAAACTCGATGGCGACCCGCAACAGGTCCGCCCGCGCCAGTTCGCCGTCTTCGGCCAGCACACCGCGCCAGTACAACGCCTCGGCGTACGCCGGAGAATTCGGGAGGGCCGCGGCGAGCATTGAGTCGACCACCGCCCGCCCCGCCTTCGCCTCGCCGTCATTCACCAACCGGCGCGCCCGCGCAAACGGGTCGCCCGCCCCCTGCGAAAACGCAGGTCGCGCGCATCCAAGAGCCAGCACCATGCAAAGGAAACGAAACCCTTTCATCTATCCTCTATCGACTCTCGTCTACCGTCTACCGTCTACCGTCTACCGTCTCTCAGACACAGAGCGCCAGCACCAGCGTCTCCACCACCTGCTCCTCCGACGACGATTTCGTGTCCTTGAGCGCCTGGTCGGTCATCAACAGCAGGTCGAACGCACGGTCGCAGCGCGGCGCGTCCCAATGAGGCAGCGCTTTCATCCACTGCTGGATCGCCTCGCCCCAGGGCCGTCCTGTGAAGGCGCCGCCTTCCTTCAGCACGGTGAAGTACTCACGGGACAGCATCCCCTGGTTCATCCCGCCGGCACGCGCCGCCGATCCCCACGCCAGCGCGAAGGCCTGCGTCGTGAGCGCGATCACCACCGACACGCCTGAGTTCTTCGGCTGAGCCAGCACCCGCGGCAGCATGGCCAGCGCCCCCGCAGCGTCGCGCATTGCCACGCAATCCAGCAGGTTCGCCAGCGTCTCCCCGTGCCGGATGCCGACCACCGCCTGCACTGCCGCCTCATCGATTGGCGCGCCGTTGGTGTAGCTCAGGAGTTTGTCCAGTTCTCCAGCCAGCTGCGCCAGGTCGTTTCCCACGTGCGCGGCGAGCAGCGACGCCGCGCTTGCCTCAATGCTGCCGTGCAAGGTCGTCTGCAGGTGATGCGAGATCCACTTCAGCACCTGGTCGTCGCTGAGCGGCTTGAATTCCACGCTGGTGCTGCGCGCCAGCCAGTTCTTCTCCGGCACCTCTCCGGCAGGCACCAGCAGTACCAGCACCGTGTCGTGCGAGGGAGTGTCCAGGTACTTGTCGAGCACGCCCATCGGCGCCTTCTTCAGCGCCGGCGCATCGTGAATGACGGCCACGCGGCGCTCGGCCATCATGGGGAGCTGCTCGAGCACGCTGCGCAGTCCCGCGGCATCGAGTTCGGCACCGCGCCGCGCGTCGATGTTGAACTCGCGCATCGCCGGGTCGACCGCGCGCGCCAGCAGTTGCCGCAGCAGGTCTTCCTTGAGGAATTCCTCGTCTCCGTGCAGCACGTACACCGGGTCGAAGGACCCGGCGTCGACGGCATTCTTCAGCATGCGTGCGGTGGCGGCCGGCATCGAGGAGAATTATACCCCGCCGGCGCCGGCCCCGCCGACCTACCGCCCCAGAATGCTCACCAACTGCGGGCGTTCCGTCGGGATTGCCAGGCGTTCGTACAAACGCTCCCGGAAATCGGCCGAAGGCTCGATTCTCGGGAGCGCCTGCAGCGCCAGCAGCGAACGGCGCATCCAGACGTCACGCGTCGCGCAGGAGGTGCAGCGCGTCAGGTGCTCCTGCATGGCACAGGACGTCCGCTCGGAGAGGAATCCGTCCACAAAATCGGTGTGCTGGCGCCGAAACCGGCGGCAAGAACTGAAAGAGCGGCGAGGCATCGCTCCACGATACCCG
>JBBTJT010000069.1:0-22486 GCA_038059315.1 Gemmatimonadota bacterium
GCGAACGCGACGAAGAGCGTGAGGGCGAGTGCGCCGAGCGAGGGCTCGGGGCGCAGCGAGCGGCGTGTCATCACGGTCGGCATCGGGCCCCTCCGGGAGAGTTCCGGAACCTACGACGCGCCTTCCGGGGTGGGAACACCCACAAACCATCTGTCTCATCGCCGTGTCCAAAGGCCGGGCAGCGACTTCGTACGAACCAACTGCCCGTGGAAACCCCGCATCGAGACGGCCCGTAGGGCCTCCAGTCACCCCACTACCCGAACACGCACAGGACCCCGCCCATGCGTCTGCGCCATACGTACGTGCTCGCCCTGCTGGGCGCCGGTGTCGTGCCCGCGTTCGCGCAGGATCGCGACGTCTCCGCGCCGGTCCGTCGCGGCATCTCGATCGGCAACTACCCGAACGTCTCGGGCCTGCGTTTCAATTTCCGCGATAGCGACCTGCAACGGATGCGCGGCGCCAACTTCACGGTCTGGTCACCGTACGGCGAGCCACCGGCACGGTGCGCGGACTCGCGTTCGGCGCGCCGGTGACGGGCGCCGGTTCGATCCACGGTATTGCCACGGGCATCTTTGGCGTCGGCGGCGACCTGCGCGGCATCGGCATCACCGGTGTCGGCCTGGGTGTCGGCGGTGACCTGCGCGGCATCGGCCTCTCCATCATCGGCATCGGCGCGGCAAGCAGCATCGACGGCGTGGCGATTGCCGGCGTCGGGATCGGCGCCCCGAGCATCCGGAAGTTCGCGATGGCGTCGATGGTCGGCGCCGAGCGGATGGACGGCCTGATCATCGCGCCGGCGCTGTCGCGCCTCGAGAAGGGGGGCCGCATGCGCGGCGTCTCGGTATCGGCGGTGAACGCGATGCGCGGCCAGCAGACCGGCCTGACGATCGGCATCGTGAACTACGCGCGCGAGCTCGACGGCATGCAGATCGGCGTGATCAACATTGCGCGGAATGCCAACGTCAAGTTTCTTCCTGTCGTGAACTACCACAAGAAGTGAATTAGAATTCGGATTCCGGAGTTGGAATCCGAATGCGGAATTTGAAACGGATGACGGAATGGGATGCTGAATGAGAAACGGGAAGGCTGGCGTGATGCCGGCCCTTCCGACTTACATTCCGCATTCCGCCTCGCATGCCGCATTCGAATTCCCATTCCGTCATCCGAATTCCGATTCGTCACGGAGCCCCCCATGCGTCCTGCCCTCGCCTTGCTCGTCCTGCTCGCCGCTGCGCCGGTGCAGGCCCAGCTCCAGAACATCGTTCCCACGAAGGAATGGACGGTACCGTGGGACAAGACGCGGCCGCGCGATCCGGCGGTGCACCCCGACGGCCGCATCTTCTTCGTCGGCCAGGTGGGCAACTACCTGGCGGCACTCGACCCGCGCACCGGACAGTTCCGCCGCTACACCATCGACGAAGGCACCAACCCGCACAACTGCGTCGTCGATGCGCGCGGGCAGGTCTGGTACGCCGGCAATCGCAATGGCATGATCGGCCGGCTCGACCCGGTCAGCGGCGCCCTCACGCGCTACCCGATGCCCGACAGCTCGGCGAAGGATCCGCACACGCTGGTCCTCGATCAGGACGGCAACATCTGGTTCACCGCCCAGACTTCCGGCTACGTGGGCAAGCTCGAGGTGAAGAGCGGCCGCATTCAGCTGGTGAAGATGCCGGAGAAGGGGTGGCGGCCCTACGGCATCGTCATCGACGCCAACAACCACCCCGTGTTCGACCTGTTCGGCACGAACAAGATCGGGACAGTGGATCCGGCGACGATGATGCTGAAGACGTATCCGCTTCCCCACGACCGCGCGCGCCCGCGGCGCATTGGCCTCACCAGCGACGGCACCGTGTGGTACGGTGACTACACGCGTGGATTCCTCGGGCGGCTGGACCCACGGAGCGGCAAGGTCGAGGAATTTGCGCTCCCGGGCGGCCCGCTCTCGCTGCCGTACGTCATGACCATCGACGACAAGGACCGCATCTGGTTCGTGGAGACCGGCAAGCAACCGAACCGTCTGATCGGGTACGACCCGAAGACCAAGGGGTTCTTCGGCCACACCGACATCGAAAGCGGTGGCGGCACCGTGCGCCATATGGTGTTCGACAAGAAGAGCGGGCTCATCTGGTTCGGCACCGACAACGGAACCATCGGCAGGGCGCAGGTGTCGGGGATCAAGGCGGCGATGTAGCACGGCCGCGCGGAAGGCCGTGAACGGACACCGGATAACTGTCGGCCGTTTTCCGGTGCCCGTTTTCAGTGGTCAGTACGAGGGGCGTCCGACGATGAACGTGACCAGCATCGGCGTGCTCGCGCTCTGCGCCTCGCCCACCTCCCAGAGGTAGCCGTCGCGCGCCACCTCGGCCGCGAAGGCACGCAGCTCACCCATCGTGTATGTGCGCAGCGCCGACACGACTCCGTCCCAGACGATGCAGAGCGGCAGCACGGGAATGAGCCATGTGAGCACCAGCCGTTCCAGGCGGAACGGCTGGATGAACGGGGCGCTGACGAGCACGAGCAGAAGCGACGCCAGCATCAGCAGCACGCCCGGCACCGATCGCCGTGTCAGCTCGAACGCCACGAGCGGCTGCCGCTGCCCGGCGGCGTCACGCATCAGCGCGCACACCTGATCCGGTGACAAGTGGTGCAGGCCCGTGAACATCGTGCGCACGCCCGGGAGGGAGGAAGGCACGGCCGTGGCATTCACCGGCGTCAAGTGGCCACGGATGGCGCCGTTCGACGAGCGCTCCGCGCGGGTGAAGGCCGCGACGTTCGGATGCAGGTCGGTAAGCGTGACCTGCGGCGACGTGCCGAGTGCGGCGGCGACCTGAGGCAACAGGCGCGGCCACGGCCCAGCCCCGCCCGACGCGAGGTCGACCACCTGCGTGGTGCCCGTGGCGCGGAGAAGCGCCGCTATGCGCGGCGCCGCCGGATCGTACGGACCGGTGAAGTCCATGACCCAGTGCAGGTACTCCGTCATCATGTCGCGGATGAAGCTCGGCAGGAGCGGCGAGTCCTCGACCTCGAACAGGTGCAGGCGCGGAATCACAACGGACAGCTTACAGCGTACGGCGTAGAGCGTACAGCTGCTGTACACCGTACGCTCTGCACTGTCCGTCTACGTCCACAGCCAGCCGAACACCCCGCCCATCAGACACCCATAGACCAGCGCGTCGAAGCACTGCTTGTAGAACGAGCTCCATGGCTTGCCGAACCAGACGGAGTCGGGGATGCTGGCGAAGGCGTAGCTCATGAAGCCGAGCGTGCCGATGATGCGAAAGACCTCGAGGTAGTGCGCACCCGGCTGGAGGGCGTGCGAGGCGACGTAGGCGCAGAAGAACGAGATGATGATGTTGGAGACGAGGCTCTTCATCATCTGCCCGCCCATGGCGGGCATGCCGCCCGGCCGGAGCGTCACGTACGCTGCCGGGCCGCGATCGAGCTCGGCGCGCCACGCCGGATCCTTGTGATCGGACGGCGAGTTCATGCCAGGAATCGAGTAGAGCCCCGGCGATGCGGGGTGCGCGCGCAGGGCCGCCAGCACCCCGGCTTCGCTGGGGAGCTTCTTCCACTCCATCTGGTGATGCGGCGCAATCATCCAGAACGCGGCGGAGACGAAGAAGACGATCACGCCCGACAACACGATCGGCAACCAGAGCTGCGACACGAATGCCACGGGGGGGCCTTGGGGGTTGGAGACGCACGATGTTAGGCCCGACGAGCGCCGGAACGCAAGAACGCCGCAGCGCGTCGTGCCGCTGCGGCGTCCTCACTTCTCACCCCCACCCCTGGAGGTCCAGAGTAGTACCTACTTCTTCGGCCGATGTTCCGCGACCCACTTCTGCAACTCGGCGCGCGCCTGCTCGCGGGTCAGCGTTCCGGCCTGGACCTTCGCCCGGGTGGCCTGACGCTGCTCGGTGAACTGCCTGGCAAAGGCCGCATGCTCAGGCGTCGCATTGGCACGGATCCCGGCCCGGAAGCCGGCGCCGGCGCCAAGCTGCATCCCGGCACGCTGTCCGCGCTGGAAGGCCCGAAGCTGTCCCATGCGGCCGGCGGCCATCATCTGCCGACCACGGGGTCCGGCGAACCGGGCTCCGCCGCGGACGCCGATCGGACCGCGCATCGCCATTCCACGCTGCATGGCACCACGCTGCATGGCACCACGCTGCATGGCAGCACGCTGCATGGCAGCACGCTGCTGGCCGCGGAACTGACCCATCTGCTGCGCACGCGCCATCGCAAGGCGGTGCATGTGGAGGCGCTCGACCTGGCGCGCCTCGAGGCGGGCGACGTCGTCGATTCCAGCTGAGTGATCGAACCGACGGCCAGCCTGCGCGTTGGCCGACACCGATACCGCAGCGAGTGCCACGGCGAGACCAAGGAACTTGATGGTGCGCATCGGCGCCTCCTGTAGGAACGTGGGAGCACACTGCCCCGTCTGCAGTGATGGACGTTCCCGCCGTGCCGGTGTTAAGAGGCGCCCCTCAATTCACTGCGCCGAGATGACCGTCGCCACGGCATCGTCCGGCACGCCGGCACGGCGCGCCGCACCGCGCACTTCGCTCGCCGCCGCCGCATCAACCACCATCACCGTGATGCGATTGAGCGCGAGGTCGAACTGCCGGGTGCGCACACCGGTGGCCTTGCCCAACGCGCCGACGAGCGCGCGGTCCCACGCGAGGAGCCGCGTGAAATCGTAGCGCGCGGCCGCCACGGCTTCAGTGGGCAGCGCAAAGCCAAGATGACGCGGAAAGTCCTCGCAGCGCAGGAGCGCGGCGATGTTCTCCCTGGCGGAGCCAAACCTGGTCGTGTCGACCAGCAACAGCGCCGGCTTGGCACGCAGCGGATCGTACCCCGCGTATCCACCGGGGATGACGCGGGCAAAGGCGTCGAGCCAGGTGGGCAGGCTCTGGTCCACCACGGCTCGAGCCATCGGCGTCCACGTCGCACACACCGCAGCCGCGCTCGGCGTGACCGGTAGCGCGTACTCGGTGGGTCCGGCCGTGTCACTTCCGCAGGCGGTGACGACGATCGTGAATCCGAGGGCGGGAAGGAGTCGCATTATCCATGAAGGTAGGGAATCGGTCGAGTTTGCACAGTGGGCAGCCGCCACGGCGTCAGCTGACGTCTGGGAGTGCAGACTGCTGACCACAGAAGAACACGGAATGACACAAAGTGACCTATCATACAAGCGAGTTAACTGATTATTTATTCTGATGTTAACTGCGTATTGTAATCATTTGTTTGTTCATTGTTGTTCTGTGTTCTCCTCTGGCTAGGTCTTGGTTTTTGAGATTGGCTTCGAGTAGATGTCCTTTCTCACACACTTTTGTTTGCAAATTCGCCTTAGCTGAATATCTTTATCGACATGGCGGCCACCTCACTCACCCTCGCCGGCTTCAAGGGCCTGCGGAGCGACACTCTCGTCGTGCTCCGCAAGGAGCAGCCGCTGACGGCCAAGGCACTCGCCGATCACTTCGGCCTCTCGGCCAATGCGCTGCGCCGGCACCTCACCGAACTCGTCGACGCCGGCCTGGTGGTCTACCGCCGCGAGATCCGCGGTCAGGGTGCGCCCGTGTTCGCCTATTCACTCAGCGATGCGGGCGAAGCGCTCTTTCCCCGCGCCTACATCGACCCGCTCGTCGACGCCCTCGAATCGCTGCGTGCGCGCGAGGGAACCGAGGCGGTGGTGGAGCTGTTCCGGAAGCGGTGGGACGCCATGGCCGAAGCGGCCATGCCCCGCCTGGTCACGCTCCCGCTGCACGAGCGTGCCCAGCTCCTCGCCGAGTTGTTGACGGCCGAGGGCTACATGTCCGAAGCGATTGCCGGGCAGGACGCGGGCACGACGATTCGGCACCACAACTGCGCGGTCCGCGAGATCGCGCTGCGATTCCCCGAAGTCTGCTCCGCCGAGGCGGAGTTCATCGAGACGGTGCTCGGCGCCCCTGTCGAACGCCGTGCTCACCTGAAGGACGGATGCCGCGCCTGCGAGTATGGCGCCATCGGGAGCGCGCCATCGCGCGCGACCGCCACCCTGCCTCTGCCCGTGCCCGGGACTACCCGATGAGTTCGTCGATCGAAACGCTGGTCAACAAGGAATATCAGTACGGCTTCGTCACCGACATCGTGTCGGACGCCATTCCCGTTGGCCTCACCGAAGACACGGTCCGGCTGATTTCAGCCAAGAAGCGCGAGCCCCAGTGGCTGCTCGACTGGCGGCTGAAGGCGTTCCGCCGCTGGCAGGCCATGACCGAGCCGACCTGGCCCAACGTCCGGTACACCAGGATCGACTACCAGGCGCAGACGTACTACTCGGCGCCGCGAAGCGTGAAGCCGCTGCAGTCGCTCGCCGAGGTGGACCCCGAGATCCTCAAGACGTACGAGAAACTCGGCATCTCGCTCAACGAGCAGAAGCGGATCTCCGGCGTGGCCGTCGACGCCATCTTCGACTCCGTGTCGGTCGGGACGACGATGAAGGAGGAGCTCAGGAAGCACGGCGTGATCTTCTGCTCGTTCGGCGAGGCGGTGCTCGAGCACCCCGAGCTGATCCAGAAGTACCTCGGCTCGGTGGTTCCCTACTCGGACAACTTCTTCGCCGCGCTGAACTCGGCGGTCTTCTCCGACGGCTCGTTCGTCTACATCCCCAAGGGCGTGCGCTGCCCGCTCGAGCTGTCGACGTATTTCCGCATCAACGCGGCCGACACGGGCCAGTTCGAGCGGACGCTGATCGTTGCCGACGAGGGCTCGCACGTCTCGTATCTCGAGGGGTGCACCGCCCCCAAGCGCGCCACCAACCAGCTGCATGCCGCGGTCGTGGAGATTGTCGCGCTGGACAACGCCCAGGTGAAGTACAGCACCGTCCAGAACTGGTATGCCGGCGACAAGGACGGCGTGGGCGGCATCTACAACTTCGTCACCAAGCGCGGCAAGGCGTTCACCAACTCCAAGATCTCGTGGACGCAGGTGGAGACGGGCTCGGCGATCACCTGGAAGTACCCCAGCGTGATCCTGCAGGGCGACAACTCCACCGGCGAATTCTATTCGGTGGCCGTCGTCAACAACAAGCAGCAGGCCGACACCGGCACCAAGATGATCCACATCGGGCGCAACACCAAGTCGACGATCATCTCCAAGGGGATCTCGGCGGGCGAGGGGCAGAACTCGTACCGCGGCCAGGTGAAGATCCTCCCCAAGGCGCACGGCGCGCGCAACTACACGCAGTGCGACTCGATGCTGATCGGCAACAAGTGCGGCGCGCACACGTTCCCGTACATCGAGGTCGCCAACAACACGGCTACGCTCGAGCACGAGGCCAGCACGTCGAAGATCGGCGAGGACCAGATCTTCTACTGCAAGCAGCGCGGGCTGAACACCGAGCACGCCATTTCGCTGATCGTCGCCGGCTTCTGCAAGGAAGTGTTCAAGGAACTGCCCATGGAGTTCGCGCTCGAGGCGCAGCAGCTGCTGGGCATCACGCTCGAAGGATCGGTCGGCTAGAGCCGGTAGACGGTAGACGGTAGACGGTAGACGGTAGATCTCGCCGTTGCG
The DNA here is from genome assembly GCA_038059315.1 of Gemmatimonadota bacterium. GTDB lineage: Bacteria > Gemmatimonadota > Gemmatimonadetes > Gemmatimonadales > Gemmatimonadaceae > PNKL01. The sequence continues at coordinate 7,552 of JBBTJT010000069.1, forward strand.
CGTCCACCTGACCCCGCACTCGTCTACTGTCCACCGTCTACCGTCCACCGTCTACCGTCACCTTTTCAACCCCCAATGCTGAAGATTACAGACCTCACCGCCAACGTCGGCGACAAGCAGATCCTCAGGGGCATCTCCCTGTCGGTGAACCCGGGCGAAGTGCACGCCATCATGGGCCCCAACGGCTCGGGCAAGTCGACGCTGGCCCAGGTCGTGGCCGGTCATCCGGGCTACCAGGTCACCGGCGGCACCGTGGAGTTCGAGGGCCAGGACCTGCTGGCCATGGACGCGGAAGTGCGCGCGCAGGCGGGCATCTTCCTGGCGTTCCAGTACCCCGTGGAGATCCCCGGCGTCTCCAACGCCTACTTCCTGCGCGCGGCGTACAACGAGATCCGCAAGGCGCGCGGCGAGGAGGAGGCCGACCCGATGGAGTTCCTCGACATCATGGAGCAGCGGCTGAAGATCGTCGAGATGGACGATGCCATGCTCCAGCGGTCGGTGAACGCCGGCTTCTCCGGCGGCGAGAAGAAGCGCAACGAGATCCTGCAGATGGCCGTGCTCGAGCCGAAGCTGGCGATCCTCGACGAAACCGACTCGGGACTCGACATCGACGCGCTGCGCCTCGTCGCCGAGGGCGTCAACAAGCTGAAGCGCCCCGACCGCGCGACGATCGTCGTGACGCACTACCAGCGCCTGCTGAACTACATCGTCCCGGACTTCGTGCACGTGCTGGCGCAGGGACGCATCGTCAGGTCGGGCGGCCGGGAACTGGCGCTGGAGCTCGAGGAGCGCGGCTACGACTGGCTGCTGGAGTCGGCGGAGGCGGTCGCGTGAGTTCGCGCCCCGACTATCGCGAGCTCTTCGACGCGACGCCGCGCGCCGGCGCCGGCAAGGACTGGCTCCCCCAGCTGAAGATCTCGGCCATCGAGCAGTTCGAGGCAGTGGGATTTCCGACCACCCGTGACGAGGACTGGCATTTCACCTCGGTCACGCCGATCGCCGAGCGCCTGTTCAAGCCGGCCCGCCCGCACGCGACGACGCTGACGGCCAGCGACATCGCGCCGTTCACCTACGGCCAGGCGAAGTGGCACCTGCTGGTGTTCGTCAACGGCCGCTTCGAGCCATCGCTGTCGTCGTTTGCCCAGCTCGATGCCGACGCGCGCGTGATGACCTTTGCCGAAGCGCTCAAGGAGGCCCCGGAGCTCCTCGCCGAACGCCTGGGAACGCTGGCCCCGAAGGCGCACGCCTTCACGGCGCTCAACACCGCCTTTCTCTCCGACGGCGTCGTGATCCACGTGCCGAAGGACGTGGTGCTGGACGAGCCGGTGCACATCCTGTACGTCACTGACGCGCAGGCAGCCAACGCCTCCACGCACCCGCGCACGCTGCTGGTTGCCGAGCGCGGCGCCAGCGTGACGCTCGTCGAGTCGTTCGCCGCCGTTGGCACCCCGGCGTACTTCACCAACCACGTCGCCGAGGTGATGGTGGGCGACGGCGCGCGCGTGGACCACTACAAGGTCCAGCGGGAGAGCGGCTCGGCGTTCCACGTCGGCACGACCCAGGCCACGCAGGGACGCGACTCGATCTACCACTCGTTCTCGTTCGCCACCGGTGCGCAGCTCTCGCGCACCAACGTCTACTCCCGGTTGCTGGGCGAGAACGCCGAGGTGCGGCTGAACGGCCTCTACGCGCTGGAGGAGGCGCAGCACGCCGACCACCAGACGTTCGTGGAGCACATTGCGCCGGCCTGCTCGAGCCGCGAGGTGTACAAGGGCATGCTCGACGGCACGTCGCACGGCGTCTTCAACGGCAAGGTGTTCGTGCATCCCGAGGCGCAGAAGACCGACGGCAAGCAGACCAACAAGGCGCTGCTGCTCAGCGAGGGCGCGCGGGTGGACAGCAAGCCGCAGCTGGAGATCTTCGCCGACGACGTGAAGTGCACGCACGGCGCCACCGTCGGCCGGCTGGACGAGACGGCGCTGTTCTACATGAAGAGCCGCGGCATCGGCGGCGAGCGCGCCCGCGCGCTACTCACCTATGCCTTTGCCGCCGAGGTCCTGGAGCTCATCGAGCTCGAGCCCCTGAAGATCGCACTCGAGGCGTCGTTGTTCGCGCGCTTCATGCAAGCCGAGCAGGTCTGAGGGGGCCGCGTGTCCGCTGAACTCGACGAGCTGTACCAGAGCATCATCCTCGACCACAACCGGCGTCCGCGCAATTTCCGGACGATGGACAACGCCAGCGTGCATGCCGACGGCGTGAACCCGCTGTGCGGCGACCAGTTCACGGTGTGGCTCCAGCTCGACGGCGAGCAGATCAGCGACGTGTCGTTCCAGGGGAGCGGCTGCGCCATCTCCAAGGCGAGCGCGTCGCTGATGACGGCGGCCATCAAGGGCAAGACGAAGGCAGAAGCCGAGCAGCTGTTCGAGAAGTTCCACGGCGTCGTCACCGGCAGGCACCCCGAGCACGCCGACTCGCTGGGCTCGATGAAGGCACTGGGCGGGGTCTCCCGCTTTCCGCTGCGCGTGAAGTGCGCGTCGCTGGCGTGGCACGCCATGCGTGCCGCGCTCGAGCAGGACGGCTCGTCCCCGGGACCGGTGAGCACCGAATGAGCCCCGGCGGTGCGGGGCTCAGGGACGTGCGCCCTGACTTTCCGTTGCTCGCCGCGAGCCCCGGGCTGGTCTACCTCGACTCGGCGGCGACGTCGCAGAAGCCGCGCCCGGTGCTGGACGCGGTTCGCGCGTATTACGAGACGGCCAACGCCAATCCCCACCGTGGCGCGTACAAGCTGAGCGGCGCGGCCACCGACGCCTACCACGGCGCCCGGGCGACCATCGCGACGTTCCTCGGGGCGACCGACCCCGACACGCTGGTCTTCACGCGCGGCACCACCGAGTCCATGAACCTGCTGGCCACGGCGTGGGGACGCTCGCACGTGCATCGCGGCGACCGCATCGTGGTGACGCGGCTCGAGCACCACGCCAACTTCGTGCCGTGGCAGCAGCTGGCCCGCGCGGTGGGCGCCGAGTTTCGCATCTGCGAGCTGGATGAGGCGGGACAGATAGACATTGACCAGCTGCGGGCGCTGGTCACCGCCAACACCAAGGTGGTGTCGTTCGGGCACGTCTCCAACGCGCTCGGCACCATCAATGACGTGCGGACGATCGTGAAGATCGCGCATGCGGTTGGCGCGGTGGCGTTCTGCGACGGCGCCCAGGGGGCGCCGCACCTGCGGGTCGGCTTCGACGCGCTCGGCGTGGACGCCTACGCGTTCAGCGGCCACAAGATGCTCGGCCCGATGGGCATCGGCGGGGTGATCGTGCGCCGCAAGCTGCTCGAGGCGATGCCGCCGTACCAGTACGGCGGCGACATGATCGAGTTCGTGTTCGACGGCGACTCCACGTACAACACGCTGCCGCACAAGTTCGAGGCCGGCACGCCGAACGTGGAGGGCGCGGTGGGGCTCGCCGCCGCCGTGCGGTACCTCGAGGCGCTGGGGATGGACGCGGTGCGCGCGCACGAAGTGGAGTTGTCGCGCTACGCGCTCACGCAGCTGCGGGAGATCGAGGGACTGGTCGTGCAGGGGCCCGCCGCCGCCGAGGAGCGCAGCGGCGTGGTGAGCTTCACGCTGGGCGACATCCACCCGCATGACCTCAGCACGTTGCTCGACGTGGACGGGGTGTGCGTGCGGGCGGGGCACCACTGCGCGCAGCCGCTGATGCGGGCGCTGAAGCTCACGTCGACGGTGCGCGCCAGCTTCTACGTGTACAACACGACGGCCGACATCGACGCGTTGGCGGCATCACTGCGCAAGGCGAAGGACCGGTTTGGTGCCCACGTCGGCTGACGGGGAGGCCGGGGGGGCCGGGGGGGCCGGGGGGGCCGGCCTGGCCGCGCTGTATCAGGAGCGCATCCTCGAGCACTACCGGCGACCGAGGCACAAGGGTGCACTTGAGCGCGCCACCGGCGTGCACACGGTGAAGAATCCGCTGTGCGGCGATGATGTCACCGTCTGCATCTTCGAGGTCGCTGGCATCGTGAAGGAGGCACAGTTCACGGGCACAGGGTGCTCCATCATGCAGGCCACGGCGTCGATGCTGATGGAACTCGTGCGCGGACGGACGCGCGACGAGATCGACGGGTTGGCGCGGCGCTTCGACGCGATGCTGGCGACCGGCGCGTCCGACGACACGCTCGGCGAGCTGGGCGCGCTGGCGGGCGTCGCGGGTTTCCCGGCGCGGCACAAGTGCGCGCGGCTGCCGTGGAAGGCGCTGAGTGGAGCGATGCAGCAGTCGGGCAGGGACTGATGCCGGATGCCGGTTTCGCCTCTCCCCTCGGCGTGGGCGCTGCGGCACCTTTCAGCATGCGCCGATTTGCATTGATGGCCGCCGTTGCGTTCGTCGCGGCCTGCTCGGGCGACGGACCGACGAGTCCGGTGACGCCTCCGGTTACCCCTCCGGTCACGCCACCCGTGACGCCGCCCGTGACACCGCCGAGCGCCGACCCGCCGGCCATCTCGCGCGAATTCCGTGGACTGTGGGTGGCGACCGTCGCCAACATCGACTGGCCAACCGCGACCGGGTTGAGCCCGGGCACGCAACTCGCGGAGATGCGCGTCATCCTCGACCGCGCGCAGGCGCTGCGCATGAACGCGGTGATCGTGCAGGTGCGCGCGGCCGGCGACGCGATCTACCGGTCATCGCTCGAGCCGTGGGCCAAGGCACTGACCGGCACGCAGGGCGGCGATCCAGGGTGGGATCCGCTGGAGGCATGGGTCAGCGAGGCGCACCAGCGCGGGCTCGAGTTGCACGCCTGGTTCAACCCCTATCGCGCCGGCAACCTCAGCGATACGTCGCTTCTTGCCGCCACGCATCTTGGCCGGGAGCGACCGGACCTGATGCGCAAGGCCGAGGGACAGCTGTGGTTCGACCCGGGCGAACCCGAGGTGCAGCAGGCGACGCTCGACGTGGTCCTCGACGTGATCACGCGCTACGACGTCGACGCCATGCACATGGACGACTACTTCTATCCGTATCCGCAGGGCAGCACGCCCGTCTTCCCCGACGACGCGTCGTACGACAAGTACCTCGCGGCGGGCGGAGCGGCGATGGCGCGCGCCGACTGGCGGCGGCAAAATGTCGACTTGTTCATCCAGCGGCTCTACGGCGAGGTGCACCGCATCAAGCCGATGGTGAAGGTCGGGATCTCGCCATTCGGCATCTGGCGGCCGGGCAGTCCGCCGGGGATCACCGGTCTCGACGCGTACAGCGCCATCTTCGCCGACTCGAAGAAGTGGCTGGAGAACGGGTGGGTGGACTACTTCGCGCCGCAGCTGTATTGGTCGCTGGCGAGCACGGGGCAGAACTTCACCTCGCTACTCGACTGGTGGATCTCGGTGAACGCGAAGAAGCGCCACCTCTGGCCCGGCCTTGGCGCATACCGCGTCGCCGACGGCACGTCGAGCGCGTTCGCCGCGTCGGAGATCACCAACCAGATCAGCGTGACGCGCTACCGGTCAGGACCCAACTCCGGCGGGGGCAGTGGCACGATCCTCTACAACACGACCGCCGTCCGCCAGAACCGGGGCGGCCTGGCCGACGCACTCGCGTCCACTGGATATCCCGGATTCACCCTCGTGCCATCGTACAGTTGGCTCGACGCCACGGCGCCGGCCGCGCCAACGCTGACCGTCACGGCCCAGAGCGCCGCGATACGAGCCGCCTGGACACCGAATGGCGCCGAGTCGGCGCGCTGGTGGATGGTACAGTGGCGCAACGCGACAACGTGGAACGCCAGGTTCGTGTGGGGCGCGGACCGGCAGGTGGACCTCTCGTTCACCGGGAGCGCCGACAAGGCCGACGTCGTGGTGCTCACGGCGCTCGACGCGGCATGGAACGCGTCGCCGGCGGTGACCTGGCGGGCGGCGGCCGTTTCGCAATGACGCCCGCCGATCCGTTGCGCCCATCCGGCGGGCACCTCGTGGCGGAGGTGCTGCATCGCCACGGCGTGCGCTCCCTGTTCACGCTCACCGGCGGACACATCTCGCCGATCCTCGTGGAGTCGAAGCGGCGCGGCATTCGCGTCATCGACACCCGGCAGGAACAAACAGCAGCCTTTGCCGCCGACGCCACCGCCCGGCTGACGGGCGTCGGCGTTGCCGTGGTGACCGCGGGGCCGGGCGTGACAAACACGCTCACGGCGCTCACCAATGCGCGGATGGCGCGCTCGCCGATGCTGCTTATCGGCGGCGCCACGGCGACGGTGCTGCGCGGGCGCGGGTCGCTGCAGGACATCGACCAGATGGCCGTTATCCGTCCGCACGTGAAACACGCCGAGCGCGTCGGCCGGGTGGCTGACATCGTGAGCATGCTCGAGCGGGCGTTTCGCGTGGCCCGCGAGGGCGTGCCAGGACCGGTGTTCGTCGAGCTGCCGGTGGACGTGCTCTATTCCGAACCGCTCGTGCGCGAGACCATGGGCATCGCCCGGCCGCTCGCCGCAGGCGCCGGCTTTGGCAAGAAGCTGGAGCACTGGTACCTGAGCCGTCACGCGCGCAAGGTCTTTGCGCCGGGTGGCGCGATGCCGAATGACCCGGTGCACGTGGCGCGGGTGGCGCCGGCGGCGCGGGCCGTGGCGCGGGTTGCGGCCATGCTGACGCGCGCGGAACGGCCGGTGATGGTGATCGGAAGCCAGGGCGCGGAATGCCCCATGGAAATGGACGCGCTGGCCGATGCCGTGCGCGCGCTCGACGTTCCGGTGTTCCTGGCAGGCATGGCGCGCGGATTGGTGGGCGCCGGCGGCACCCAGCAGGTACGGCACCATCGCAAGGAGGCGCTGCGTGAGGCCGACCTCGTGCTGCTGTGCGGCGTGCCCATGGATTTCCGCCTCGACTACGGCCGGCACATCGGGGCACGCGCCACGGTCGTGTCGGTGAACCGCGAGCGCGCCGAACTGCACAAGAACCGGCGCAGCACGCTGGCGGTGTGCGCTGACGCCGATCTCTTCGTGCGCGCCATGGCCGGCGCCGGGGTGCGGGCCGCAGGCGCGCCGTGGAAGGCGCGACTGGCCGAGCGGGACGCGAAACGGGACGCCGAGATCGCGCAGCAGGCCGGCACGGCAATCGCGCCCGTCAATCCGCTCGCCGTCTGTCGCGCGATCGATGATTCGCTCTCCGAGCAGTCGACGATCGTCGCCGACGGCGGCGACTTCGTGGGGAGCGCCTCGTACGTGCTCCGTCCGCGCGCGCCGCTGCGCTGGCTCGACCCTGGCGTCTTTGGCACACTGGGCGTCGGCGCCGGCTTCGCGCTGGCCGCCAGGCTCGTGCGCCCCGACGATGACGTCTGGCTCGTGTGGGGCGATGGCGCGGCGGGTTATGGCGTCGTGGAACTCGACACGTTCGTGCGCCACCAGCTCCCGGTGATCTGCGTGGTCGGCAACGACGGCGCGTGGACGCAGATCGCCCGCGAGCAGGTGCCGATGCTCGGCGACGACGTGGGCACGCAGTTGGGGCGGACGGCGTTTCACGAGGTTGCCGAGTCACTCGGCGCACGCGGCCTGTTGCTCGACGATCCGTCGCGCATCGAGGCGACCATCCGGGAGGCGCGGGCCATCTCGCGTGCAGGCCGGCCCGTGCTGGTGAACGCGCACATCGGGGTGTCGGAGTTCCGGAAGGGGTCGTTGTCGATGTAGAGAACGACAGAGTACGACAGAAGACGACAGAGTACGACAGAGACTGCGGCCCTCCCGTCTGTCTGTCGTACTCTGTCGTACTCTGTCGTATTCTGTCGCCCTCTGTCGCTCTGTGCCCGTCTGCCGTACCTTCAGCGCCTCCCGCCGCCCCCCGAGGCCCTATGCGCGGTCTGATGATGGATTTTCCGCTGACGCTCGACGTGATCGTGCGGCGCGCGGAGCAGTTCTTCCCCGGTGTCGAGATCGTGGGGCGCCGCCCCGACCGCTCCATCCACCGCAGCACCTACGGCGAGGTCGCGCGCCGCGCCCGGCACCTGGCCGCCGGCCTCGAGAGCCTCGGGCTCGCGCACGGCGATCGCGTGGCGACGCTGGCGTGGAACAACATCCAGCACTGCGAGACCTACTTCGGCGTCCCCTGTGGCGGTTATGTCTGCCACACGCTGAACCTGCGCCTGCACCCCGACGAGCTGGCGTGGATTGCCACGAACGCCGGGGACCGCGCGATCATCGTGGACGACAACCTGCTGCCACTGCTCGACAAGTTCCGCGACCGCACACCGATCGAGCACGTCATCGTCATCAACCACGGCGGCGCGGCCTTGCCGACGGGGGCCATCGACTTCGAGTCTGTGATCGCGCGCGGGGCGGCACGAGCGTACGACTTTCCGCAGCTCGACGAAAGCGCGGCGGCCGCGATGTGCTACACATCCGGCACCACTGGAAAGCCAAAGGGCGTGGTGTACTCGCACCGCAGCCAAGTGCTGCACTGCTTTGCCGAGTGCCTCACGGACACCGTGGGCATGGGAGAGAAAGACTGCGGCCTCGCCATCGTGCCGCTCTTCCATGCAAATGCGTGGGGCTTTCCGTACGCAGGAGCGATGCTCGGCATGCGCCAGGTCTTCCCGGGGCCGCACCTCGATGCCGTGTCGCTGCTGGAACTCATTGAAGCCGAGAAGGTCACGCTCGTGGCGGGAGTGCCGACGATCATGATGGGCGTACTCGCCGGCCTCGATGCCAATCCCGGACGTTTCGACGTCAGCGCGTGGCGCATGGCGCTCATCGGCGGGAGTGCCGTGCCGCAGTTCATGATCAAGGCGTTCCGCGAGCGTCACAAGGTGACGGTGCAGCAGGGGTGGGGCATGACCGAGACATCACCGCTGGCCAGCGTGGCGCGGCCGCCGGCGTGGTTCACTCCGGAGACGCCCGAGGACGAAGACGCCTACCGCGCCATGCAGGGACGGCCAGCGCCGTTCATCGAGATCCGCGCACGCAATGCGGAAACCGGCATCGTGGCGTGGGACGGCGAGGCGATGGGTGAACTGGAGGTGCGCGGCCCGTGGGTGGTGGGCGCGTACTACCACGCACAGGACGGAGAGGACCGCTTTACTCCCGACGGGTGGTTCCGAACAGGCGACCTGGTGAGCATCCACCCGGATGGCTGCATCCACATCCGCGATCGCACCAAGGACGTCATCAAGAGCGGGGGCGAGTGGGTGAGTTCGGTGGCGCTGGAGAACGCCATCATGGGACATCCCGCGGTGGCCGAGGCGGCGGTGATCGGCGTGCCGGAGCCCAAGTGGATGGAGCGCCCCATCGCCATCGTCGTGTGCAAGCCCGGACAATCGGTGACGCACGAAGCGCTGGTGGCGTTTCTCGAGCCGCAGTTCCCGAAGTGGTGGATGCCCGATGCCACCGAGTTCGTGGACGCGCTGCCCAAGAGCGGCGCGGGGAAGTTCCAGAAGAGCGTGCTGCGGGAGCGGTTTGCGCAGCGTCTTCAGCGCTGAGAGTACGACAGAAAACGACAGAGTAATACAGAGGACGACAGAGGGGCACCGGCATCTGCTGGCGCCCCTCTGTCATTCTCCGTCGTTCTCTGTCGTTCTCTGTCGTTCTCTGTCGTCTTCTGTCGTCTTCTGCCGCTCCTCAGATCGGCTCAAACCGCGCCTGGAAGAACCGCAGGTACTTCGGCTCGTACTTCATCTCCAGTCCGCGCACTGACTCGCGCTGTTCGTAGATGGCCTTCACCGACTCGGCGACGACATCCATGTGCGCCTGCGTGTAGACTCGGCGCGGGATGGTGAGGCGCGTCAGCTCGAGCTTGGGACGGTTATGGTCGCCGGTCGTTGCGTTGCGCCCCGCGCTGACGATGCCACGCTCCATGGAACGGATGCCGCTGTCGAGGTAGAGCTGCGCGGCAAGCGTTTGCGCGGGAAACTGGTCCTGGCTGAGCTGCGGGTAGAACCGCCTGGCATCGAGGAAGATCGCGTGCCCACCGATGGGTTCCATCATCGGGATGCCCCACTCCTCAAGCAGGTAGCCGAGGTAGCGCACCTGGCCGATGCGCGCGCGGATGTGGTCGTCCTGCACCGATTCCGCCGTGCCGATGGCCATCGCTTCCATGTCGCGCCCGGCCAGGCCGCCGTACGTGTGCAGCCCCTCGAACACCACCACGAGGTTGCGCAATTCCTCGAAGACCGAGAAATCGTTGACCGCCACCCAGCCGCCGATGTTCACCAGCGAGTCCTTCTTGGCGCTCATCCAGGCGCCATCGGTGTGCGAGCAGAACTCGAGGAGGATGGCGGCAATACTCTTGCCGGCGTATCCCGCCTCGCGCTCCTGGATGAAGAAGGCGTTCTCCACCGCCCGGGTGGCGTCGAGATAGAGCTTCACGCCGTACTTGTCGCACCAGGCGCGCAGCGCCTTGACGTTGGCCATCGACACCGGCTGGCCGCCGGCCATGTTGACCGTTGCCCCCAGCGAAATGTATGCGATCTTCGACGCCCCCTCCTTCTTCACCAGCGCGTCGAGCTTGGCGATGTCCACGTTGCCCTTGAACGCGCCCCGGTTGACCGGGTCGTGCGCCTCGTCGACGATGACGTCCACGAAGGTGCCGCCGGCCATTTCCTGGTGCAGGCGCGTGGTGGTGAAGTACATGTTGCCCGGCACGAACTGCCCGGGCTTGATCTCGGTGCGGCTGAGCAGGTTCTCCGCACCCCTCCCCTGGTGCGTGGGAACGAGATGCTTGTAGCCGTAATAGCGCTGGATGGTCTCTTCGAGGTGGTAGAAGTTCACCGAGCCGGCGTAGGCCTCGTCACCCTTCATCATCCCCGCCCATTGGCGGTCGCTCATCGCGTTCGTGCCGCTGTCGGTGAGCAGGTCGATATAGACGTCCTGCGAGCGCAGGAGGAAGGTGTTGTAGCCCGCCTCGATGAGGGCGCGTTCGCGGGTGGGACGGTCGGTCATGTTCAGGGGCTCGACCATCTTGATCTTCCACGGTTCGGCCCAGGAACGACGGCCGAACTGCTGGCCCATGGTGCGCGGCACTTCGTGCTTGTCGGTCATGTCATCAGAGGGCGCGATCACGCCGGTTGGAGAGCGCTACAGAGGGAAACTGTGGAAAGATCGCCCAGCGCCATCGCACACATGATCGGCATTCACACCACACCGCGTCCGGTGTTTGCCTGACAGTGAATGGCCGTCGGCACGCCAGCGTACGGGGAGAGAAGTTCGTACGATTCTCCAGTCGTCCACCGTGCCAGTCACGCGCCGCTTCCCCAGCCCCACACGACCATGCGCCGCATCCTCCTTTCATTGCTGGCCGCCATGGCGGCCGCACCGGCCGTTGCCCATTCGCAGGGCGACCCCGCGCTCGCCGCACGCATCCGGCAGAACTACCGCAAGATCGAGGCAAAGATCGCGGTGCGCGACGGCGTGAAGCTGTTCACGTCGATCTACGTGCCCAGGGACACGACGCGCCGTTACCCGGTGCTCATGTCACGAACGCCCTACTCGGTGGCGCCCTACGGCGACACGCTGTTCAAGGCGGCACTCGGCCCCTCGGGCAACCCGAAGTGGGTCGACGACGGCTACATCTTCGTCTACCAGGACGCGCGCGGCCGCAACTTCTCCGAAGGCGACTTCCGGGAGATGACGCCGATTCTCGAGAAGCACGAGAAGCCGACCGACGTGGATGAAGGGACCGACACGTACGACACCATCGAGTGGCTGCTGAAGAACCTGCCGACGAACGGCCGGATGGGGATCTACGGCACGTCGTGGCCCGGCTTCTACGCGAGCGCAAGCTGCCTGTCGCGGCATCCCGCCCTCGTTGCCTGCTCGCCACAGGCACCGATGACCGACATCTGGATGGGCGACGATGACTTCCACGGCGGCGCCTTCCTGCTGGCACACAACTTCGGCTTCTACACCGGCTTCGGCCGCGGGCCGCGCACGGAGCCGGGGCCGGACAAGCGCTATCCGTTCACTCGCGGGTCAAACGACGCTTACCAGTTCTACCTCGACATGGGCCCGGTGGGGCCGGGGTCGCGCAAGTACATCACCCAGGGGACGAGCCAGTTCTGGGAAGACATTCTCGCGCATCCCACGTACGACGCGTTCTGGCAATCGCGCGACGTGCGCCGGCACCTGCGCGACGTGAAGGCGGCGGTGTTGACGGTCGGCGGCTTCTACGACACCGAGGACCTGCACGGTCCGTGGTGGGTGTACGAGAACATCGCGAAGCGCAGCCCCGGCACGGAAAACACGCTGGTCGTCGGGCCGTGGTCGCACGGCGGCTGGAGCCGCGGCGACGGCACCGTGCTGGGCAACCTGCGCTGGAACTACAAGACCGGTCCCTTCTTCCGTGACTCGGTGGAGTACCCGTTCTTCGCGCAGCACCTCGCGGGAGCGCCCAGGCGGCTCGACGCCGGCGTCCTCGTCTTCCGCACCGGCGCCGACAAGTGGGACCGATATCCCTCGTGGCCCTCGCCGGACGCGAGGAAGGTTGCCCTCTACCTGCACCCCGATGGCAAGCTCGGCTTTTCCGCTCCGGCGGGAGGCGCCGCCTTCGACCAGTACGTGAGTGATCCCGCCAAGCCCGTGCCGCTCGTCGATCGCATCGAGGGCAACGGGATGCCGCGCGACTACATCACCGCCGACCAGCGCTTCGCCTCGCGGCGTCCCGACGTGCTCGTGTACCAGACCGGCGTCCTCGCCGAGGATATCACGCTGTCGGGACCCCTGCACCCGGTCCTCCACGTGAGCACGAGCGGCACCGACGCCGACTTCATCGTGAAACTCATCGACGTCTTCCCGAACGACGCGCCCAACTGGGCCGGTGACCAGAGCGGATTCCTGGTGGGCGGCTATCAGCAGCTCGTCCGCGGCGAGCCGTTCCGCGCGAGGTACCGCCGGTCATTCGAGGTGCCGTCGCCGATGGTCGCCAACCGTGCCGACAGCATCCGGTTCGAGATGCCGTCAATTCACCATACCTTCAGGCGGGGCCACCGGATCATGGTACAGGTGCAGAGCACCTGGTTCCCGCACATCGACCGCAACCCGCAGACGTACGTGCCGAGCATCTTCTTTGCGAAGCCGGGGGACTTCAAGGCGGCGACGATGCGGGTGTATCACAGCGCGGCGAAGCCGTCGCGCATCGAGATGCTTCAGGTTCCATAAGTACTACTGCACACCACGAAGGCGCGAAGGACACGGAGGTTCACGAAGGGAATGCCTGGGGAAACTGCGTTCGGGCGGTTCCCCCAGGATGTTCTTCGCGCGGCTTCGTGTCCTTCGCGCCTTCGTGGTGTGCAGTAGAACCCAGCGCCCACCCGGTGCGCTGCGTAATTTGCGGTCTACCCTGAATCAGCCCCCCGAATGCCCCTGCTCGCTTTCACCGCCGCACTTCTCCTCGCCACGCCCGCGCCCGACACGCCGCCCGTCAGCACGGGTCGGGCGGTGCGGGCCGTCGTGGCGCCAGCCATCGACGGCCGCGACCTTGACGCGGTCTGGCGCAATGCGCCAGTCATCGGTGGCTTCCGCCAGTTCTCCCCCGCCGAGGACGCGCCGACGGAGTTTCGCACCGAGGCGCGTGCGGCGTACGACGAGCGATACCTGTACGTCTTCGTGCGCGCCTTCGATCCGCACCCGGACAGCCTGGTGGCGCTGCTGAGCCGCCGCGACGAGCGCACGGCCTCCGAGTGGCTGAAGGTCGTGGTCGATTCGTACCACGACCGGCGCACGGGACTGCAGTTCATGGTCAACCCGGCGGGCGTCAAGCGCGACGCGTCCATTTACTCGGACAACATCGAGGACGTGACGTGGGATGGCGTGTGGGACGTGGCCACGCGCATCGACTCGCTGGGATGGACGGCTGAGTACCGCATTCCGTTCAGCCAGATGCGGTTCAATGAAAACGAGGAGCACACCTTCGGATTCGGCATCTGGCGCGATATTGCCCGCCGGAGCCAGCGTGACGCGTGGCCGGTGTTCCGGATGTCGAGCCAGTCGTTTGCCTCGCAACTGGGCGACCTGACGGGAATTCGCGGCATCGCCAAGGCGCGACGCCTCGAAGTGCTGCCGTACCTCGTCGAGAAGAACGTCAGCGAACGCCGGGCCACGAGCTGGGGACGCGACCAGCAGCACGCGGTGGGCTTCGACGTGAAGGCCGGGCTCGGTTCAAACCTCACGCTCGACGCGACCGTCAACCCGGATTTCGGCCAGGTGGAGGCTGATCCGGCCCTGCTCAACCTGACCGCCTTCGAGGTGCGCTTCGAGGAGCGCCGCCCGTTCTTTCAGGAAGGCGTGGGGTTGTTCAAGTGCGGCGGCCCGTGCGAAGGGACGTTTTACACGCGCCGCATCGGCCGCACGCCGCAGTTGCGCGCGTCGGCGGCAGATCCGGCGTTCACGTCGATCCTCGGCGCCGGCAAGCTCACCGGGCGCCTCGCCAACGGCATGCAGGTGGGGTTGGTGGGGGCGGTGACCGCTCGTGAAGTCGGGGCTGCCGGCACGACGATCGAGCCGCGCACCAACTATCTGGTGGGTCGCCTTGCACGGGAATTCCAGTCGGGCCGCTCGCAGCTCGGCGCGCAGGTGACCTCGATGAACCGCGAACTCGATGAGTTCACCGCACCTGCGCTGCGGCGCTCTTCACTCATGGCCGTCGTGCAAGGCTATCACCGCCCAGGTGGCGGCCGGTACGAGGTGCAGGCCTACGGCGGCGTGAACCGCGTGCAAGGAACTCCCTCGGCCATCGCCCTCACCCAGCTGGGCAGCGTGCACTACTTCCAGCGCCCCGATATCGCCGAAGACTACGATCCCGCGCGCACGGCACTGGAAGGCTCGACACTCTCGGCAACCGTGCGGAAGATCGCCGGCAGCGTCCGCTGGGAGATCTACACGCGGCGGGCAACGGCGGGGCTTGAACCTGAATCCTGCGTGAAAACTGGGGATTTTGACGTCAGAGGCGATCAAT
>JBBTJT010000070.1:0-1540 GCA_038059315.1 Gemmatimonadota bacterium
GTCCTGATCGCCCTTCCCATCGCCTCTTGACAGACTACCTCAGATAGCTTCGTGCTCCTCCGGTCTCCGTGAGAGCCCCCCTTACCTCCTTCCCCCAGCCAATCTTGCCGCCAGCAGGATGGCCTCGACCATCGACGACGGGTCGGCCTTCCCCTGCCCCGCGATGTCGAGCGCCGTGCCATGATCGGGCGACGAGCGCGGGAACGGCAGCCCGAGCGTGATGTTCACCGCCGACCCGAAGCTCGCCACCTTGATGGCGGTCATGCCGACGTCATGGTACGGAGCGATGACGGCGTCGAACTCGCCGCGCATGGCGCGCACGAACACCGTGTCCGCGGGGAACGGCCCGAGAAGTCCGCTGGCCCGCGCCGCCGGCGCCAGCACCGCGTCGTCCTCGCGCCCAAAGCGTCCGCCGTCGCCGGCGTGCGGGTTGAGCGCGCACAGCGCGACGCGCGGCTCGGCGATGCCGAACGCCGCGCGCAGGCCCTCGCGCGTCACGCGCGCCACGCGCGCAATCAGCTCGCCGGTGAGCAGCGCCGGCACGTCGCGCAACGCCACGTGGGTCGTGGCCAGCACCACGCGCAGGCGATCGCTGGCCAGCATCATGGCCACCTCGCACCCGGTCAGCGCCGCGAGCATCTCGGTGTGCCCCGGGTAGTCGTAGCCGCCGGAGAGCAAGGCGTGCTTGTCGATGGGCGCCGTCACGATGCCGGCGACTTCACCCGAACGGGCCATCGCCACCGCACGCTCGATGGCCTTGCCGGCCAGGCGCCCGGCGTTGGCCGCGCTCTGCCGCGGGTGCCACTCGCCAATCACCTCGTCGGCCGCGCACTCGAGTCCCGAGGGCCCCACCACCACCCAGCGACAGGCGCCCGCCACCCGAGGGTCGGCGAGCGCCTTGCGCACGATCTCCGCGCCGATCCCGCGCGGATCACCGAGCGTGATGGCCAGCCGCGGGGTCGTCACATCCGGATGGAGACGTAGAGTTCCTTGCGCAGCTGGTCGAGGATGCGGCGCGCCGTCTTCTCCTGCGCCAACTGCGACCGTATGCGCTCGCGCACGTCCGACAACTTCATCTCGCCGCCCTCCTCGGACGTCGAGAGCTGCAGGATGACGATCTTCGAGAACCCCGTCTGCGGGTTGGGAATCTCGAACGGTCCGGCGAAGTCGCCGGCCTTCTTGCCCTCGATGGCGGCGCGATATGCGGCCGGCAGCGAGTCGCGCGGCACCGGGTCGGCCATCAGGCGCAGTTCGGCCTCGTCGTGGTGCCTGGCGACCAGCGAGTCGTACGACACGCCCTTCCGCCACTGGGCGAGCGTCGTGTCGGCCTCGCCGTGCGCGCGCACGACATCGGCAGAATCGAGCTTCCACCTCAGCAGGATGTGCCGCGCCTTCACCTCGGCCGGCCGCACGCGGTCCACGCGGATGATGTGGGCGCCGTAGACCGTCTGCACCACCGGACTGATCGCGTTCGGGGCGAGCGCGAACAGCATCTGGTCGAACGCCGGCACCATCATGCCGCGGCGCGACCACCCGAGGT
>JBBTJT010000070.1:1550-51610 GCA_038059315.1 Gemmatimonadota bacterium
CCCGAGGTCGCCCCCCAGCTCCCTGGAGCCCGGGTCCATCGACTCGCGCTTGGCCACCGTCTCGAACTCCGCACCCTTCACGATCTCGGTGCGCAGCGAGTCGAGCCTGGCCAGCGTCGCCTTGCGGCTCTCGGCGCTCGGCCGTGGTGCGATGATGATCTGGCGAAACGTCACCGTGGCCGGGCGGCGCGGCAGGCGGTCCTTGGCCCGGAGGAACGCCTCGTTCAGCTCGGGTTCCGACACCGCCACCGAGGGCATGCGCCCCTTGGCCTTCAGCGAGTCGATGGCCCGCTGCTGGAACAGGTCGCGCTTGGCGCGATCGACGCGGATCTTCCGCAGCTCCTCCACCGTGCCGAAGCCCTCGGTCTTCAGCGCGTCGCGATACTCCTGCTCGGTCTTGAACTGGTCGCGGATGCGCTTCATCTCGCCTTCCACCGACTGCAGCACTTCCGCGTCGGTGACGTCGATCTTGTACTGCTTGGCGGTGGCAATCAGCACTTCCTGGTCCACCAGGTCGCTGATCACCGCGCGCGCGTACGTCACGAACGCGGCCGAGTCCTCGGGAATCGTCGCGCCCTGCTGCCGCTGGAAGTTGATGTACTCCTGCACCTCGCTCCACATGATGGGCTTGGTGCCGACCACGGCGATGATCTTGTCCACCGGCAGCTCACGCGGCGCGGGCGTCGCCACTTCCTGCCCGAACACCGGCAGGGTGACGACGCCGCAGAGCAGCGCGAGCAGGGAACCCGTGCGAAAGGTCACTTACGGCTTCTTGACGGGTTCGGCCGGCTTGGGCGCCGGCGGCGCAGCCTGGGGCGCGGCGGCCCCTGGCATCGGCACCGCCGACGGGGGCACCGACGAGGCGCGCGTGGAGTCGGCCACCTGGCGGATCTTGGTGGCGCGTTCCAGTGCGCGCTCGATGCCGGCGGCCACGACGCGCGACTCGTACTTGTCGCGCAGCGCCGTGGACACCGCCTCGGGCACGTTGACGAACGCCGCCTTCTCGTTCAGCAGCAGGTCGAAGTACGCGTCGATGCGCGACGCCGCGAGGCGCTCGCGGTCGGCCTTCGACTTGACCGAGTCCTTGAGGAAGAACGGCGCCACCTTCAGTTCATTCATCGCGCCGCTCACCTGCGTGTAGAACGCGTTGCGGATGCTCGCCAGGGCGGCCGTGTCGAGCACGACCTTCATGCTGTCGGCGGCCTTCAGCACCAGTTCGTTGCGGGCGATCTGCTTCAGGAAATGGGGGATGGCCGAGTCGGGCGCCTGCGCCAGCCCCTCGCGGATGCGCGACTGCGGCGGCATGGCGCCCATCCACTGCACCAGGCGGGCGGCGGTCAGGCTCCCCGAGCGCCACGTAGCCAGCGTCGTCTTGTCGTCTCGGTGCGCGTCGACGTCCTCGGCGATCGCCTTCACCAGCTTGGCCGCGCCCGACTTCACCTGCACGTTGGCCCCCGTCTCGAGGCCGGCGAGGAACGTGCTCTCGGCCTTCTGCGCGGCAATCTGCCCGTACGCCTGGGCAAACTCCCCGGACACCTCGTCGTACGCCTGCCGCTTGACGATGTGGAAGCCGAACTGCGTCTCGAACACCCCCGACACCTCGCCGGGCTTGATGGCGCGCACCGCCGCCTCGAACTCGGGCACCATGGCGCCGGGCGCAAAGACGCCCAGGCTGCCGCCGTTCTGCTTGGAGCCGTCCTGCGACTTCTTCGTGGCCACGTCGGCGAAGTTGGCCGCCGTCACCGTCCGGCGGATCTTCTCGAGTTCCTTGCGCACCGAGTCGCGCGACGCGGCACTCGCGCCGTCACGCGGCGACATCAGCAGGATGTGGCGCGCGGCGAGCATGTCGCCGGCGGCATACTTCTGCGGCAGGGCGGCGGAGTCGACCTCGGTCCACCCCTTGGAGACGCGCTCGTAGAAGGCCTTGGACTTCTCCTGCGCGACCGCCGACCACATGGCCGCGTCGGCAACCTCCTGGTCGCGCAGGGTGTCGTCGTGCGCGCCGGCGTAGCCGAGCAGCTGGTAGGTCACCCAGATCTGCGCCACCGCGTTGGCGACATCGCGGCGCAACGGCACCTTGGAGTTGCCGATGAGGTCGGCGAGGTGGTTGGCCGACAGCTCCTGCGTGCCGGCACGGGCCACGACGTCGACATGGGCGGTGAGCGCTTCCTTGAAGCTGTCGCAGGCGGCGATGCCAAGGGTGGCGGCCAGGGTCGTGGCAAGAATGACGTTGCGCTTCATCGAGGTGTGGGAAGGCGGGCATTGCCCGACCACCCGGCGAATTCGCCGGAGGCCGACAGTCCCGTAAATGATGTGTTACTTCGGCTCGGGTCCAATTGTTCGCAGCGCTCTCACGAGCCCCTCAAGAATCGAGGCAACGCCCAGTCGCGTGAGCTTGAGCGACAGGGGCTGTACTCGCCGGACATCAACCTGGAACTGGACGTCCCGGAAGGCGGAGGCCAGGGGCTTCATGCGCGGTAGCGCATCGGCCCTGAAGTTAACACGGGCCTCGTCCCCGCGCACCAGGATGCCCTCGATGCCCAGCCGCCCCCCGGTCTGGCGCAGCTTGGCGGCCGCCAGATACGCCTCGGCCGGCGCCGGCAGCGTCCCGAACCGGTCGCGCACCTCCTCCCGGATGACGTCGACGGCTTCCATCGAGGCGCAGGCGGCCAGCCGTCGGTACAGGTCGAGCTTGGCGTCGGCCGAGACGATGAAGTCGTCGGGGAGGAACGCCGGCACGTCGAGCGTGACGTCCGCCGGCGACGGCAGCGGCGCGTCCCCGCCCCGCTGCACGCGCTTCACCGTCTCCTCCAGCATGCGCAGGTAGAGGTCGAAGCCCACGGCGTGCACGAATCCCGACTGTTCGGGCCCGAGGAGGTTGCCGGCGCCGCGCAGCTCGAGGTCCTTGAGCGCCACGTGGTAGCCGGCGCCCAGCTCGGTGTGATGCTCCAGTACCTTGAGGCGGCGCTCGGCTTCCAGGTCCACCTGCTGGTCGGGCACGAGCAGGTAGCAGTAGGCGCGTCGGTGCGAACGCCCCACCCGGCCGCGCAGCTGGTAGAGCTGCGCCAGGCCGAACCGGTCGGCCCGGCTCACGAACATCGTGTTGGCGTTGGGCACGTCGAGTCCGCTCTCCACGATGAGCGTGCTCACCAGCACGTCCACCTCGCCGTGCACGAACTTCGCCATCACCTTCTCCAGCGAGCGCTCGTGCATCTGCCCGTGTCCCACTTCCACCCGGGCGCGCGGCACGAGGCGTCGCACGTGGTCGGCCACGGCCTCGATGGTCTCAACGCGGTTGTGCACCACGAACACCTGTCCGCCGCGGTCGAGCTCGCGGGCGATGCCCTCCTCCAGCAGCCCGTCGTCCCACGGCTCCACGAACGTCAGCACCGGCGACCGGTCGCGGGGCGCGGTCTGCATGAGCGTGAGGTCGCGCAACCCGGCGAGCGCCTGGTGCAGCGTGCGCGGGATCGGCGTCGCCGTCAGCGTCAGCACGTCGGTCTCGAGCTTCAGCTGCTTGAGCCGCTCCTTGTGCTTCACGCCGAAGCGGTGCTCCTCGTCGACGATGATGAGGCCGAGCTGCCTGAACTCGACGTCCTTCGACAGCAGGCGGTGGGTGCCGATGACCACGTCGACCGTGCCCGCCTTCAGCTCCACGAGCGTCGCGTGCTGCTCCCTGGCCGTCTGGAAGCGCGAGAGCACGCTGATCTTCACCGGGAAATCGGCAAACCGGTCGCCGAAGGTGCGCGCGTGCTGTTCGGCGAGGATGGTCGTCGGCACGAGCACCGCCACCTGCCGGCCGCTCTGCACGGCCTTGAAGGCGGCGCGCACCGCGATTTCGGTCTTGCCGTACCCCACGTCGCCGACCAGCAGGCGATCCATGGGCCGCGGGCCTTCCATGTCGCTTTTCACGTCCTGCGTGGCGCGCAGCTGGTCGGGGGTGTCCTCGAACAGGAACGAGCTCTCCAGCTGCTTCTGCCACGCCCCGTCCACGTCGTGCGCCGGGCGGTGGGCGATGTGCCGCCGCGCGTAGAGGTCGAGCAGCTCGTGCGTCATCTCCTGGATGGCGGCGCGGGTCTTGTCGCGCTGCTGCGCCCACTTCTTACCGCCGAGCCGGTGCAGCCGCGGCGGCGGCGCGTCGCCCGACACGTCGGCCGAGTGACGGAACCGCTCCACCTGGTCGATGCGGTACAGCGGGACGTTCAGCCGGTCGCCGCCCTCGTACTCGATGACGATCACCTCGATGGTCGCCTCGCCGACGAAGATCGCCTCCATGCCGCGATAGACGCCGACGCCGTGCTCGAGGTGGACCACGAAGTCGCCCGGCTTGAGCGCTCCCACCACTTCCAGCGCGGTGCCCGTCGCGTACTTGCGGACGCGCCGGATGCGCCGATCGCGCCGGAAGATCTCGTGGTCGGTGAGCACCCGCAGGCCGCCCGGCGCAGCGCGCGGCGGCATGACGAAGCCGCCGCCGAGCACGCCGATGGCGAGGGCCGGAAGGGTCGCCCGTCCGGTGGCGGTGAGCAGCTCCTCGAGGCGCTCGGCCTGCCCGCTGTTGTCGCACAGGATCACCGTCGGCGTCCCGTCGCTGACCACCGCGCGCAGGCGCGCCATGTCGCGGTCAATCGCCTCGGGCGCGCGCAGCGGGAAGAGCACGCCGGCGTCCCCCTCCACCGAGGGAGTGATCTCGACGGTGGCGAACGCGCCCAGCGATCGCGTCGCCAGCTCGGGGGGCTGCAGCAGTTCGTCGCGCGACGACACGTCCTCGCCGCGGCGGCGGGCGAGTTCCAGA
The DNA here is from genome assembly GCA_038059315.1 of Gemmatimonadota bacterium. Classification (GTDB taxonomy): domain Bacteria; phylum Gemmatimonadota; class Gemmatimonadetes; order Gemmatimonadales; family Gemmatimonadaceae; genus PNKL01. The sequence goes on from JBBTJT010000070.1 coordinate 6,343, forward strand.
TGATGATCGGCTTCGTCCCAAGTGCGCCGGAACTCCGGCGGCAGGTGCACGCCCTCGGGAAGGACGACCAGCGAGTCGGGCGGCCAGAGCGCGGCTAGCGAAGTGCGTTCGGCCGCGGTGACCGCCGCCGACTCCTCCGCCGCCGACACCACGTCGACGGGCAGCACAATCGCCCGTTCGACGGGGCGCGTGGTGCGCTGGCTCGACAGGTCGAACTCGCGCAACTCGACCAGCTCGTCACCCCAGAATTCCAGCCGCACCGGGGCCAGCATGCCGAAGCTGTAGACGTCCACGATGCCGCCGCGCACCGAGAACTGCGCCACGTCCTCCACCATTTGCACCCGTTCGAAGCCGACGCGCACCAGGTGATCGGCCAGCGCCTCGAGCCGCCACGTGGCGCCGCGGGCGAGTTCCAGCCGCGCCTCGGCGAGCGCGCGCGGCAGCCGCGTGCGTTCCTGCACGGCGCGCGCCGTGGTCACCAGCACCCGCACGTCGCCGCGACTCAGCCGCTCGAGCGTCTCCACGCGCTCGCCGGCCACCTCGGCGTGCGGCTCCACTTCGCCAAACCCCTCGCGCGGGGGGTACAGCGCCACGAAGCCCTCGCCGAGTATGGCGTCGAGGTCGGCGAGCCAGCGCTCCGCCTCGCCAACCTGGTCGGCGACGACGACGTGCAGGCGATTGGGCGCCTCGGTGGCCAGTGCCGCGACAAGGAGCGCGTCACCCGAGCCGGCGAGGCCGGCGACAACTCGCGTTTCGCCCGTGCGCGGCGCGCGGGACCGGAACGCCTGGAACTGGGGAAGCGCGCTGAAGCGCGCGAGCAGGAGCGGCAGGGCCATCGATCAGGAGGCGTTGGCGAGATCGCGACGCGAGACCCACGTCTCGGCCGCCATGAGGAGGAGCGCGCCGACCAGCAGCCCGGCAATGAGCGGACGCGGCGAGTTGTCCGACCAGGCACGGTCGGCGAGGCGCTGCGGGTCGGCGACGCCGGTCGCGCCGCCCGCTGCGAACCGCGAGGCGATGGCGGCCGCGGCGGCGCGATCGAGTACCGACTCGCCGCTGTCGGGCGCCACGACCACCGCGCCCGCGCGCTCGGCGCCGCGGCGCAGGAAGTAGACGCCCGTCTTGTCGCTCGCTCGCACGCGCGCACCGCTGATGGCCTGCACGTCGCCGTCCGGCCCTTCGAGCCCCGTGGCCCACGACGGGCGCACCCATTCCGCCCAAGGAGCGACATCAATCACGGGCCCGGCGTCGGTGGCCAGCCGGCGCGCGATCGTCCGGTCGAGCCACGGCAGGAACGCGGCGCGCAGCGGCAGGTCGGTGTCGGCCGGATCAAGGGCCACCGCCATCAGCACCCAGCCGTCGCCGGCGACGACGAGCGGCTCGGCACCGGCGCGCACCAGCGTGTCGACCGGCCCCTCCGCACCCTGCCTCTGCAAAGCGTAGAAGCGCAGCACCGTGGCGCCGTCCAGACCGTCACCGCGCGAGCGCACGGGACCGCTGCGGCGTTCGCCGAAACGCCATGGAATGCGCAGGCGTTCGAGCGCGCGATTGGCCAGCGCCACCCGCGACGGATCGGCCGGCGCGGTGATGAGCGCGGGGAGCGCGCCCAAGGCGTCGGCCGACGTGATGGCGACACCGGCGCCGTCGCGTTCGTGCCCGTTGGCGACCAGCGAGGCCAGCGCGGTGCGCGCGAAGGCCCCGGCGGATGCGTCGGCGTGCGCCGCGGGAGCAGGGCCGACGTGCACGGCGAACGGGCGCACGTCGTCGGCGCGCAGTTCGTCGGGCGGCAGCTCCACGGTGCCGGCGGTCCAGCCGCGAGCGGCGGGGGTGACCCCCGCCTCGATGCTGCCTCCGCCGGCCACCGTGCCGCGCGCCAGCGTGGCCGCACCCAGCGCGGCGCGCCAGTTCACCGGCTCGCGCGCGATCACCGAAGCACGCAGCGCCCCGCGGGGCGCCCAGTGCGGCGGATCGGTGACGACGCGCGTCACGGCGCGGTTCGCCGGCGGCGGAGACGACGGTGCGTAGACCAGGACGGGAGCGGCCACGGCGGCCAGCTGCGCCGGCCACGCATTCGCCTGGCCATCGGTGATGACCACCACGCGTGAGGCCGGCAACGACGCCCCTGAGGCGAGCGCCGCGGCGCGGCGGACCGCTGCGGCCAGGTCACCCGCGCCAGAGAGCGGCGTCGTGCGATCGATGGCCGCGGCAATCGTCGCACTCGAACCGCCGCTCACCGCCCCGTCTGCCGTCACCAGCCAGACGCGGTCGCTGCCGCGCGCCCGCTTCACCACGGCATGGGCGGCCTCCTGCAGGTCGGCCAGCACGGATCGTCCGTCGACCACGGCACCGGTGCTCATCGAGTTGTCGAGGACCACCGCCAGCGCGGTGGGGCCGTGCCCCGCCATGCCGAGGCGAGCGAGCGGGCGCGCGGCCGCCAGGGCGATCAGCAGCACGATGACCACGCGCAGCAGCATGAGCAGGACGTTGCGCACCTTGAGTTCGCGGCCATGTTCCTGCTCGGCGCGCAGCAGGTAGCGCACGGCGGGAAAGTCGACGCGCATCTCGACCTTGCGCCGCCGCAGGTGCAGCCAGAGGGGCACGACGGCGGCGAGGCCCAGCAGCAGCGCCAGCGGCGCGAGCAGGCTCACGGCAGCCGCCGCCGGGCGAGGAAGGCACGCCGCACCGGCACGGCGAAGGGCGAATCCGTGAAGATCGGCTCGTACGACGCGCCGGCGCCGGCCAGGCGCGTGCGCCATTCATCGATGGCCTCGACGACCGTCGCGCGATACGCCGCGCGCACGTCGCCGGGGGACGCCTCGAGTTCCGTCCCCGTTTCCGTGTCCACGAAGACGACCTCGGCGCCGGGAACCGTCAGGTCGCGCTCCGCGGGGTCGAGCAGGTGCAGCACGGTGACCTGGTGCCCCGCTCCGCGCAGCGCCTGAATGGCTTCGACCGTCGAGAGCGGATCGAGGAGCAGGTCAGACACGATGATCACGAGCCCGGGACGCGGCACCAGCTTGGCCGCGCGGAAGAGCGCGCCCGGGGCATCGCTCCCCTTGCCCGCGCCGGGGTCGGACAGCGCGGCGAGGATGCGCCGAAAGTGCACGTCGCGCGATCGCGGCGGCAGCACGGTGCGCACCTCGTCATCGAAGCGGATGAGTCCCACCGCGTCGCGCTGCTTCAGCAGCAGGAGCGACACGGCGGCAACCAGGGTCTCGGCGTACGCCAGCTTGGTGAGGCGCGCCGGCGACCCCGTCCAATCCATCGACTTCGAGACGTCGAGAACGACCGTCGCGCGGAGGTTGGTTTCTTCCTCGAACAGCTTGATGAGCCACTTGTCGGCGCGGGCAGCCATCTTCCAGTCCATGTAGCGCAGGTCGTCGCCGGGCTGGTACGGGCGGTGCTCGGCGAACTCCACCGAGAAGCCCTTCTTGCGTGACCGGTGGAGCCCGGTCAGGAAGCCCTCGACGACCCAGCGGGCGCGTATCTCCAGCCCACCCAGCGCGTTCAGCTTGGCAGGATCGAGGAGTTCGGGGCGTTGCGCGTTGGTCGGGCTGGTCATGGAAACCTGTAATAGTACGCGCGTGCAGGGCAAAACGTCGATTCTGGGCGGCGGGGCACGGGGGGCTCTCACGAAGACCGGAGGCGAAACGAAGGACACGGAGACTGCAAGACACTTGAGGGGGCTCGGCGGACGGTGCTGTCCGGCCAAACCCCCTTTTGAAGTTGTTGCAGCCTCCGTGTCCTCCGTCCGCTCCGGTCTCCGTGAGAGGCTGTCTCGAACCTTGAGGCCGAACGTCAGTACCGCGTGCCTTGGAGCCAGCCCCGCAAGCGGCTAACTTTCAAGGCTGACCCTAATCATCGGACGCCTTGGACCAGAGCCGCATCCGCAACTTCTGCATCGTCGCCCACATCGATCACGGCAAGTCGACGCTCGCCGACCGCCTGATCGAGGCCACCGGCATGCTCCAGAAGCGCGAGATGAAGGCGCAGGTGCTCGACACGCTGGACCTCGAACGGGAACGGGGCATCACGATCAAGCTGAACGCCGTGCGCATGACGTACACGGCGCGGAGTGGCGAGGCGTACGAGCTGAACCTCATCGACACGCCCGGGCACGTGGACTTCACGTACGAGGTGTCACGATCCCTCGCCGCCTGCGAGGGCGCCATCCTCGTGGTGGACGCGTCGCAGGGCATCCAGGCGCAGACGCTCTCCAACCTCTTCCTCGCCATGGAGGCGGGGCTCGAGATCATCCCGATCCTCAACAAGATCGACCTCCCGGGCGCGGAGCCGGAAAGACGGCGCGCCGAGGTCGTGGAACTCCTGGGGTGCGACCCCGAGGACATCCTCCTGGTGAGCGCCAAGGAAGGGCTGGGGATTCCCGAGCTCCTCGAGGAAGTCGTCAGGAAGGTGCCGCACCCGCGGGGAGACGCCGACGCGCCGCTGCGCGCGCTCGTCTACGACTCGTACTACGACCGGTACCGCGGCGCCATTCCGAGCGTGCGGGTGGTCGACGGCACCGTGAAGAAGGGGATGCACATCGCCTTTGCGGTGAGCGACGAGACGTACGAGGTGGTGGAGGTGGGCTACAACCAGCTGCGCCAGGTCCCCACCGACGCGCTGACCGCCGGCGAGGTGGGCTACGTGGTGGCCAGCGTGCGCTCGGTGAAGGAGACGCGGGCCGGCGACACCGTGTTCGATGCCAACAATCGCGCCGCGGCCCCGCTGCCCGGCTACAAGGCGGTGAAGTCGTTCGTCTTCGCCGGCGTCTATCCCACCGACACCCAACAGTACGAAGACCTGCGCGACGCGCTGGAGAAGCTGCAGCTCAACGATGCCTCCCTGCACTACCTCCCCGAGACCTCCACCGCCCTCGGCTTCGGCTTTCGCTGCGGCTTTCTCGGGCTGCTGCACATGGAGATCGTGCGCGAGCGCCTCGAGCGGGAGTTCAACCTCTCGCTCGTCACCACGGTGCCGAGCGTGGAGTACCACGTCTTCAAGACCGACGGCGTGGAACTGCTGGTGGAGAACCCGGCGCTCATGCCGCCATCGCCGGTCATCGACTACGTCGAGGAGCCGTACGTGCGTGCTCGCATCATGGCGCCGGCCGATTACATCGGTCCCATCATGGCGCTGGGCACCGACCGGCGCGGCGAGTACAAGGGCATGCGCTATGTCGACACCACGCGCGTGGAGATCGACTGGGAGTTCCCGCTGGCCGAGATCATCCTCGACTTCTTCGACAAGCTCAAGTCGATCTCGCGCGGCTACGCGTCGCTCGACTACGAGATCCTCGGGTACCGCCGCAGCGACCTGGTGAAGCTCGACATGCTGATCAACGGCGACCCGGTGGACGCCTTCTCGGTGATCATCCACGAGGCCAAGGCGTACGACTGGGGCCGCAAGATCGCCGACAAGCTGAAGGAGCTGATTCCCCGCCAGCTGTTCGAGGTCATCATCCAGGCGGCCATCGGGCAGAAGATCATCGCCCGCACCACGGTGAAGCCGCTCCGCAAGGACGTGCTCGCCAAGTGCTACGGCGGCGACATCAGCCGCAAGCGCAAGCTCCTGGAGAAGCAGAAGGAAGGCAAGAAGCGCATGAAGAACGTGGGGTCGGTGGAGATTCCCCAGGAAGCGTTTCTCGCCGTGCTTCAGGTGGACTAGCCGGCGTTTCCTGCGCACCACGAAGCCGCGAAGGACACGAAGGTCCACGAAGGAAGTTCTCGAGGGGGTTCGGTGGACAGGTCTCTCCCCCGAGCCCCTTCTGCATCGCCGTTCTTCGCGCCCCCTTCGTGTCCTTCGCGGCTTCGTGGTGTGCAGTTCACTCGCGCCCTCGCGATCTTCGTTACTGTTGTACCGTGTCTTCTCTCGTCATCCAGACGTCGTTCCTCGGCGACACGATCCTCACCACGCCGCTGCTCGCCGAGCTCGCCGCGCGCGAGGCGGTGGACGTGGTGGTCACGCCGGAAGGCGCCGCGATCCTGCGCGGCCATCCCGCCGTGCGCGCGCTGATCGACTACGACAAGCGCGGCGTCGACGCCGGGATCGGCGGCCTGCACCGGCTCTCGCGCCGCCTGCGAGACGGCGGCTATTCCGCCGTGTACCTGGCGCAGGGTTCCCTGCGCAGCGCCATGCTGGCGCTCGCCGCACGCATTCCGCGGCGCATCGGTTTCGACACGTCCGCCGGGCGTGCACTGTATTCGACGCGTGTTCGCTATCGCCGCGACGCGCATCACGCCGAGCGGTTGTGGCGCCTCGCCGCCGGCGACGGCGCAGCGTCACCCGCCGCCGACGTCCTTCGCCCCCGCCTGTACCCCGGGGCCGATGAGCGCGCCGCCGTGGATGCCCTGCTCGGCGACTTTGCCCGGGGCGGCGCGCTGGTCGGCTTGGCGCCGGGAAGCATCTGGGACACCAAGCGCTGGCCCCACTTCGCCCAGCTCGCCACGGCGCTCCCTGACGCACGCTTCGTGGTGGTCGGCAGCAGCGGCGATACCACGCTGGCCGCGCACATCGTCGAGGCCGCGCCGGGGCGCGTGCTCGACGCCACGGGGCGCCTCGCGCTGCTGGGCAGTGCCGATCTCATCGCCCGCTGCGCGGTTCTCGTGGCCAACGATTCGGCGCCCACCCACCTCGCGTCCGGGGTCGGCACGCCGGCGCTCACCCTGTTTGGGCCCACCGTGCCCGAGTTCGGATTCGGACCGCTGGCGCCACGTTCGGAGTCGCTCGGCGTCGAGCACCTGTCATGCCGCCCCTGTCACCCGCATGGCCCGGCAACGTGCCCGTTGGGGCATTTTCAGTGCATGCGCTCCCTCGAGCCCTCGCGGGTGGTGGCGCGCGTGCGCAATTTTCTTCCAACCACCACCACGTCCTGATGCCTGCCTCGTCCACCTTCATCGTCGGCGTCGACCTCGGCGGCACCAACATCGTTGTCGGCGCGATGCCCGCCGACGGCAGCCGCGAGATCGGCGTCCACTCCCTGCCAACCCGGGCCAGCCTTGGCGCCGACGCCGTCGTCGATCGCATCTGCGCGATGGTCGAGACCACCATTGCGACGACGATGGCCGAGACCGGGGCCACGCGCGCACAGTTCGCCGGCGTCGGTATCGGTTCGCCCGGCCCGCTCGACCGCGACCGGGGGTTGGTCATCGTCACCCCCAATCTCGGGTGGACCAACTTTCCGCTGCGCAGCCGGGTGGCCAACCAGGTCGGCCTGACGGCGACGCTCGACAACGACGCCAACTGCGCCACGCTGGGTGAGTGGTGGAAGGGTGCCGCCCGGGGCGGGCGAAACGTGGTGGGCATCACGCTGGGCACCGGCATCGGCGGCGGGCTGATCCTCGAGAGCAAGCTGTACCACGGCTCCAGCGACGTCGCCGGGGAAGTTGGCCACATGTCGATTGCCAGCACCGGGCGCCGCTGCAAGTGCGGCAACTACGGCTGCCTCGAGGCCTACGCCTCGGGACCGGCCATCGCCGAGCGCGCCCGCGAGGCCCTGTCCGGCGACGAGCCGTCGATGCTCAGGGAACTCTGCGGCGGCGATCTCGCGGCACTCACGGCGGCGCTCGTATATCAGGCGTCGGAGCACGGCGATGCCGTGGCGGCCGAGGTCGTGCGAGACACCGCGCTCTTTCTTGGCACGGGCGTCGCCAACCTGCTGAACATCTTCAATCCCGACGTCGTGGTGCTGGCCGGTGGCGTCGCGCTGGCCGGGGATTCGCTGTTCCTGCCGCTGCGCGCCGAGGTGCGGCGGCGCGCCTTCAAGCCGGCCGTCGATGCCTGTCGCATCGTGCCGGGCGAATTGGGCGGCAGTGCCGGGATGGTCGGCGCGGTGGCGGCGTTCCTCGCCGAACATCCGGTGGCGTGAGGAAGCGCCGGGTCGGCGTCCTCGGCACCTTCGTCTGGGACGTCATCTACGGGCGCGACGTGCGCACCGCTCCCGTGCAGGAGTGGGGCGGGATCACCTACGCGCTGGCCGGCTTTGACGCCGCGCTCCCCGCCGACTGGGAGATCGTGCCGATCGTGAAGGTGGGCGACGACCTGGCGCGCGAGGCGCGCGAGTTCCTGTCGTCGCTTCGCCGACTCGCTCCCGACGCGGCGGCCGTGTCGGTGCCCTGGCCCAACAACCGCGTGGAACTGCGGTACCTCGACGACGAGCGCCGCAGCGAGGTGCTCACCGGAGGGGTGCCCGGCTGGACGTGGGCGGGGCTGCAGCCGCTCCTCGCCGGCCTCGACGCCCTCTACGTGAACCTCATCTCCGGGTTCGAGCTCGACCTCGACACCGCGATGCTGCTGCGCCAGCATTTTCGCGGCCCCATCTACTGCGACCTGCATTCGCTTGTCCTGGCGGTCCAGCCCTCCGGACTGCGGACCCCGCACCCGCTTCCCCGCGTGGAGGACTGGTGCCGCTGCTTCGACCTGCTGCAGGTGAACGAGGACGAGCTGTCGATGATGGCCCCCGACGGCTTCGCGCTGGCCGCCACCGCGCTGGCCAACGGCGTGCAGTCGCTGGTGGTCACGCTCGGTGCGCGCGGAGCCGTCTACTTTGCGGCGCCGGCTTTTTCGCGCCTCGCCGACCTTGCTCCCGGCGCGTCCCCGCTGTCAGTGGCAAGTGGCGCGCTGCGCACGGCGCTGCTGGCGCCGAGTGCCGAATTGGTCCGCGTCAAGGGGGACCCCACGGGGTGCGGCGACGTCTTCGGCGCAACCTATTACTCGCGGATGCTCGCGGGTGATATAATCACGGATGCGTTGCGAGCCGCGCTCGACGCCGCCGCCCGGAACGTCGAGCATCGCGGAGCCACCGGGCTCGCGCATTTCCTCCGTGGAGAATTGAGTCCCTCGTGACCGCCGTCATCACCGTCCCGACTTCGCTTGACGACCAGACCTTCGAGCAGGTGCTCGAACAGCTGGCCCAGCTGCCGCCGGACGAGAAGATCCTGATCGACGCGCGCTACACCACGTGGTCCTCGCCGTACGGGCTGACCGCGCTGCTGGCGCTGGCCCAGACGCGCGCCGAGAAGCCCATCCTCCGCGCGCCGGAGAAGGACGACACGGTCTCCTACTGGTCGCGCGCCAACTTCTTCAAGTACGCCGCCGAACTCTACGAAATCCACGGCACCGTGCCTCCCTCGCGCCCGGCCGGCGAGGCGGGCGGCCTGCTGGAGGTCACGCCCGTATCGCGCAGCGACGACGTGCACACCGTGGTCGAGCGGATCGAGAAGAAGGCGGCGGCCATCATCACGCAGAACCTGCACCTCGAGTCGCGCGCCGTGATGGGGTTCGCCATGTCGCTATCCGAGGCGTGCCAGAACATCGTGGAGCACGCCGGCCGCGGCGGGTGGGTGGCCGTGCAGAACTACAACTATCGCAAGCGGATGGGCCGCCACGTCGTGCAGATCGCCGTCTGCGACGCCGGCGTCGGCATCCGGCAATCGCTCGAGAGCGGGAACCGCCGGCCGCTCAGCGACCGGTGGGACGACGGGCAGGCGCTCGAGACGGCGGTCATCCAGGGCACGAGCCGCTTTCCCGATCCCGGGCGCGGCCAGGGCTTCAAGGGTATCCGCGGCTACCTGCGCAAGTGGGAAGGCAAGCTGATGGTGCGCAGCGGCACCGCGCGCGTGACCGAAGTGCCCGTGTGGGACGACGACGTGGCCCGGAGGGACCGGCTGGCTCCCATGCCGGGCACGCAACTGCTCATCATGATCCCAGAAAAGGTCGACCGGTGAACATGGTCCGACACACCATCGACGTGTGCGCTGTGCTCCGCAGCGCCGTCAACCAGACGTATGGCAACCTGCTCACCCGCCCCACCGGGATGGCGGTGCGCCACCAGATCGAGCGCGAGCTCGCCGCCGTGCGCGAGGGGGGCATCACGTCGCTCGACTTCTCGAGCATCGGCATGATGGACTACTCGTGCGCCGACGAGGTGGTGGCCAAGCTGCTCGTCCTGCTCGAGAACGAGGATCCGACCCGCGGCGGCTTCGTGGTCTTCCGGGGCATCGGCGAGGACCACCTCGAACTCGTCGAGTCGGTGCTCACCAACCACGGGCTGGCGCTGGTCTGCGTCTGCGAGGACGGCAGCCCGCAGCTGATCGGCGCGGTGAGCACGGCCGAGCGGCGCGCCTGGGAGATGGTGCGCTCGCACGGGTGCGCCGCGCCGGCCGAGCTGGCCGACGCCTTCGGCTTCGGCGAGGACTTCGTGGCCGAGGTGCTGGACGCGCTGTCGCGCCGGCGGCTGGTGCGCCGTGGCAGCGGGGGGTACCTGGCGCTCGTCGCAGCCGACACGGTGCAGTGATGGTCGGCACCAATCCGCCGCTGCAGGTGGTGGGCTTCGTCGGCTCGCGTCGTGGCGACGCCGAGCGCGGCCCGGCAATACGCCTGCGCTCCGACGACGCGCGCATGCGCGGCATCGCCGACGGCGACCTGGTGTGGATCTACGGCCCGCGCCGGCACGACCTGGCGCCGGCGATCATCGACGACACGCTGCCGCGTGGCGGCGTGGTGGTCCGCGACGTTGCGGGCCTGGCCCCAACGGAAATCGTTCGCCTGCTGCGCGTGGACGACGAGCGTCCCCTGCTGAATCCCCCTCCGGTCTGACTCATGGCCACTTCCCGGAAGCCCGCCCGCCCGCACACCCTTGCCACGCTTGTCCTTCACGGCGGCGAGGGTCCCCACGCCCCCGGCGACCCGGTGGTGCCGCCGCTCGTGCAGTCGGTGAACTACGTGCAGGAGCCCGGCGGCGACGACAACCTGATGTACACGCGGTACGGGAACACGCCGAACGCCGACCGCATCCAGAAGCGCCTCGCCCTGCTCGAGGGCGCCGAAGCGTCGCTGATGCTGGCCAGCGGCATGGGCGCCACGGCCTGCGGCTTGCTGGCCCTCCTGCGCCCCGGCGACCACCTGCTGGCCAGCCAGTTCATCTATGGCGGCACGAACCGGCTGCTCACCGAAGAGTTCACGCAGATGGGGATCAACGTCACCCTCGTCGACCCCTTCGAGCCGCGCGCCTGGCGCAAGCGGCTGCGCAAGGAGACGCGCGCCATCTTCATCGAATCGCCCGTCAACCCGACGTGCCGAGTACTCGACATGCGCGGCGTTTCGCTGCTGACCAAGGAACTCGGCATCGCGCTGGTGGTCGACTCGACCTTTGCCAGCCCGGTGAACTTCCGGCCGCTCGAACACGGCGCCGATGTCGTCATTCACTCGGCGACGAAGTTCCTCAATGGCCACCACGACGTCCTCGGCGGCGTCGTTTGCGGCACGGTGCCGTACATCGACGAGGTGCGGCAGAAGGAAATCGTCTGGGGGCAGACGCCCGACCCGTTCGCCTGCTGGCTGCTGGAGCGCGGCCTCAAGACGCTCGACGTGCGCGTGAAGCGGCAGAATGAGAGCAGCATGCAGATTGCCAGGTGGGCCGAGGCGCGCAAGGAAGTGCGCCGCTGCCACTATCCCGGCCTCGAGAGCCATCCCGACCACGAGATCGCCGTGGACCAGCTCGACGGATTCGGGGGCATGGTCGCCTTCGAGCTCGCCGGTGGCGCCCGGGCCGCCGACCGCTTCGCCAAGCGGCTGAAGCTGGCGCGGTACGCGGCGAGCCTCGGCGGGGTCGATACGCTGGTCAGTGAGCCGCGCTTCTCGTCACACTCCCGCCTGACGGCCGACGAACGCGCGCGCATCGGCATTCCCGATGGCTTCATTCGACTCAGTGTGGGACTCGAGGACGTCGACGACATCATCGCCGACCTCGAACAGGCCCTTCGCTAATCGCTGATGATCCGATTCTCGCACGTACACAAGTCGTTCACCCGCTCGGGCGTTGCCCTGCAGGACGTGTCGTTCCAGGTGAACAAGGGGGAGTTCGTGTTCATCACCGGCCCCAGCGGCGCCGGAAAGAGCACGATCCTCAAGCTGTGCTTCTTCGAGGAGCTTCCGACCAGGGGTGAGGTGAAGGTCTGCGGCACGAGCTCGGCGCTGTACAGGCCCGCCGAGGTGCCCAGGCTGCGCCGTCGGCTCGGCATCGTCTTTCAGGACTTCCGCCTGCTTGAGGACCGGTCGGTGGAGGCCAATGTCGCGTTCGCGCTCGAGGTGACGGGCACGCCGGCCGCACAGGTCTCCGGGCGCGTGTCGCGCCTGCTGACACAGGTCGGGCTCTCCGCCAAGGCCACGGCCCTGCCGCGCGAACTCTCCGGCGGCGAGCAGCAGCGCGTCGCCATCGCCCGCGCACTGGCCAACGATCCCGTGGTCCTGGTGGCCGACGAGCCCACCGGCAACCTCGACGAGCGGGCCACGCGCGGCATCTTCCAGCTCTTCCGCGACATCAACGCCAGCGGCACCGCCGTGCTGATGGCCACGCACGACCTCGATCTCGTGCGGCGCTCGGAGTGCCGCACCATCGAGGTCACGCGCGGGCAGATCGTGTTCGACTCGGCGGCCGACGGCGGCGTGCGCCAGTCGGGCGCCCCGCCGGCCGTGGAGGACGACGAGTGAGACTCGCCCTTCGCGAGGCCCTGCTCGCCTTCCGCCGCGCGCCGATGCTCAGCGCGCTGTCGATCACGACCATCGCCTTCTCGCTGTTCGCCTTCGGGCTGTTCGGGCTGGTGGCGCTGAACATCCGCAATGCGCTCCGCGAGGTGGAAGACCGCGTGGAGATCCGCGCCTTCGTTGCCGACGGGACGGGCGCGGAGGCGACGAGTGCCGCGCTGGGTGACATCGGCGCCTTCCCCGAGGCGGCGTCGGTGCGGCTGGTCACGCAGGCGCAGGCGCTCGACCGGGCGCGCCGGGAGCTCGGCGAGTTCAGCGACGTCTTCGAGGAAGGCATCCTGCCGGCGTCGATCGAGTTGCGCCTGAAGCCGGGCTTCCGCGACCCGGCGACGGTGCGCGCCATCGCCAAGCGCATCGAGGTCTACGACTTCGTCGATGACATTCGCTTCGGCGAAGAGTGGGTGGAGAAGCTGCACCGCCTGCGCAACATCGCCACGCTCGCCGCGGCCAGCCTCGGACTCACCTTCGCCGTCGTGGCCGTGATCATCATTGGATCCACCATCCGCATGGCGGTGCTGGCCCGCGCGCGCGAGATCGCCATCATGCGGCTGGTCGGGGCGACCGACGGCTTCATCCGCGCCCCGTTCCTCATCGAGGGCTTCCTCAAGGGGACGCTGGGCGGCCTGCTCGCCCTCGTGCTCGCCTGGGTGGCCCTGGTCATCATCAACCGCTTCGTCGTGCAAGCCACGTTCTTCGACCAGTGGATGGGCGCGGTGGGCGTGCTCGCCGGGGCATGCATCGGGCTGGCCGGATCGGCCCTGAGCGTGGGACGGCACCTGAAGCGCGTATGAACCGGATGGCGGGGGGCGATTCGCCGTCGGCCGTGGGCCGCTGGCCGTCGGCGGTTGGCGGTTGGCTGATGGCCGCCGGGCTGCGCCGCAGTGCGCTGCTCGCGCTGCTGCTGGCATCCGCCAACGTCCAACCGCCAACCGCCAACGCGCAGGCGCAGCCGGTACCCCAGTCCGCCGCCGACCGCGCCAAGGCCCAGCGCGACGAACTCGAACGCATCCGCGCCGAGCGCGAACGCCTGGAGAAGCGCATGCGCGAACTCCAGGGGACGGTGCACGACCTCGGGGAGGAGCGGACCAACATCGAGCGGCAGGCCGACGCCACCGCGCGGGTCGTGCGGTCGCTCGACAGCCAGATCGGGGCGCTGGCCGGCGAGGTGGACGACGCCACCGCCAGCCTGGTGCTGGCCCAGGACGAACTCGTCATCAAGCGCTCCATGCTGCAGCGCCGCGTGCGCGAGATCTACAAGCGCGGCGCGCTGTACTCGCTGGAGGCCCTGCTGTCGGCCCAGTCCTTCGGCGCCCTGGTGGCCCGGTACAAGTACCTGCATCTCGTCACCCAGCGCGACCGCGCGCTGGTGCGCCGCGTGGAGCTGCTCAACGACCAGGTCATGGGCACGCGCACGCAGCTCGTGCGCCTGCGCGGCGACATGGAGATCAACCGCGAGCAGAAGGCGGAAGAGGAGCGCCGGCTGCGCGCCCTCGATGACGCGCGCGGCCGGTCGCTGGCCCGCGCCCAGCAGACGGCCCGCCAGACGGAACAGCGCCTGCAGCAGATCCAGCGGGACGAGAAGCGACTGGCCGACCTGCTGGCCACGTTCGAGGCGGAGCGCCGTCGCACCGTCGCCGCCCGTCCCGGCGCGGCGGCGGCGAGCACGCTGAAGACCAGCGACCTCGGCCGGCTCGACTGGCCGGTGGACGGTGTCATCCTGTACCGCTTCGGCCGCGTCATCAGCGGCAACAACACCACGACCCGCTGGAATGGCATCGGCATCGGCGCCCCGGCCGGCACCACGGTCAAGGCCGTCTCGTCCGGGAGCGTCGTCCTCGCCGAGCCCTTCGGGACCTACGGCCCCACGGTGATCGTGAGCCACGGCGACGGCGACTTCTCCGTGTACGGCTCCCTGGCGCGGCTCGACGTGCGCAAGGGGCAGGGTATCCAGAAAGGTCAAGTGGTGGGAACCGTCGGCCGAACCGACCCGGACCTCGACGCCCACTTACATTTCGAGATGCGCCCCAAGGGACGCGCGGTCGATCCGCTCCAATGGCTGCGCCAGCGCCGTTGACCGCGAAGCGGTGCACCGTCTGCGGACGCTTCCGCGCCTACGAAGCGGACGATGTCTTCTGCATCGCCTGCGGATCGGAGGCGCTGGAAGCCGCCTGCAGCTGCGGGCGCACGTTCGCGTACGCCCTGCACGAGGGCGGCGAGCTGTTGCACTGCCCGCGCTGCGGCAAGCGGTTGCGCGGGCGGGATGAAGAATTTGAATAGTCGATAGTCGAGAGTCGATGGTCGATAGACGGGAGACGATGGACGACCCAGGCGGTTCCATGGCTGCGAAGAAGAAGGCCTTGCACAAGTCGGCAACCGGAAAGACGGCCGCGACCGGCGCACTCGCACGAAAGCCCCTCGCCAAGGCGGCACCCGCGCCCGGAAAGGGCGCCAGGAAAAAACCGGCGGCCGCCAAGCCCACCAAGCCCGCCAAGCCCGCTAAGCCGGCGATGCCGCCCGCCAAGCCCGCCAAACCGCCAGTCGCGAAACAGGCAAAGCCGGAGAGCAGCCGCGCCGTCAAGATGCCGAAGACCGGCGTCATCCCCGAGGGCGCCGGCCGCTCGCCGTACGACATGCCGTACGATGGCGCCCCGCTCGGCGCGCACGTCTCGACCTCGGGCGGTGTGGCCACCGCGCCGCCGCGCGCCGTCGACATCGGCGCGACCGCGATGCAGCTGTTCACCAAGCAGCCCAGCCAGTGGAAAGAGCGGCCGTGCGACGACGCCGAGGTAAAGGCCTTCAGGGCCGCGCTGGCGGCGGCCTCCCCGGTCGCCTTCACCAACGCGCACGACAGCTACCTCATCAACCTGGCGTCGCCGGACCCCGCGCTCCGCGCCAGGTCCATCGAGTCGTTCGAGTGCGAGATGCGCCGCAGCAATGCGCTGGGTCTCGACGCCGTGGTGTCGCACCCCGGCAACTTCATGGACGAGCGCGCCAGCGGCATCGCGCGCAACGCCGACGCCATCACCGAGGTGCTGGAGCGCGTGGCGGGCCCCACGCGGTTGCTGATGGAGCTCACGGCCGGCCAGGGCACGGTCATCGGGTCGACCTTCGAGGAGATGGCCGACCTGCTCGGCCGGCTGCCCGCCGCCCTCCAGGAGCGCGTGGGCGTCTGCCTCGACACGGCGCACGTCTATGCGGCCGGCTACGACCTGGCCAACGACTTCGATGGCGTGATGACGCGCTTCAGCGACGTGCTCGGCTTCCATCGTCTCGGGATGCTGCACCTCAACGACTCCAAGGCGCCCCTCGGCTCGAGAATTGACCGCCACGAGCTGATCGGACTGGGGTCCATCGGCGAGGGCGCGTTCCGGCGCATCATGACCGACCAGCGCTTCGCCGCGGTCCCGAAGGTGCTGGAGACGCCGAAGGGTGACGACATGATCACCAACGACCGGCGGATGTTGCGCAAGCTGCGAGGATTCTCCGGAGGGAAGTGACGCCAGGCGCCAGGCCCTTGTCAGGGCGGAGGTACGCGGTCGTCACTCGTGCGTCACCACCTGCTCGCGCGTGGTGACGGTCGAGTCGACGTACCGCGACCGCCCGACATCCGACAGGAACACGGTGACCTGATAGCGGAGCTGGACCGTGCCCGGCAGCACCGTCTCGGCATGATGCCGACTTCGGGTCACCGCCACGCGCGCCGGATCGGGGCCCTCCCGCAGCAGCTCGCGCAGCGGACGCCCCGACATGCTGTCTGGCACCGGCACATGCAGCAACGACAGGATGGTCGGCGCGACGTCGGCATTGGAGCTCGGCACTGCAGACCGAAGGCCACGCCGGAGGTGTGGCCCGACGCCGACGAGCGTGGCGCCGATGTCGTACGGGCTCGAGGTTCCGTGGCCCGCCACCCCGCCCTGGCCGGTCCAGCCGGGGATGCCGGCCGCATTGCGCTCATGCGACCAGTTCGCGGAAAAGAGCACGTCGCCCGCGCGCGCGTGTTCCCCGGCAACGCTGGCCACCGCAAGCGTGCCTGGTTCCCGGCCAAGAACCCCGCCCGGTTGCGCGGACGGCGTGAAAATGGCCCCGACGGCGGGCGATTCCATCAGCGTCCTGACGACCGCGCCCGTGGCTCCCGCGTGCCCCGGACGCATGTGGATGCTGCTCCCCGCCACGATCACGCGATCCCGGAACGGCGCGAGCACTCTCGCAATCTCGCTCGTCCGCCCGGCATGGGTCGAGAAGCCGTGGTCGGAGACGATGAGGACGTCGACCTGATTGCGCAATCCACGCTCCGCCAGGCCGGCGAACAGACGGCCGATCTCCCCGTCGACGGCGCGAATGGCGGAATCCGCCAGGGCCGAACCGAGTCCGGCGCCGTGCACCGTGTGATCGGGATCGGAGAGCCAGAGCATCCCGACATCGGCGTCGAGCGAATCGATGCCGACGCGCAGCAACGCATCGACCGCCCAGGCATTGACGCGCCGGTTCGGCTTGCCCTCTGGCGGTGCCGCGCCGACGCGCGCGCGGACGACCGGGGCGAGTGCCGCCGGCAGGACGAGTTCCGCGTTGAGAATCGGCGCCCGCCCCGCCCCGCCGAGCAGGTAGGCGGAGCCCGACGACCCCGCGCTGGCCACCACCGTGCGCAGCCCGCGTGCGGCGAGCAGGTCATGCACCGTCGTGGAGGTGAGCAGACGGCCGCCCAGCACGCTGTCGGCCCGCATCATCGCGTGAGCGTCGCCCGTGTCGAGCACCCGCTCACTGTCGACCGCGGGCAGGTAGATGGAGTTGTCCAGAATGCCGTGCCCGTCGGGACGCATTCCGGTGGCCAGCGCGCTGGCGTTCACGCGCGTGACGGTGGGATAGACCGAATGGTGCGCCGACGACACGACGCCCTCGGCGGCAATGGCCGCCAGGGCCGGGGCCCGCGCCGGCGTGATGTGATCCGGACGCAGGCCGTCGACCACGACGACGAGCACCCGCATCTTCGGTGGCCTCGCGGCGGCCGGCCCGGGGGCCGCCGCCATGAGTCCACCGAGGAGCGCGCCGAGCACGAGACCGGCCCGGCGGCGACGCCGCAGAAGCGCGCGGGACATCAAAGCCGGTACCTCGCCCCGAGCTGCACCTGATACGGCGCGCCGCTCTTCACCGCCCGCCCGACGTTTTCGTTCACGCGATAGGAATAGCGGCGCGTCGCCTGGTTGAAGCCGGTCACGGCGTAGAGTTGCTGCGTGGCCCCGAGGTTGTACACGCCGCCCCACTCGCGGTTGATCAGATTGGTGACGTTGAAGATGTCGAGCGTGACCTCGACGGCCTGTCCGCGCCGCAGGGCGAAGTCGCGCGCCACGCGCACGTCGGCCTGGGATCGGAACGGAGACCGGCCGCCGTTGCGCGACGCGATGCGGCCGAGGTTGCGGCGAATGTAGTCGCGCGCCACGTTTTCCGGATTGGCCAGCACGCGACGCATCGCGGCCGCCAGATCCGCCGGCGTCGCCGGATCGTCCGGATCGAACACGAAGGCGAGGTCGTTGTTGGACGTCCCGTCGCCATTGACGTCACCATTGACGATCAGCGAGAAGGGCTGCCCCGAAATGCCGACAACGGTGCCGCTCAGCCGGAAGCCGCGAATCGGGGGCAGGACGAAGGCGCCGACGATCTTGTCACGGAACGCGTTGTCGGTCGGCCCCCACGCATCGGCCAGCCGGCGCGGATCGCCCGTGTTCGGCGAGAACGTGGAGGTAATGGCGATGCAGCAGTTGAAGGAGGAGTTGTCCTCGCTCTTGTTGCGCGTGTAGGACATCGTCACCGACGAGGCCTTTGGCAGCGACCAGGTGCCCTGGAACACCACCGACTGCTGGTCCTGCCGGGAGTCCCCGACGAGTTCGAGCACGCGCCCGAGGTCCTGGTGCACGCGGGTGTCGGCGTTGTTGGTGCGCCCGAGACTAGTGATGCGCGCGGCCGGCACGAAGACGCCGCGCCCCCCCTCAATGGTGAAGTAGGGTTCGGCCACCATGTTGCGATCGTAGTACTGGAAGTTGTCGACGGTGCGGGCGAGGTACCCGAACACGCCGAGTTGCACCGGACCAAACCGCCGCTCGTAGCCGGCGCTCGCCTTCCACGTCGACGGCACCCGGAAGTCGCGGCCCATGTAGTTGACGTAGGCCGGAATGCTGGCCGGATCCACGCCGGCCGGAACACCCGGGACCGACGAGAGGTCGCGCCGGTACCGCGGGAAGTCGGGGCGCGGCGCCGCGGCGCCCACCTGGATGATGTCCACCGCCGCAAGCCCGCTCTGCAGCATGTGGTTGACCTGCACGTTGTACGGCGGCTGGCTGCTGAACCGGCCGAGGCCCGCCCGGAAGACGTCGCGCCCGCGGGCGCCGACATCCCACACGACCTGCGCGCGCGGCGAGACGAGCCAATTGCGCGGCGTCATGTCGGTGCGCACCCCAAGGCGCTGCGCCACTAGTGGGTTGTACTGGGCGCCCGTCATGAAGAGCACGCCGTCAAGGCGGAGGCCCGCCGAGGCGGTGACGCCGCTGGTGGGCGTCCACTCCGACTGCGCGAAGGCCGACAGGTCGGCGACCGTGAACTCGGCCGTCGTTCCTCCGGCCCGCAGAGGCACCTGCCGGCTGTACCGCGCCGGCGTGAGCGCGTCGAGCTGCGCCAGGTTGTCGAACTCGAACAGGCCGCGCTGCTCGATGGGGAGGTAGCGGGCGATGCGCGTGACGATATTGTCGGTCCCCACCGTAAACGTCTGGTTCCCCCGGCTCCAGTAGGTCGTGTTGGCAAGCTGGAACTGGCGCTCGGTGTAGTGCTCGGGGGCCAGGCGGTTGCCGCCGAACTGCACGGTCACCGTCCGGTTGGTGTTGTCGGGGAGGCGCGACGCGATGCGGACGAAGCCGCGCGGCAGTTCGTTCTGCGCAATGCGTTCGCGCGTGAACTTGAGCGCCTGCAACTTGAACTCGTTGATCACCGTGGGGCGGAAAGCCGAGCGCACGGAAAGGAACGTGCCGTAGCTGTTCACCTTGGCCGCGCCGCGCGTTTCGAAGTAGTGCAGGGTCTGGTCGGGGCCGATCTCCTGCGGATCCGAATAGAGCGTGGTGTTGTTGCGCAGCGTCAGCCGGTGCCGGGCAGTCATCTGCCAGTCGACGCGCCCGAAGAACGCCTGACTGAGCGGCTTGCGCGAGAAGACGCCCAGCTGCCGGCGCGTCGTGTCGAGTCCGTACTTGCCGGCGAGAATGGACGTGAGGCGCGCGAGCGAGTCGCGGGCGATGCCGAGTTCGATCTCGTCGGCCGCGTCGCGAACGTTGGTGACCTCGAACGGAAGCGACTGGTCGGTGCGATCGTACACCGTGAAGAAGTGCAGCCGGTCCTTCAGGATGGGTCCTCCGATGCTCAGCCCCTGCTGGCGAATCTTGAAGTCCGTCGGGGGAACGCCGCGCAGGTCCTCGGTGGTCAACCGCTGGTCCCGGTAATACGAGAACGCCGTGCCGGTGAAGGCGTTGGTGCCCGACTTGGTGACGGCGTTGATGAGCCCGCCTCCCTGCCGTCCCTTGCTCACGTCGTACTCATTGGTCACGATCTCGAACTCGCGGATGGCCTCGACGGTCATCGTGAGGGGGCCGGCAAACGTCTGTCCGGTGTTGTTCATCTGCGCGCCCACGCCGTCGATGCGCACGTCGGTGCTCATCGGGCGGGACCCACCGAGACTGACGCCACTGCCGGCGAGCGGCGAGAGCTTTGCCAGGTCCTGGAAGCGCCGCTGCTGGTTGGGGAGCTGCTCGAGCTGCGCCTCGCCGATGCGCGTGGCGGCGCCGTTGCGTTCGATCACGCGCGCCGGCTCGGTGGTCACGGAGACTTCCTGCAGCTGCATCGCGATGCGCGACAGACGGAAGTCGGCGGTGACGACATTCCCGATGTTGAGCGTGAGGCCGTCACGGGCGACCGCCCGAAAGCCGAGGGCGTGGACGGTGACCCGGTACGGGCCGCCGAGCGGCAGCTGGCGGGCGACGTAGTGCCCTTGGGTCCCCGTCGTGAGCTGGGCGACGAAGCTGGACGCCTCGTTGCGCACCTCGATGCGAGCGCCGGGCAGGGGCACGCCCATCGAGTCGGTCACGGTGCCGCGAATCGCGGCATCGGTGCCCTGACCGACCAGTGGCAGGGTAGTGAACGATGCGGCGATCACGATGAAAAGACCCACTTTCGGCCAGCGGCATCGGCGCAGGTACGACATGAAGAACGACTCCGGGAGAGGGGATGCCCTGCCGTGGTGCAAACGCACCGGGCAAGGCAGCCTTTACGATCCACAGCGGTCGTCACGACTAGCAGCGGCACGCGCGACGGTCTGGTCACGACCTGGACTCACCCGCGTGACGGGGCACGGCGGCGCCATGCGCCGGACCCGTGCAAGCACCGTCCGACCCACGCGCTCCAGCGCGCGCGTGGGTCGCCGACTTCGGAGGCCCGGGGTGAGTCCCAGGTCAGAACAGCACCTTGTACAGCAGCGCCACATTGCGCCCGGGGTTCGGCGCATAGCTCTTGATGCGACTCGTCGCGTCGTAGTACCGCTCATCGGTGAGGTTGTCGACCCGCAGGGTCAGCGTGTGCACGCGCCCGCCCCGCATCAGGTTCCAGCCGGCGCTCAGGTTCACCAGCGTGTACGCGTCGGTGGCAATGTCGGCGCCGCCCGTCACGTCATCCTGCATCAGCGCGTGCCGTGCCTCGCCGCCGACGTTGAAGCGGCCGTCGTCCCAACGCAGCGACCCGCCCACGCGGGCCGCCGGCATGAACGGAAGCGGAGCCCCGCCGCTGAACGCGCCGCGGGTGAGGTCGCCCATGAAGCCCACGAGCAGGCGCCGGCTCGCCTTGAACTCGGCCTGCGCCTCGACGCCCCGTAGCGAGGCGTCGCGCTGGCCGTACACCGCGAGTGGCATCGTTTCCCCCTCCACCGTGGTGTCGCGGGACACGTCGGGGGCGATGAACTGGCCGACGTTATTCAGGTAGACCGACAGCTGCCCCGAGAGGCCGGTCCCCTCGACGCGCAGCACCGCGTCGGCGCCCAGGCTCTGCTCGGCGGAGAGCCCGGGGTTCCCCTGCTCGAAGCTCCCCGTCGCCGCGTGCACCGCGCTGGAAAACAATTCCTCCACCGTGGGGGCGCGAAACGCACGCGCCACGCTGCCGCTGAGGCTCATGTGCTCGCCCATCGGCACGCTCAGTCCCAGCGACCCGGAGACGTTGGTGAAGTCGAGTGTGCGGGCCGGACCGAAGCGCGGGGCGCCGGTCTTCGACTCGATGCGCTGCGCGTCGAAGCGGGCGCCCAGTTGCAAGCGCGCGACCCCCTCGTCGTGCACGTCGCCCCCGGTCTTCAACGGGAGTTCCTGGAACACGAAGACCCCGCCGCTCGAGGTGTTGGCCGCCGGCGTCAGCGCCTCCTCGCCGGTGGCCTCGTACTGACGCAGGAATCCCTGTGCGCCGATCGTGCCGGTCGCGCGCCCGAAGTGCGTGCTCGCCGTCACCGACCCGTTCTGCGTGCGCAACTTGAAGGAGGTGCCGATGGCGCCGTCCGGCTCGATCTCGTTGTGCGAATAGTCCTGCGCGCTCGCCTCGGCGCGCACCTGCCCCACGACGTGAAGGCCGGTATTCGCCGACAGCTTGCCGCTGATGTCGTACCGCCGCCCGTCCAGGCGGATGCCCGCTTCCTCGACGCCGTCGCTCGGCAGGCCGTAGGTGAAGTCGAACGCCTTCAACGCCAAGCCACCCTGCACCCGATCCGTCACCATGCCGAGGCCGGCCACGCCATTCCAATTGCGATTGCTCGTGCCCTCCAGCGTGCCACCGCCCCCCACGTTCACCGGCTCCGTGCGACGGAAGCCGCCGCGCAGGTTCAGCGCGAGCGTCGAACTGATCGGCGCCGTGAGACCGGCGCTCAACGCACCCCCCGGATTCACCGACTCGAGTTGCGTGCCGATCATTCCGCCCATGCGGCCGGGAACGTCGGTCGGGATGTCATTCGAGATCACGTTCACGACACCGCCCAGCGCGTTATTGCCATACAGCAGCGACGCCGGGCCGCGCACCACCTCGATGCGCTGCGCCGCCAGTGGATCGATGCTGGTGGCGTGGTCCACTGCCGACGCGGCCAGGTCGCCCGAGCGCACGCCATCCTGGAGCACCAGAATGCGATCGCCGCTGAGCCCGCGAATCACCGGCATCGTCGCCGCCGGTCCGTTGTAGCGCATGGCCATGCCCGGCTCCGACGCCAGTGTCTGCGCCAGGGACGACCCCATGGTGCGTTGCAACTGCTTGCCGCTCAGCTCCGCGGTGGCCTGCGTGACGGCCAACGCTTCACCGCTCGACGACGCGGCGGTGACATTGACGGCGGACAGGCGCAGCGTCGTCCCCGCCATCGTGATGGAGACGGTCACGTCGGGGCCGGACGCGGGGAGCTTCACCACCGCGTGCCCGGGCCGGTACCCGATGAGCATCGTCGTCAGGTGATAGGTCCCGGGCGGCAAGCCGCGCAGGACGAAGCGCCCGTTCTCGTCGGTCGTCGTCGAACGGTGAGCCTCCGCGACAATGACCTGAACCACGGCGAGTGGCGCCCCCGAGGTGTCCTTGACGGTACCGACGAGCGCGGGGCCAAACGGGGCGGCCTGCGCGCGCGGTGCAAGCATGGCCAGGGCGAGCGAGAGCAGAAACGACACACGGAGCAACGTTCGCGAAGTCATCGCGTCAATCTCCAGCAGGAGTCATGAGGGTGGTGCGCCGCGGCCTCGTCCACGACGGGGCCGCCGGCACGGCGTGCGCCTTGTCGGTGGGCCGCGTGACGCGGCCGGATCAGGTCGCTGCTGGAGGTGCCCGCGATGCAGGTTGCGCGCCCAGGCGCGCGCGCTCAACCTGCCAGTCCGTGGAGCGCAACTGCCCGCCAATGCGCGCGGGCGCCAGCACGACGGCGGCGTCCCGGCGCTCGGCGACCTGCAGGCCGAGGAACTGGCAGAGGACGCACGAATCGGGGTGAACTGGCGCCGCATGCTGGCGCCCCAGGTCCTCGACATGCACCTCGCTCGCCTGCTCCGCCGCCGCGCGCGCAAGCTGGGCGTCGCCCACCGCGACGCCCGGAGGCACCGCGAGCTGCAGCAACGCAACGGCCCAGACGAGCGACCGGCGAAGGACGGAGCGAATTGGCATCACGATAGTGAAGGGTACGCTCCCCGCGCCCGTGGTGGCAAGGACTCTGTGGAGAGTACGCCAGTTCCGGACAAACGTTGCGGCGGAATCCCCGTCCCTTAGCTTCCCGGGCGTGACGCGTCCATCCTGTTCTCCCTCACGCCTCGCCGCTGCCGCCGCGCTCGTCGCCCTCGCCGCCTGCTCAGAGCCGGCGGCGCCGCGCATCGATCCGCCGGCCTACGATCCAACTCAGCTGTCGGGCGTCCTGTATCGCTGGCCCACTGGGCGCACCGTCGCTGTCTACACCGACCCCACGGCGGTGTCCGGTGGCGTCGATCTCGCGGGTGCGACAGGCGCGGCGATGGCCGCATGGAAGATCGCGCTCGGCGGCAACCAGTTCGCGTTTCGCACGGCGACCTCGGCGGCCGATGCCGACGTCATCGTTCACGTGAGCGGCGCGCCGCGCCTGGTGGGACTCGCCGGCTGCGCCGAGCCGCCGACCTTTGCCGGCGGCGTCACGTTCTTCTGCCCGGCCTCCGACAGCGCCCTGACGCTGCCGCTCGCCAGCGGCGCCGCGGGACGCGTCAAGGTGGACATCAGCATCAACCCGGCGGCCACCAGCGTGGCCAACCCGCTCGGTGCGCTCGTCGCGCACGAGATTGGCCATGCGGTGGGCATTGGCGGCCACAGTCCCCAGGCGCTCGACGTGATGTTCGGATCGCCCGCGGTGAGCACGCCTAGCGCGCGCGATATCGCGACGCTGCGGTGGGTGGTGCGGCAGAAGATCGAACTCAGGCTGTAAGCGGGTTTCCCGGGCTCCATTCGGCGAACGTTTCGGCCGTCCGTCGCGTTTTGCTGTTATCTTTTCCTGCACCTCTCTTCTCCTCAGGCACATGAAACGCGAAGAAGCGCTCGAATATCATTCTCGTGGCCGTCCGGGCAAGATCGCGGTCGTCCCCACCAAGCCGCTCAGCAACGCGCGCGACCTCTCGCTTGCGTATTCCCCCGGCGTCGCTGAACCCTGCCTCGAGATCCAGGCAACCCCCGAAGACTCCTACAAGTACACGGCCCGCGGCAACCTCGTGGCGGTCGTCTCCAACGGCACGGCGGTGCTTGGCCTCGGCAACATCGGGGCCCTGGCCGGCAAGCCGGTGATGGAAGGCAAGGGCAACCTGTTCAAGCAGTTCGCCGACATCGACGTCTTCGACCTCGAAGTCGATTCCGAGGACCCCGAGGACGTCATCAGGTTCTGCCAGCTCCTCGAGCCCACCGTGGGCGGCATCAACCTCGAGGACATCAAGGCGCCGGAGTGCTTCTACATCGAGGAGAAGCTCAAGGCGACCATGAAGATTCCGATCTTCCACGACGACCAGCACGGCACCGCCATCATCTCGGGCGCCGCCCTGCTGAACGCGCTGGAGATCGTGGGCAAGAAGCTGGACGAGGTGAGGGTCGTGTTCAGTGGCGCTGGCGCCTCGGCGATCTCCACGGCCGAGCACTATGTGCGGCTTGGCGTGCGCCGCGACCACATCACGCTGTGCGACCGCAAGGGCGTCATCTACGCCGGGCGCGACAAGGAAATGGAGTCGCACAAGGCGAAGTTCGCGCACCCCACGACCATGCGCACGCTGGCCGAGGCG
The DNA here is from genome assembly GCA_038059315.1 of Gemmatimonadota bacterium. Lineage (GTDB taxonomy): Bacteria > Gemmatimonadota > Gemmatimonadetes > Gemmatimonadales > Gemmatimonadaceae > PNKL01. Next base: position 31,692 of record JBBTJT010000070.1, read on the forward strand.
ATGGTTGGCGCGGACGTCTTCGTCGGCCTCTCGGCCGCCGGCGCGGTGACCGGCGAGATGGTGAAGGAGATGGGCGTGAATCCCATCGTGTTCGCGCTGGCCAACCCGACGCCGGAGATCCTGCCGCACGAGGTGAAGGCCGTGCGCCCCGAGGCCATCACGGCCACCGGGCGCAGCGACTATGCCAACCAGATCAACAACGTCCTCTGCTTCCCGTTCATCTTCCGCGGCGCGCTCGACGTGCGCGCCACCCAGATCACGGAAGAGATGAAGATGGCCGCCACCCGGGCGCTCGCCGACCTGGCGAAGGAGAGCGTCCCCGAGTCGCTGGCCGCCCTCTACGGGCTGTCCAAGGTGCAGTTCGGCCCGGACTACCTGATTCCCTTCCCCTTCGACCCGCGGGTCCTGCTTCGGGTGGCGCCGGCGGTGGCCTGGGCGGCGGTGGCCGGCGGCGTGGCCAAGGACTTCATCGACCTCGACTCCTACCGCGAACAGCTCGAAGGGCGGCAGGGACAGGCCCGCGGCATGATGCGCGGCATCGCGATGCGGGCGCACCGCGATCCCAAGCGGGTCGTGTTTCCCGAGGGCGAAGACCCCAAGGTCATTCGTGCGGCGCACATCCTCGCCGAGGAGGGCACCGCCCATCCCATCCTCATCGGGCGCGCCGCGCAGATGCGCGAGGTCCTCGATTCGATGGGCATCGAGCTCAACGGCATCAAGGTCATCGATCCCGGCACGTCGCCCAACCGCGAAAGCTACGCCGAGGCCTTCTGGCTGCGCCGCCAGCGCCGCGGATTGTCGCACGACGAGGCGCACTCGTTGATGGGGCGCGGCATCTACTTCGGCCTCCAGATGGTGGCCAGCGGCGATGCCGACGCGGTGGTGGCTGGACTCAACAAGCACTACCCCGAGACCATTCGCCCGGCGCTCGAGGTGGTCGGCGCCGACCCGAACATCGGACTCGTGGCCGGCCTCTACATGCTGGTGCTCGACAACCGGGTTGTCTTCTTCGGCGATACGACGGTGAACATCGAACCCACCGCCGAACAGCTCGCCAGCATCGGCCAGTCGGCGGCGCGCCTCGTGCGCACCTTCGGCATCGAACCGCGCGTCGCCATGCTGTCCTTCTCCAACTTCGGCTCGGTCAAGCATCCGGAGGCGGCCAAGGTCGCTGCCGCCGTTCGCCTGCTGCGCGAGCGGGACGCGACGATCATCGTCGACGGCGAAATGCAGGCCGATACGGCGTTCGACGAGGCCGCGCTGGCCCTGCGCTACCCGTTCAGCATGCTCAAGCAGGCCGCCAACGTGCTTATCTTCCCCAACCTCAGCGCCGGCAACATCGCCTACAAGCTGCTGGCCCGGCTGGGCGGGGCCACGGCCATCGGCCCCATCCTGGTTGGCATGGACCACCCCGTCCACGTGCTGGAGCAGGGCGCCGACACGCAGGAGATCGTCAACATGGCCGCCGTCGCGGTGATTGACGCGCAGGGACGCACTCGCTGATCCATCTCACGACGCCAGATCGTCGTGCGGCCGACTTCTTGAGGAACCGCAATGCCTGATGCAACCTCCCGTACGCCCACGGTGGCCCGATCCGGAGTTCTGGGTCTCGCCGACCAGGATCTCGCGCCCGCCGGGTCGGTGCACTGGAATCACGTCGCGCCCGAACTCATCGAGGCGGCAATCCGCCGCGGTGAGGGCCGGCTGGCCGACCTGGGGCCGTTCGTGGCCGTCACCACGCCGCATACGGGCCGCTCGCCCAACGACAAGTTCGTCGTCAGGGAGCCGGACACGGAAGGCGACGTGGACTGGGGCACGGTCAACCAGCCGATGTCCCCGGCGCACTTCGCCCTGCTCCTCGCCGACGTGAAGGTGTACCTGAACGGGCTCCCGGAGCTCTTCGTGCAGGACCTCTTCTGCGGCGCCGACCCGGCCCACCGCCTGAGCGTCCGCTACATCCTGCCCAACGCGTGGCACGCGGCGTTCGTCCGCAACATGTTCATTCGTCCCGACCAGGAGCACCTCGCCGCGTTCGCGCCGAACTTCATGGTGTACCACGCCCCCGAGTTCCAGGCCGACCCGGCGCGGCACGGCACGCGCACCGGCAGCTTCATCGTGCTGAACCTCGCGTCGCGCATCATCATCATCGGCGGCACGCGCTACGCGGGCGAGCTCAAGAAGGCGATGTTCACGGTCATGAATTACCTGCTTCCCAAGGCCGGCGTGCTCTCCATGCACTGCTCGGCCAACATCGGGGAGGCGGGCGACACGGCGCTCTTCTTTGGCCTCTCCGGCACCGGCAAGACGACGCTGTCGGCCGACCCGGCGCGCGGGCTCATCGGCGACGACGAGCACGGCTGGAGCAGCGAAGGCACGTTCAACTTCGAGGGGGGCTGCTACGCCAAGGTCATCAACCTCTCGGCGGAGAGCGAGCCCGACATCCACCGGACCACGCAGATGTTCGGCACGATCCTCGAGAACGTCGTGCTCGATCCCAACGGCCGGAAGGTGGAGTTCGAGAACCAGAGCATCACCGAGAACACGCGCGCGTCGTACCCGCTGCCGTACATCCGCAACCACGTGCCGAGCGGACGCGGCGGGCACCCCAGGAACGTCGTCTTCCTGACGGCCGACGCCTTCGGCGTGCTGCCGCCGATCGCCAAGCTCACCAGGTAGCAGGCGATGTATTACTTCCTCTCCGGGTACACCGCGAAGGTCGCGGGCACCGAGCGCGGCGTCACGGAACCGCAGGCCACGTTCTCGGCATGCTTCGGCGCCGTCTTCCTCGTCTGGCATCCCGCCAAGTACGCCGAGATGCTCGGCGCGCTGCTGCATGAGCACAACGCCGACATCTGGCTGGTGAACACCGGATGGAGCGGCGGCCCGTACGGCGTGGGCAAGCGGATGAAGCTCGCCTACACCCGCGCCATGGTGAGCGCCGTGCTATCCGGGCGGCTTCATGATGCACCGACGGACGTGGATCCCATTTTCGGCCTGCACGTGCCGACGGACGTCAAGGGCGTCCCCAGCGAGGTGCTGAATCCGCGCGGCACCTGGAGCGACCACGCGGCCTACGACGCGCAGGCGAGGAAGCTCGCCGAGATGTTCCGCGAAAACTTCAGGAAGTTCGGCATCGTTGGTGCGGCGATCGCCGGGGCCGGCCCGCAGGGCTGAGGCGCTGCGCTCGTCCATCGTCTCTCGTCTCGCTCATGCCCTTCATCCGCGACCCCCTCTGGAACAACATCCGCATCGACGGGCCCTTCCTGCGGCTCGCCGATACGCCCGTCGTCCAGCGGTTGCGCTACGTGCGCCAGCTGGGGCTCGCGCACCTGGTGTACCCGGGGGCCACGCACTCGCGATTCGAGCACGCGCTGGGCGCCTTTCACCTCGCCAACCGCACGCTCGCCCGGCTCGATGACGCCGGAATGCTCGACCGCATGGCGCCCGACGAGCCCGAGGTAGTCGCGGCCGCGGCGCTGCTGCACGACATCGGCCACTACCCGTTCTCGCACGCGCTCGAGGAAATCGGCGTCCTGCACCACGAGGCCGTGGCCGAGCCGATGATCACCGGCGGCGTGGTCGCCGACATCTTGCGCAACGAGATCGCCGACGACGCCCCCGAGCGCATCTACGCGCTGATGCGCGGCGAGAGCGACTCGCCGCTGCAGGGGCTCATCAGCGGCTCGCTCGACCTCGACAAGACCGACTACCTCAAGCGCGACGCGCTGATGTGCGGCGTCCCCTACGGCGAGATCGACGTCGACCGCCTGCTCCACGCGCTGGTCGTCGTCGTCGACCCGCATCTGGGTCACGCCACCATCGGCGTGCTGGAGAAGGCGCTCAGCGCGCTCGAGTCGCTGCTGTTCGCCAAGTACCAGATGTACCGCAACGTCTACTGGCACCACGCGGTGCGCAGCCCGACGGCGATGTACAAGCGCATGGTCGACGACGCGCTGCGCGCCGGCGCCCTCGACGCGAGCGAGCTCGTCGCCCACACCGACGAGGGACTCCTGCACGCGATGCGCGAACGGGCGCCAAGCGCGCTGCTCGAGGCCATTCTCTCGCGCCGCCTCTACAAGCGCGCCATGGAGTGCCCGGCCGCCGAGCTCGACGGCGTCGACCTGGAGTGGATTGCCGAGGACCGGGAACGCTCGCGGCGTGCCGAGGACGCCATGGCCGCGCACGTCGGGCTCAGGCCCGGCGAGGTGCTGATCGACTACCCGCAGAAGGAACAGATGCTCGGGCTCGACATCCCCGTGCTGACCCGCGACGGGCGCGTGGAACGGCTGACGAGCGACGGGATGGCCGGGGCCATCAACCTGCCGATGCTCGCCGACCAGCTCTATCGATCGGCGCGCTGGCTGCGGGTGTTCACAGCGGAGCGGGTGGCGATCCCGAAGGACGAGGTGCTGCGCTTGCTCGAGGACTGAGTCTCACTGCACACCACGAAGACGCGAAGCACACCAAGGATCACGAAGAAGAAACAGGGGGAACAGCGATGCGGTTCCCCCCGTCGTTCCTTCGTGGATCTTCGTGCCTTCGTGGTGCGCAGTTCGTGGTGTGCCGTCACGAAACCCGCGGCGTCAGCAGCAGCCACGACTGCGGCATCGTGCGATTCTCCTGCAGCAGCGCCTCCATCGTTTGCGGCATCCGCGACCGCCACGGCTCGGCGATGCCCGGCGGCAGGTGGGCCAGCACGCGAGCCTCCGGGGCGATGCGCTGCACGTCATGCGTCGGCAGGAACCGCATCACCATCACCGGCTCGGTTGGCGTCTCCGCCGGCCCGTGGCACTCCACGAGGATCGTGGCGCGGGCGAGTGCCGGCGCCGCCACCGGGTCGAGCAGTTGCACCTCGCCGCCATCAATGTCGCAGACCACCAGCACGCCGCTCCCCTCCCCCAGTGCGGCGCGGAACTCCCGCAGGTCGGCAAAGCCGCCCGCCCGCACCCGATCACCGACGCCGTTGGCCGCAATCGCGCCGGTGAGGATGCGGTGCGCCCCGACGTCGCCCTCGAACGCCAGCACCCTCGCCCGCGGCATCAGCCGGGCGAGCCCGATCGCATAGTAGCCGTAACGCGCGCCGACGTTCACGATCGCCTGAAAGGGACGGGCGGCGAGTTCGCGCACCAGGCCGGACAGCTCACGCTCGTAGGTGCCGAGCAGCTCGGGAGCGGCCGGGTGGCCCGTCAGCTGCATTCCCTCGAACGGTCCGCTGAGCACCACGTCGCCGGACAGCGCGCGGATGCGACCGAAGAGAAACTGGCGCCCCGGGCGCAACACCCAGCGCACGAGTTGGCGCAGCGGCGCCGGCAGCGCAATGAAGGCGGCCAGCCACGGCCCGCCGTGTTCGATGCGGCGCCGGCCGGTGGCCATCTCCCACAGAAGCCTCACCACCCCTCACTCCTCCCGGCGGCTGAGGCTCAACCGGTCTTCGAGCGCCCGTGAGCCTCGGCGAGCTTCCGGGCGATGCCCCGGTAGAACGCCGCGTCACCAGGCTTCCCCTGCTGGTCGAGCGAGAGTGCGCAACTCTCGAGCGCAAACAGAATGTTGCCCAGGTACAGCTCGGACAGGGCGCCGACGGTCTCGGGCTGGTCGCTCATCTGCCGGCCAGCCTCAAGGCGCCTCGAGTGCGTCGAATGCCACCACCTGCACGACGATCGCCGTGATGTTGTCGAGGCCTCCGCGGCCGTTGGCGTCGGCGATCAGCGCGTCGACAATGCGCCCCGGCCCCGCCCGCGACAGCAGGATCTGCTGGAGTCGCCGGTCGTCCACCATGCCCGTGAGGCCGTCCGATGCGACGAGAAAGACGTCGCCCGGCTTCACGTCGCCGGCGTACAGGTCGGGTTCCACCGACTCGCCCGCCCCCACGCAGCGCGTGATGACGTTGCTGTAGGGGTGGTAGCGCGCCTGTTCCGGCGTCAGCAGGCCGGCATCCACCTGCTCCTGCACGTACGAGTGGTCCTTGGTGAGCTGCACCAGCGCCCCGTCCCGCAGCATGTAGATGCGCGAATCGCCGATCTGCCCAATGAGGTACCGATCGTCCGACAGCACCAGCACCGACGCCGTGGTGCCCATGCCCTGCTTGTCGTTTTCGGCGAGCATCCGGTCGTAGATCGCCCGATTGGCGTCGCGCAACGCCTGCGCCGTGCGGTCCGCCGCCTCCGGCGCAGCGACGCTGTCGATCTGCAGCAGCGCCCGCGAAACGATCTGCACGGCCATCTCGCTGGCCACCTCGCCGGCCGCGTGTCCGCCCATGCCGTCGGCCACCACGAACACGCCCCGACGGCCGTCCGCCTCGGCGAAGAACGAATCTTCATTTCCCGACCGGACCATCCCGACGTCCGAGCGAGCAGCCACTGCGAGGTGCACGAGTTATCGTCCCGTGGTGAGCAGCACCGCCAGCAACGACGCGCCGGCGGCAGTGAGGGCAATCATGAACGCGATCATCGCCGCGCACCCCTTCTTCTTGGTCTCGGCTGGCACGGCCGCAGGCTTCGGGGCAGCCGGCTTTCGCAACTGTTCCACGTTGACGGCGGCGATGGCCCGCGTGCCGCCACCTTCATCGGCGGCGGTGGCGACCGGCCGAAACGTCATCTTGATGCCGCCAAAGCGGACGTCCGGCGCCCCTTCCACGCGCTGTTCGCCCTGCACCCGGCGGCCACCAACGTACGTGCCGTTGGTCGAGTCCTGGTCGACGATGACCCAGCCCGTGTCCCGCTTCTGGATCTTCGCGTGCGAATCGGAGACGCTCTCGTCGGCGAGCACCACGTCGTTGAATGACCCGCGGCCCACGTTGGTGAGCGCCGCGTGGATTTCGAACCTGGTGCCCTTCAACGGCCCTTCGTTGATGATCTCGAGCGTGGCCAGCGGCGCACGTCCAGTCGGCGCCGCCTTGGCGGCGGGTGGTGCCACGGGTGCCACCGGTGCCACCGGTGCCACCGGTGCCGCAGGCGCAGCAGGCGCAGCAGGCGGCGTTACCGGAACTGCGGGCGCCGCCGGAGCGGGAATCGGAACCTCGGGCGGCACCGGAGCAACCGGAGCAACTGGCGCAACCGGAGCAACCGGAGCAACCGGAATTACCGGAGTTGCCGGCGGCGGCGTGGGCACGCTGGGCGGCGGCGGTGTGGGCACGCTGGGCGGCGGCGGCGGTGCCGCCTTTGCCGCGTCGGCGTAGAAGCGGAACTCTTCCGGCCCCAGCTTCAGCACGTCGCCGCGCCCGAGTACCTGCGTCTGCTCCACGCGCCCGCCGTTCACGAAGAGCCCGTTGGTGCTATGGTCCGTCAGGAGGTAACCGCCGGGCATCGGCACGATCGCGGCGTGCTTGCGCGACACCTCGTTCGAGGGAATCACGATGTCGTTGCCGACCTCGCGACCGATCGTGATGCCGTCGTCAGGGACGACGTATTCCCGCCCATCCGTGAGCGATACCAGGCGACCGCCGCGCGCCAGCGTCGGCTTGGCCGGAGCGGCCCCCTTGGCGCGGGCCATCTCAGCCACCTGCGCGCTGGACACGAACTGGGTGCTGCCACCTTGCTTGGCGTCGCCGAATCGCATTTCGTCGCCAGCCATCTCCACCTTGTCGCCGTGGAGAATCGGGCTCGGTTCGATGCCCAGGCGCACCCCGTTCACAAGGACCACGGCCTCGGCCCCGTCGCGCCGGATGACGGCGCTGCCGTCGGCGGCGAGCGTCACGATGGCGCGCGCCGAGGCGTCGTCTCCGGGAAGTCGAAGCGCGGCGCCGTCATAGCAGCCGACCGTCAATCCTTCAGCGGGGACGGAGTATTGTTTTCCGTGGAACTGGAGATACGCCATGGCAACGGGAAGCTACCCGCCGCCCGGAGGGGTGGCAACCCTGATTCGCGTCCCTGTAGCGTCGTTCTGCATCCCAATAGACGTGGGCGAATAGTTCCGAGCCAGGCCACGGGGGTGACGACGGCGGTTCCCGTGGCCCGCGCGACTGCCGCGTGGTCGCGTGCGGGGCGCGGAACGTCCTTGAATTCTCGCGGCCATTGTGTGAACCCTAGGGACGCCACGACGTTTGCGGATGAGGAGAATCCTGCCTTGAACCTTGATCCCGTGTTCGCGCCGCTCTCCGACGCGCTGTCCTCCCGGTTCGCCGTGGAGGCCGGCATCTCCCAGCGTTTCGTGGCACTCGCGGTGGCCGAACTTCCCTCATCCCTGGAGCCGGCTTCCCGGACGGCCGGAACGGGGAGCGAACGGGCGGCCGCCATCTTCCTTGGCGCAACTGCGCAGAGCGTGCAGGCCTCCCGCACGTACCGCGCGCCGGCACGCCGCGTCCTCAGCACCCTGGGACAGTGCTTTCGCGGCGAGCCCTGGCGGCTCGAGTACCGCAGCTCCGGCGGTCCGCACCCGCTGGCCGGCGGGGTCCTCGAGTTCAACATCCCGCCGATGACGGATTCGGGACAGCATGCCCTCATGTGGGTCCGCTACGGACTCTTCGCCACCAAGCTCCGCTGCTCGCTGCGCGCGCTTGGCGGCGACGTCACCGAAGTCAGCGTCTACGTGGACCCGCGTCAGGGTTACACCGCCAACCTCTGGGCCTGGGGCGCGAGCGCCGGACTCGGGTTGTCGTTTGGCGGTTCGGCCGGCGGAGCCGCCCTTGCCATCAAGGGACTCGCGCTGGCCGGCCTCGCCGTGGGCGGACTGGCGGCCGCCGGCGCCGGCCTCGGCATGGTCGCCGCATTCGGACTGGCGCGCGTCGGCTACCGATGGCGCACGCGCAAGGCGCAGGCGGATCTCGAACATCTCCTCGATGCACTGGGTGGGGCGCTCTCGTCGGCCGACGTCTTCGGCGACGCCGGCGTGTTCGCACCGCCGGCATCACCGAGCGCGCTCCCCGGCGGGAATGACGTGATCGGCATTGTCGGCTGAAGCAGCTGCGGCGCGAACCGGCAACGCCGGGTCATTCCGCACTCCGCCTCGCATTCCGAATTCGCATTCCCATTCCGACATCCGAATTCCGGTTCGCCGTTAGATTCCTGTCGTGACCGACACGATCACCATTCGCAACGCCCGCCAGCACAACCTCAAGGGGATCACCGTCGATCTCCCGCGGCGCGCGATCACGGTGATCACCGGCCCCTCGGGTTCGGGCAAGTCGTCGCTCGCCTTCGACACCATCTACGCCGAGGGGCAGCGCCGCTACGTCGAGTCGCTCTCCGCGTACGCCCGGCAGTTCCTCGAGCGCATGCAGAAGCCGCTCGTCGATTCCATCGAGGGCCTGTCGCCCGCGGTGGCCATCGAGCAGCGGAACGCCACGCGCACCTCCCGTTCGACCGTCGGCACCGCCACCGAGATCTACGACTACCTGCGCCTGCTCTGGGCGCGCATCGGCCGCACCATCTGCCCCGTCTGTGCGCGCGAACTCCGTCCGGACACTCCGCAGGGCGCCGCCGACCGGGTGCTCGCCCTCCCCGCCGGCACGCGCCTGCTCGTCACCTTCCCGCTGCGCCTCTCCGACCTGGTATCGCACGCCGTCGCCGTGGAAAACCTGCGCGCCGAGGGCTTTGTGCGCGTGGTCGCCGATGGCACGGCGTATCACGTGGACGACCTCGCCGACAAGAAGCCCGACCTCACCCGGTGCAAGGAAGTGCTCGTCGTCACCGATCGCCTGGCGGTCGACGTTGCCGAGCGAGCGCGCCTCACCGACGCCATCGAGACCGCGTTCCGCGAGGGCGATGGCGACGCGGTGGTGCTGGTCGCTGACGACAACCACCAGCCGCCAGCCACCAACCACCAGCCGCCAGCCGTCATTCGCCATCGGTTTACCACCCGTTTCGAGTGTCCGGACCATCACGTCCGCGCTCCGCACCCCACGCCGCAACTCTTCTCGTTCAACAACCCCCGTGGCGCCTGTCCCACGTGCAACGGGTTCGGCGCCACGCTTGAGTACGACATCGCCCTCGTCGTGCCCCACCCGGAGCGCACGCTGCGCGAGGGCGCGCTCGACCCATGGACGAAGCCGCGCTACGAGAACAAGCGCCGCGCCCTCGCCGAGGCGGCCAAGCGCGAGGGGATCGCCATGGACCGTCCGTGGCGCGATCTCTCCGACGTCCAGCGTGAATTCCTGCTGCGCGGCAAGGCCAAGGGCTTTCTCGGAATGATCCGTCACCTCGAGTCGCTCGAGGAGAAGAAGTACAAGCAGTACATCCGGGTCTTCCTGCGGCAGTACCAGTCGGCCATGGAGTGCCGCGCCTGCCACGGCACCAAGCTGCAGCCCGAGGCGCTGAACGTGCGCGTCGGCGGCCGGCACATTGCCGACGTGGCGGCCATGCCAGTGGACCTGCTGAACGCCTGGCTCGACGCGCTGTCGCTGAATCCGTCGGAGCAGGCCATCGCCGCGCACATCTGGCGCGAGGCGCGCGAGCGCGTGCGTTTCCTCTGCGACGTGGGGCTCACCTACCTCACGCTCGACCGGGCCACCCGCACGCTCTCCGGCGGCGAGGCCCAGCGCATCGGCCTCTCCAACTCGCTGGGGTCGCGGCTGGTCGACGCCCTCTACGTGCTCGATGAGCCGAGCATCGGCCTGCACCCGCGCGACATGGATCGCCTGCTCACGCTGCTCAAGCGCCTGCGCGACGGCGGCAACACCGTGCTCGTGGTCGAGCACGACCTCGACGCCGTCCGCGCCGCCGACTGGATGCTCGAACTTGGCCCCGAGAGCGGTGAGCGCGGCGGATGCGTGGTCTTCAATGGCCCGGTGTCGGAGGCCGAGAAGAGTCCGCTGACCGGACAGTACCTCACCGGCGCTCGTTCCATTCCGCTCCCGGGCAAGAGGCGCAAGCCGTCACGCTGGATCACCCTCTCGGGAGCGCGCGCCCACAACCTGCGCGACGTCGACCTCCGGCTCCCGCTGGGCGTGCTGACCGCCGTCACCGGCGTCTCGGGCTCGGGCAAGAGTACGCTGGTGCACGACGTGCTCTTTCACGCGCTCGAGTCGACGCTCACCGGCGACCACAGCGCGCGACAGCACCTCGGCGAGACGGTGGGCCAGTTCCGCTCACTTCAAGGGACCGAAGCCATTGATGCCGTGGTGCTCGTCGACCAGGAGCCCATTGGCCGCTCGCCGCGCTCCAACCCGGTGACCTACGTCAAGGCGTACGACGAGATCCGGCGCATCTTCGCCGCGCTGCCCGAATCGCGCTCACGCAGGTACACGCCCGGCACCTTCTCGTTCAATGTCGCGGGCGGGCGCTGCGCGAAGTGCGAGGGCGCGGGGGCGATCGCTGTCGAGATGGTCTTCCTCGCCGACGTCTACGTGCCGTGCGAGGAGTGTGACGGCAAGCGGTTCAAGCCCGAAGTGCTCGGCGTGAAGTACTTCGGGCGCTCCATCGTCGATGTGCTCGAGATGACCATCGACGAAGCCATACGGTTCTTCCCGTACGAGGAGAAGCTCGGCCAGGCGCTCTGGCACATCCAGCAGGTGGGGCTCGGCTACCTGCGGCTCGGCCAGCCTGCCACCACCCTCTCGGGGGGCGAGGCCCAGCGCCTCAAGATCGCCCGCGAACTCGCGTTCTCGAGCAAGAAGAGCGGTCGCAAGCTCTACATCCTCGACGAGCCGACCACCGGGCTGCACCTCGAGGACATCCGCAAGCTGGCGCACGTGCTGGAGCAGCTGGTGGACGCCGGGCACACCGTGGTGCTCATCGAGCACAATCTCGACGTGATCAAGCTCGCCGACTGGGTGGTGGACCTGGGCCCGGAGGGTGGCGACGGCGGCGGGCGCGTGGTGGCCACCGGCACCCCGGAAGACGTCGCCGCCGTGGCCGCGTCTCACACGGGACGGTGGCTGGCACCGTATCTGGGGCGCTGAGCGCACGGTCCGGCACTTCCGGTTCAAATGCGCTTTCCGGCTTCGTGCTCCCGTTCCGCCATCAGAAATCCGATTCATTCAGATTCGGCCCTGCCAACGCTTGAATTCGACCCGTACGCCGGGTAATTTTAATATTCCTTCCCGAGTAGCTCAGGGGTAGAGCAGGCGACTGTTAATCGCCGGGTCGGGGGTTCAAATCCCTCCTCGGGAGCTGTCAACTGAAAGCGGGGCGCCGGTTTTTCCGGCGCCCCGCTTTCAGTCGCCCCCCTCCATTCGGCCCAGCACCGACCTTAATGCGGTATTCTAGAGTCCTCTTTTCACTGACGCGCCGTACCGGAAGACCCTGACTGCGGAGCCCGGGCCTGAAGCATATCGTCCGCCAGTTCCGGATGTCCCTTGAACTGCCCCACCCCGCTGAGGTGATCCCAATGCGCGCTCCCCGCACCATGCTCCCGGCGCTGTTCGCCATCCTCTCGGTCTCGGCCTGCGGCAAGCCCGCGGATGAGGGCGCGGCGTCCAGTGCTGCCACGGCGGCCGGACAGGCCGCGGTCAACGACACCGTCTCGATGAAGGATGTGGTCAAGATCGCCGTCGGCTCCAAGGACCACACCACGCTCGTCGCCGCCCTGCAGGCCGCCGACCTCGTGAACGCCCTGGCCAACGCCGGGCCGTTCACCGTGTTCGCGCCCACCAACGCCGCATTCGACAAGCTCCCCAAGGGCACGGTGGACGACCTGCTGAAGCCGGCGAACAAGGAGAAGCTCCGCCTGATTCTCCAGCATCATGTAACAACGTCATCGCTCGAGCTGGACCAGTTCTCCGACGGACAGGTCGTCGGCATGGCCGATGGCACAAACGTGACGATCCACAAGAAGGGAGCCGACACGTTCATCAACGAGGCCAAGATCCTCGGTTCCGTGAAGGGCTCGAATGGCATGGTGCATGTGATTGACGGGGTGATTGTGCCGTAGGCATAGAGCACGACAGAGCACGACAGAGTACGACAGAGTACGACAGAGTACGACAGAGTACGACAGAGTACGACAGCCAGACTGGAGAACCCAGTCGCTGTCGTACTCTGTCGCATTCTGTCGTACTCTGTAGTTTTCTCCCATGCGCATCCTGCACCTCCTCAACCACGTCGACCGCGTCGGCAACGGTATCGTGCACGTCGCCGTCGACCTGGCGTGCGTGCAGGCCCGCGACGGGCATGAGGTGTGGGTGGCTTCCAAGGGTGGCGCCTTCGAGCCGCTGCTCGAGCGCTACGGCGTGCGGCACGTGCACCTCGACCAGTCGCGTCGCCCCCTCGCGGCGCTCCGCGCGATCGTCGCGCTGCGACGGCTTCTGCGCGACGCTCGCCCCGACATCGTGCATGCGCACATGGTCACCGGATACCTGCTGGCCCGGCTCCTGCGCCCGCTCGCCCGCTGGCGCCTCGTGGCCAGCGTGCACAACGAGTGGCAGCGCAGCTCGACGCTCATGGGAGGCGCCGATCGCGTCATCGTGATGAGCGAGGACGCGGTGGGCCGCTTGTCGGCGCGCGGCATGCGTCGCGAGCGATTGCGCGCGGTGCGCAACGGCACGGTGGGCAGTCCACGCCTGCTCGACGAGGGTGAGGCCACGGCGGGCCTGCGGCAACCGGCCGTCGTCACCGTGGCGGGCATGTACGAACGCAAGGGAATCGCCGAGCTCATTGGCGCGTTCGCGGTCCTCGCCCCCCTCCATCCCGATGCGCACCTCTACCTGGTGGGTGAGGGCCCCGATCGGGCGCGGTTCGAGGCGCTCGCGTGCGACACGCCGGCGGCCGGGCGCATTCACTTCGAGGGTTTCCAGCCTTCACCGCGGCCGTGGCTCCGCGAAGCCGCGGTCTTCGTGCTGGCCTCGCGCGCCGAACCGGGCGGATTGGTGCTACCCGAGGCCCGTGATTGCGGATGTGTCATTGTCGCAACCGCCGTGGACGGATCGCCCGAGTTGCTCGACGGCGGGCGCGCCGGAGTATTGGTGCCGCCGCGGGACATCCCTGCCCTCTCCGCCGCGATCACTCGCCTGCTCGACGACCCCGCCGAGCGTGCACGCTGGCGTGTCGCCGCGCGTGCCAACCTCCACTGGCTCAGCATTGAGCGCCAGCACCGCGAGACGCTCGCCGTCTACCGCGAGGCGCAGGCAAGCTAGAAGCTAGGTGCCAGGTGTTAGGTGCTAGGTGCTAGGTGCTAGGTGCTAGGTGCTAGGTGCTAGGTGCCAGGTGCTAGGTGCTAGGTGCTAGGTGCTAGGTGCCAGTCCCTGGCTCCAGGCACCTGGCTTCTCGCCCCTCAGCCGCGCTTGAACTCGCCCGACGCGCGCAACGGTGAGGAAAAGAACTCGGCGATATCGGCCGAGGTCGCCAAGCCCCACAGCACACGGCCATCCGGGCGCACCAGGCGCGGCACTCCCCCAAGACGACGCGTCACCCAGTCCATGTCCCAGTCGTCGGCGAGGCGATGGCCGGCGGGCCCGTCGAGGTCCACCCAGCCGGGAACGCCAGCCCACGCCGCAACCTCGTTGATCACCGCGCCGTCCGAGATGTCCTCGCCCCGCACCCACAACGCGGCACCCAACGCGCGCTGGAACTGGCTGGCGCGCGGGGCGTGCTGGCGATGTACCGCCGCCACCGCGGCGATGGCCCGGCGCGTGTTGGGCTTGAACGGCGGCGCCATGATCTCGACCTCCGGCGCCTGCAACTGCACAGCGTCCACGTCGTCTTCCAGCGCGCCAACGACGCGCCGGTCGCCCGTCCGCGGCGGCACCGGCAACGACGGATCGTGTTGCACGCCACGCCAATCGCAAATCTCCAGCAGTCCCAGCGCCTGAAGCCGCGCCGTCAGCGCGTGGCTGTACGGGCAGTTGAGGTCGGCAAAGAACGTAACCGTGTTCACCGGCGTTTCACGGACGGCGCTCGCCGCGGGCGTCCGGCGCGGGTCCGGGGACGGTCAGTGAATTCCAGTGCACCATGCTGTTGAATGCCATCGCCCACGCCCCCTGGGTCTGCCAGCGCCAGAACGGCCGGGTGGCGAAGAGCACGATGTGCCCCTGCCCGACCGGCGCATCCACCACCGCCGCCTTGCCCGCCAGCTCGGCGCCGCCGTTGAGCTGACCCGAGATCATCAGCGAGTCGGCGGACTGGTGAAAGCGCACGATCACCTTGGCCTGCAGTCGCCGCAGCGCGGCGGCATACGCCGGGTCTGCGTCCGGCGCGCCGCCACCGCCACCGCCACCGCCACCGCCGCCACCGCCGCCACCGCCGCCACCCGGTCCGCCACCAGCCCCCGCGACCTGCAGCAGCGGCGCGTTGCTGAAGAACAGCGGGAACTGCTTGTCCTCGTACCCGTAGAGGATGGGGCTCTCCCCCGTGACTACCTGCGAACGGAAGACGCCGCCACGCGCCTGCAGCGCGCGCGACTCCACCACGCTCACCCCCGTCGTGAACTGCAGGCTGACCGGCAGGTTTACCGACCCGCCTTCGACCAGCAGCAGGCCGCCGCGATCGACGAACTTCCGCAGCGCCAGCACGCCATCCATGCCAATGCCGTCTCGCACGTCGTCGGTCTCGTCCACTTCGCCGAGGCTGGGCGTCGCCGCCGACTTCTTCCACGGCACCGCCGGTCCGATCTTCGGACGGCCGTTCACCAGCGTATTGATGTTGCCGGCATTGGGATACACGACGACGTCGAACCTGTCGAGGACGCCCGGCTGCCTGAACTTCTGGTCGCTCAGGTAGGTGTACGGCACGCCGAGCTTGTCGAACGTCATGCGCACCCACCCCTCTTCCTGCGTGCTGCTCCAGGCATGGGCCAGCGCAATCCGCGGCAGCTGCACGGCGTGCTGCCTTGCCGTCACGCCGGACGCGGCCACCGCCTTCAGTCCCAGCGCGGTGATCGCCGCGCGCGCGGCCGGCGCGTCGGGCACGAGCCAGGTGCCGGCCGGGTACGTCGTGCCGCTCACCACAAACGCGGAATCAGACACCGACACCGCCGATGGCGCCACCTTGAAGGGCAGGATCGCCGAGCGCCAGTCGCCCAGGTGCTTCACGACCAGCGTGGCCCCCGCCCCCGCCACGGCGCCCTCGACCGTTGCGTCCTCGGTCAGCATCTTCATCGGCTTCGCCAGGATCGTCGAGTCCTGCACCTTGAGCGTCGTGACGTGGCGCAGTTCGTCGAGCGTCCATCCGGTATCGTCGTACGGGTTGGGGTCTTCGGGCCTGAACTTCTGCACGGCGAGCACCGTACGCGGAAAGAGCGCGTTGGGCTGGTCGAGGCGAACCACCCAGTCGCCAGCCTTCACCGCGACCTCCTTCCCGGCGTCCTTGAACGTGAAGTCGGCACCGGCCGCGTGCACCTCCACGCCCTGGAGGCGAAAGAGATTCACCAGATCGGCCGCCTCGGCGGCGTGCCGCTGGCCCCGTGGCACCACGAAGGCATGGAGCGGACCGCGTGCGCCGCGGCGCACCGTGTTCTCGTTCTTCGTGATGTTGTTGGCGACGAACGTCTCGCGATGGTCAGCCACGTACTTGATGGCGATGAGCAGCGCCGACTGCTGATAGTTGTGGTTGGAGCGGATGCACCACTTCACGCCGTTCACCGGCGGGCTCGAACGGTCCCAGGTGCGCGCCGTCGCCGTCGCCGGCAGGCGCACGTTGTTGATGCAGTCGGCGCCGCTGGCCGTGTACGTCTCGTAGAAGCGCCCGGCCGCATTGTGCAGGTTGGCGATCGCGTTCTGGTAGTTGGCCGCCCAGCCGTCGTAGAAGCTGTGCGTCCAGACGCCGGGAAGGCGGCGGCGGGTGAGCTCGGTGATCTCCTGGTAGGCCAGCGTGTGCCACTCGTCGATCGTCAGCGGGTCGAACTCGTCGTTGTACGGTCCCGTGCCCGTGCTGACGTACAGGAACGGCACCGACTCGTGCAGGTCGTGCGTGACGGTCGGCCGCCACTCGAGGAAGGTCTTCAGCCAGTTCCGCGTGAGGTTCAGCGACACCACCATCCCGTCACGGTTGTTGTCGTGCGCCACGTACTTGCCCCAGTAGGGCAGGCCGCCCGACTGCTGCGGCGTGATCTTCAGCGCCTTCTGCTGGTTGTACCAGTCCACCTGGTGGTCGCGGCCGTCGGCCTCGAACACCGGGTTGATCATGACGATGACGTTCTTGCGGATCGCCTTGTAGTAGTCGCTCTCGTCCACCGCCAGGCGGTACAGCAGCTCCATCGTCATGTCCGGGCTCCCCGTCTCGGGGGAGTGGATCGACGCGCTGATGTAGTAGATCGGCTTGGCGTTCTTCAGCAGCTGCGATCGCTCGGCGGCCGAGATCCCGCGGGGGTCGGCCATGCGATTGGTCATCTTCTTGTAGTCGTCGAGCCGGCGGATGGTCGCCTCGTTGCCGACGGCGACGACGATCATCTCGCGCCCCAGCTCGGTCTTCCCCATGGAGAACACCTTCACGCGCGGCGACTTCTCGGCCACCGTGCGGAAATACCGGTAGATCTCCGCCGTGCTCCCCAGCCTGCCGA
Source organism: Gemmatimonadota bacterium (assembly GCA_038059315.1). Classification (GTDB taxonomy): domain Bacteria; phylum Gemmatimonadota; class Gemmatimonadetes; order Gemmatimonadales; family Gemmatimonadaceae; genus PNKL01. Next base: position 49,056 of record JBBTJT010000070.1, read on the forward strand.
TCGTCCCCGGCACGTAGCCGAGCACCGCCAGCGGCGTCGGGACCGTCTTCGACGCCGGCAGGTGGTCCACCAGCTCGGTGGTGAACTTCCAGTTCGGGTCGGTCGGGGTCAGCTCCCTGATGCGCGCGGTGTACGCGGCGTCGAGCGGCTGCTGCGCGCCGGCCGCGGCGGCGGTGGCGGCGAGGGCAACGAGAAGGCGGCGAAGCATGGGCAACCGGGAATGGGGGGTGGGGCAAACGTACGGCTTTCCCTTCATACGTTCTACCCTGTCAAGGCGTTCGGGCGGTTCCGGATTCCGAATTCCGGAATCAACCGACACATGCCATCTTTCCCTCATGACAGAATCCCCCTTGGTCGGTGTCATCATGGGAAGCGCCAGCGACTACGAGCACCTCGCTCCCGCCTGCGAAATGCTCGATGAGTTCGGCGTCCCCTACGAAAAGGCCGTCGTCTCGGCCCACCGCACGCCCGACTGGATGTTCGAGTACGCCGAGAACGCCGAAGCGCGTGGCCTCATGGTCATCATCGCTGCCGCCGGCGGCGCGGCGCATCTGCCGGGCATGGTCGCCTCCAAGACGCTCGTGCCGGTGCTCGGCGTCCCGATGCCGGCGACGGCCCTCAACGGCATCGACGCCCTGCTCTCCATCGTGCAGATGCCCGCCGGCATTCCGGTGGGAACACTCGCCATCGGCAAGCCGGGTGCGGCCAACGCGGGCATCCTCGCCGCCGAGATCGTCGGCACCCACCGTCCCGAGGTGCGAGAGCGCATTCGAGCCTGGCGGGCGAGTCGCACCGCGCTGGTGCGCGAACAGCAGTTGCCGTGACCGTCTTCCTCCCCGGCTCCACCATCGGTTTCTTTGGCGGCGGCCAGCTGGGGCGCATGGCGGCGATGGCCGCGCGCTCCATGGGCTACGACGTCCACGTGCTCGACCCCGACGCGCACTGCCCGGCACGCGCGCTCGCCTCGCAGACCATCACCGCGCCGTGGGGCGACGTCGATGCCGCTGCACGACTGGCCGTCGGCGTCGATGTCGTGACCATGGAAATCGAGAAGATCCCGCTCGCCGCGCTCGAGGCCGCCGGCCGACACGCGCCATTGCGGCCAGCTCCCGGTGTCCTGCACGTCGTGCAGGACCGCGCCCGCCAGAAGGAGTGGCTGCGCAACCACGGCTTCCCGCTGGGTCCCTTCCGCGTGGTGCGCAGCGCCGACGACACCGTGGCCGCGGCACGCGAGTTCGGTGCCTGCATCGTGAAGGCGGCCAGCGGCGGCTACGACGGCCGCGGTCAGGCGCGGGTCTTTCATCTCGAGGAGGCGGCCCCGGCGTGGACGAGCATCGGCGCCCCGGTCTGTGTCGCCGAGCAGTTCCTCGACCTCAGCGCCGAGCTCAGCGTCATGGTGGCGCGGTCGCCCAACGGCGAGATGCGCGCCTACCCGCCATCGCGCAATCACCACACGGACGGTGTCCTCTCCTGGTCCGTGATCCCGGGCGGCTTCGATGACGTCGAGACCCGGCGCGCCACCGAGATCGCCTGTGGCATCGCCGAGCAACTGGGCGTCATCGGGCTCCTCGCGGTGGAGCTCTTCCTGGTGGAAGACGGGTCGCTCTCTGTCAACGAACTCGCCCCGCGCCCGCACAACAGCTATCACCACTCCGAGCGGGCGTGCGTCACCAGCCAGTTCGAGCAGTTGGTGCGGGCCGTCTGCGGGCTCCCGCTTGGCGACACCGACGTGGTGCGACCGGCCGCCATCTACAATCTCCTCGGCGATCTCTGGTCGGGCGCCGAAGCCCCCGACTTCGCCGGTGTGCTGGCCCTCCCGGGCGTACGCCTGCACCTCTACGGCAAGGGCGAGGCTCGGGCGGGACGCAAGATGGGCCACCTGTCCGCCTGCGGCGCCGGCGCCGACACCGCGCTCGAGCGCGTCGTCGACGCCTACCGGCGGCTGTCCCTCAGCACAGGCGGGGTGTAGTCACGGGACGACCGGTCACTGCGGCGCGCGCCCATACCGTTTGAGTACGGCGCGCATCCTGTCCAGCGGTATGGCCTCGACCGTGCGCCCGTTCCCCGTGACGGTCGTCGCCTGAAACAGCGAGTTGTAGATGGCCTCCTCGGTGCCCTCCACCACGGCCTCGAAGACACCCGACATTTCCTCGTTGGCCAGCTCTGTCGTCGTCAGCCGCGTGGCGTGGAACCCACGGCGCACTTCCCTGGCCGTCGAGAAGGCGATGACATAGTCGCCGCTCCCGTTCGACGCCGATGATCCCGTGCGCCCGAGTCCCATCATCGCGCGCGAGGCCAGGCGTTTGAGGTTGCGGTCGCTCAGCGGCGCGTCGGTGGCCACCACCATCATGATCGACCCGTCACCGCCGTCCCTCGACAGGGCGTCCTTGAATGCGTATTGGCCAAGCTCCTGCCCCACCGGCGCTCCCATCACCTGCAACACACCGCCGAAGTTGCTCTGCACCAGCACGCCGACCGTGTAGCCGCCCAGCGACTTGGGCAACACCCGCGACGACGTGCCGATTCCCCCCTTCCACCCGAACGCCACCGTGCAG
>JBBTJT010000071.1:0-2144 GCA_038059315.1 Gemmatimonadota bacterium
CCCCAACTGCGCGACCAGCGCCCGCGCGGCGTGGAGCGACGGAACGTCCAGCGCCACGATACACGTTGGCGGTTGGCGCTTCGCGGTTGGCGGCTGGCGGTTGGCGGTTGGCTGATTCACTTTCCGGGCCATTGAAGGGTACCGCGAACGTCGGCGAGGCGAGCAACTCCCTGCTCCTCGCACCAGCGCGCGAGGCCGGTCACGATGCGCCCGGCGGCGTGGGGGTCGGCCATGCCGGCGGTGCCGAGCGCCACCAGCGAAGCGCCGGCGAGAATGAGTTGCAGGGCATGATCCGTGGTGCCGACGCCGCCCGTGCCGATGACCGGCACGCCGGGGAGTGCCCGCGTCACGCGCCACGTGGCCAGCGCGGCTACGGGAAGGAGCGCGGGCCCGCTCACTCCGCCACTGCCGAACCCGAGCGCGGGGCGACGGGTCTCCGTCTCGACGACGAGCCCGGGCATCGTGTTGAAGAGCGTCAGCCCGTCGGCGCCGGCCTCGACCGCCGCGCGCGCGGTGCCCACCACGTCGCTGAGCATCGGCGACAGCTTGACGAAGAGCGGCTTCGCCGTGACCGAGCGCACCCCGGTGACGAGGGCGCGCAGCGCCTCGGGATCGGCACCGAACTCGAGCCCGCCCTTGCCGGTGTTCGGGCAGCTCACGTTCAGCTCGAAGCCGTGAAAGCCCGGCGACGTGTCGAGCCCGGCAACGACCTCGGCATACTCCTCGACCGTCCGGCCGACCACGTTCACCAGCACCCTCGCCGATCGCACGTGCTGCGCGATCCAGGGCAGCGCCTCGGTGCGCACGGCCTCGAGTCCCGGATTGGCGAGGCCGACGGCGTTGATCATCCCGCCGTCGAAGTCCCAGACGCGCGGCGCGTTGTTGCCGTGCCGGGGCTCGGGGCTCACGGCCTTGGTCACGAATCCGCCGAGCCGGTCGAGGTCGATGACGCCGGCGAGTTCTCGGCCGTAGCCCGCAGTACCCGACGCCAGCAGCACCGGGTTTGCGAACTCGATGCCGGCGACCGACGTGCCCAGCGCCGCGGTCACCGGCCCGCTCCGGCCGGCGCTGGAGCGCCCTTCGGCTTCCGCACCGGTCGCGTGGGACGCTTGGCGGCGGCCGGCGCGGCTGGGGTGCGAAGGCGCGTCAGCGAGTCGGCGAACTGCAGCGCCACGTCCCGCCAGGCCACGCGCAGGGTCGCCTCGGAGACTTCGTACGCGGGGAAGTCGCCCGGGTTGGCGCCGTCGAGCGCCAGCGTCCACGGCGACCGGGGATAGCGCTCGCGCAGGCGGGCGCGGACGGCCGCCGCCGAGTCGGCGTCGAGTGACGCCGCGGTGGCGAGTCCGCGAGGCGCCAGGAGCGCCCCCTGCACCGTCTGGTCGATGCGCTTGAACAGCTGGACGGCGAGCCGCGGGGCGCGCAGTGAATCGCGGGCCACCTCGGCGGCCAGGTACAGCGATGCGCCCGACGCGTCGGGTCGATTGGCGAGCATTTCCACGAGCACCACGTTGTCCTCGAGCCGACGTTGCAGCGAGGCCGTCCGCCCCGGAACGGCGTTGCGGCGCACGCTCGCGGCCACATCTTCGATTCGCGACAGCGGCGCCAGGGAAAGAAGCGTGAGCCGGGCGGCGGCTTCACCGTCGGTCACGCTGTCGGTCGCCAGCCGCCGCACGGCGAGGAGGTGCGTGCGGGCGCGCGCGTCGAGGCCAGCGTCGATCTGCAGCGAGGCCGCCAGCACGTGCAGCGCCAGCTTGTCGGCGGGGCGCGTATCGGCCGCGGCCCAGCGGTTGACGAGCCGCTCCACCGCGTCGGGCTGGCCGGACACCCAGAACGTGCGCAGCAGCGGCGTGGCGTCGGGCCGAACGTCGCCGCGCGCCGCGCGCAGCGTCAACAGCGACTCGGCCACCGCGTAGCGGTGCTCGGAGAGCGCCGCCTGGGCCAGTTCCCACTGTGCGGCGCTGGCGTCGAGCGGACCGAGGACGGTGCGCGCATGCTCGGCGTCGCCCAGCGCGATGGCGGCGCGCACGGCCCAGAGCGCGGCGCTCGGGCGCACGGAGGGGTGCCCCCGCGCGGCGAGCGGCTCGAGTGCGCGAAGCGCCTGCGCCGGGTGCGCGTCGCGCACGTCGCAGGCGGCCTGCGCCACG
>JBBTJT010000071.1:2154-11049 GCA_038059315.1 Gemmatimonadota bacterium
AGCAAGCGTCAGCGCCTGGGGGCGCCACCGCGACTTCGGGTAGCGGACGAGCACCGTCTCGGCCTTGGCGGCCGCCGTGGCGTACCGCGACATCGCCTCCGCGTCCCGGCCCTGCCGGCTGAGGCGATCGGCCGCGCGCGTCTCGACCTTGGCGTTGTACAGGCCGTTGTAGTAGGCGCAGCCGGAAAGAGAAAGTAGACAGCAGACGGTGGACGGTAGATGAAACAGCGAGCGACGCACCCGACGCCAGCGGCCGGCGGCGCAACCTGCCGTCCACCGCCAACGGTCTACCGTCTGCCGTCTACCGTCTACCGTCTGCCGTCTCACTTTCCGTTCCCCACGCGCTGCTCGTATCGCCCCAGGTATTCCGCGGCCGCTTCGGCGATGGCCGAGGCGAGCGCGCGCTGGCCCGATTCCGAATTGAGGTATGCCGCCTCGGCGGCGTTGGTTCCAAAGCCGATCTCGACGAGCACGGCCGGCATGTAGGCCTTCACGAGGACGCGAAAACCTGCCTGCTTCACGCCGCGGCTGGGCCCGGGGTGCACCCGGCGCAGCGCGCGCTGGATGCCGTCGGCCAGGTCACTCGACTCGCGCAGGTGCTCGTTCTGGGCCATGTCGTTGATGATGAAGCCCAGCGGATCGTGCCTGGGCGCGTCGGCGTCGGTCTCGAAGCGCACCACTTCGTTTTCCATCTGCGCCACGCGGCGCTCGTCCTCGGTCTTCGCCTCGGCGAGGAAATACGTCTCGAAGCCGCGGGCCGCCTGCGGGTCGCGCCATTTCGGGTTGGCCGCGTTGACGTGCACCGAGATGAACAGGTCGCCCTTGCTGCGATTGGCGATCTTGCCGCGGTCGTCGAGCGCCACGAGCGTGTCGCTGCTGCGCGTCATCACCACCGCGTATCCGCGGTTCTCGAGTTCCTGCTCGAGCCGGCGGGCGACGCCGAGCACGACGTCCTTCTCCCGCACGGGCGTGCGGTCGGGACTCCAGCCGCGCATTCCGGGGTCACGCCCGCCGTGCCCGGCATCGATGACGATGACGCGCCGCCGGACGCCGCGCGTGGCCGCCGACCCCGACGGCTGCGGGCGGGTGCCGGCGGGCGCCACCGTGGCGGGCGCCAACGGGGCGGGCGCCACCGTGGGAGGTGCCACGGTGGCGGGCGGCGAGCTGGCCGGCACCGAGGCCATCGAGCGCGCGGCGACGACGGCGAGGCGGCGACTCACGGGATTCCATGCCAGGCGGGCGCCGGCGCGCGGCGCGACGTCGGTGAAGAACTGCACCGGAATCTCCAGCCGCCCGTCGCGCTCGCGCGCCGGCGCCATCAGCGGATACACCCGCCCATCGCTGAGCGCGAACGACGAGCGGTCGGCGATCTCGAAGGCGACGCCGCCGACGCTGAGCAGGAAGCGATGATTGGGGAGCCGCTGCACACGTCCGGCCAGGGCGGTGGTCGCGGCGTCGGCCGACACGTACGTGGCCTGGAGTTCCGATCGGGCCACGATGGCCGAGTCGCGGCCGTTGACCACCAGTCGCAGCGAGTCGGCGGCGCTACCGAGGGTGAGGGCCAGCAGGGCGGCGAGCATCAACGGCGGGTGCGCACCGCGCGCGCGACTTCGCGCTGCGCGTCACGCTCCTTCAGGTCCTGTCGCTTGTCGTGCAGCTTCTTGCCGCGCCCGAGGGCGATGACGACCTTCGCGCGCCCGTTGCGGAATCGCATCTCGAGCGGCACGACCGTGAGTCCCTTGCGCTCGACGGCGCCGATCAGGTGGCGGATCTCCCGGGCGTGCAGCAGCAGCTTGCGCGTGCGCGTCGGTTCGTGGTTCCACGACGACCCCTGCTCGTAGGGGGAGATGTGGAGGTTGAGCAGCCAGAGCTCACCGTCCTTCACCACCCCGTACGCGTCGGTGAGGTTGGCCTTGCCGTTGCGCAGGGACTTGACCTCGGTGCCGCGCAGCACCAGCCCCGCCTCCCACGTCTCGAGAATCTCGTAGTCGTGGCGGGCGCGCTTGTTGCGAGCGATGATCTCGAGATCGGGGGGAGGCTTGATCAATCAGACGGTAGACGGTAGACGGTAGACGGTAGTCGGTGGACGATCGGCGCTTGATGCGTAACCTTGAAATCTACACCGATGAGGACCGGGGGTCCCACGATTGCCGCGCAGAGTGCCCCGGAAGAGACGAACCAGGCAGCGGCGAAGGCTCCGCCGTCCTCCGCGCCCGCCGTCCACTCGTCCCCCCTCCCCGGGCTCCATTCGTCCCCCCTGACTCCGCCTCCACTCGTCCCCCCGAACCAGGCCCCCGCACCCCGCACTCCACCTTAGTCATGCCTTGATTCACCCCACGCGTCCGGCTACGTTCCGTTTCCCTGCCGAAGTGGTGGAATTGGTAGACGCGCTGCGTTCAGGGCGCAGTGGGCACTAGCCCGTCGGGGTTCGAGTCCCCGCTTCGGCATTTGGGAAGAGCATGACAGACTACGACAGAGGCGGCCGGGAAGATCGGTCGCCTCTGTCGTTTTCTGTCGTTCTCTGTCGTTCTCTGTCGTTTTCTGTCGTTCTCTGTCGTCTTCTGTCTCACTCTCGCCGCACCAGCGCGTCGGACGGCTTTCGATCCTCCGGCAACTGCGGGGCGCCGCCGTACGCGTCTCGCAGCGCCTCGCTGGCCTCGGCGAGGTAGCGCTCCATGAGGGCGATGGCGCGCGGCAGCGGTGACCCTGCCGTGCGCGCGGCATCGGACGCGAACGCCAGCAGCATGCGGCCGAGCTTGTCGGCCGGGCCAATCGCTCCGCCACGCGACTGCAGCGCCTCGCGATACGTCGTGACGCGGTCGTTGAACTGTCGTTCAGCCAGCGCCCGGTGATCGGGGGCCACGTGCGGATCGATGGCAAACGCCGCCGAAATGGCCGAGGCGATGTCTGACGCGGTGCGATCGTCCAGCGCGTCGCGCTGCGCGGCCAGCAGCCCCAGCGCCCGTCGCGCGTAGCGCAGTTCCCATCGCGCATGATCGACGTCGCCGCTGGAGGCCTCGTCGGCAAGCCAGAGCACGTCGCCTTCGGCCGGCTCACGGAAGAGCGCGGCGACCACCGACCCCGCCCGCTGCCGGAGGCGGCGGCGCGTGATCATCGCCTCGATGAACGGTGGCCAGGTCACGGTGCTAGAGAAGAACCGGAAGCCCCACCCGCTGGCGCACGGCACTCTCCTGCTCGAGCAGGTCGGAGAGGCGTACGCCCTCGAGCACCTCGTCGATGCGCCGCTGCAGCATCTGCCACACCGGCCGGATCGAGCAGTCGTGCGACGCCGCGCAACGGGCCTCGTCCACCGGATGCGTCTCGCAGTGCAGGTCGAAGGTCACGAGTTCCGACGCGGCGAGGATCTCACGAACCGTGATGTCCGCGGATGGGCGCGCCAGCGCGTAGCCGCCCCGGGCGCCGCGCGTGCTCGTGACGATTCCGGCGCGCCGCAGGCGCAGCAGGATCTGCTCGGCATAGTCGGGGGGGAGCTTCTCGCGCTCCGCGATCTCCCGCCCGCTGACCAGCCCTTCGCCGGCGCGGCGCGCAAGATGCAGGGCACAGATGACGCCGTATTCGGCCCAGGTGGTGATGCGCATACCTGAGATTACCGATCGGGATGGCGGGAAGGAAGGGCGCGGAAACGCCGCAACGCGTGAGACCGGGAGCGCGGGCGGCAAAGGCGCTACGGCTCGCGCTCTCGCGTCAGGCGGTCCAGGTCGAGCAGGCGCGCCAGGTCGTCCGGCGGGAGCAACTGCTCGCGCGCCACCAAGTCACGAATCAGCACCCCTTCGGCCACGCTCCGCTTGGCCAACTCGGCGGCCTTCGCGTATCCGATCACCGGGGCGAGCGCCGTCGCCAGCGCGGCGGAACGCTCCACCCAGTACGCGGCCTGTGCACGATTGGCCTCGATGCCCGCCACGCAGCGCTCGGCCAGCACGCGCAGTGCGTTGCCGAAGATGGTGAGCGAGAAGAGCACGTTGTGCGCGATGACGGGCATCATCACGTTGAGTTCGAGTTCCCCGTGCGCCGCCGCGGCCGACACGGTGGCGTCATTGCCCAGCACCTGCAGGCACACCTGGTTGACCATCTCCGGAATGGACGGGTTGACCTTGCCCGGCATGATCGACGACCCCGGCTGGACCGCCGGGAGCCTGATCTCATCGAGGCCGGTGCGCGGCCCGCTGGCGAGCAGGCGCAGGTCACTGGCGATCTTGGAGAGGTCGGCCGCGAAGACGCGCAGCATCGCGTGGAATGCCGCGACATCGCCCATGGACTGCATCAACTGCACGCGGTCCGCGCCCTCCCGCAGCGCCAGTCCGGTGTCGCCGCGGAGCTGGAGCACCACGCGCGCGGCGTAGCCTGGCTCGGTGTTGGCGCCCGTGCCGACGGCCGTGCCGCCGATGCCGAGGTCGCGCAGGTCGTCGAGCGCACGGGCAAGCCGCTGGCGCGACCGCGCCACCGTGCCGGCATACGCGGCGAACTCCTGCCCCAGCCGGATGGGCAGGGCGTCCTGCAAATGGGTGCGACCGGCCTTGATGACGCCGTCGAAGGCGCGGCCACGCTCGGCCAGCGACTGCTCGAGCGCGGCGGCCGACTCGTCGAAGCCGCCGAACGCCGTCAACACGGCGAGGCGGATCGCCGTGGGGATGACGTCGTTGGTGGACTGCGCCTGGTTGACGTGATCGTTGGGATGCACCGGGGCGTAGCTGCCACGCGGCGTGCCGAGCAGCTCGTTGGCGCGGTTGGCGAGGACCTCGTTGACGTTCATGTGGTGCGAGGTGCCCGCGCCCGCTTGGTACGGATCGACGACGAACTGGTCGCGGTGCCGGCCGGCGAGCACCTCGTCGGCCGCCCGCACGATCGCGCCGGCGCGCTCGTCGTCGAGCGTGCCGAGCGCCTGGTGGGCGAGCGCCGCCGCCCGCTTGATGCGCACGACGGCGTCGACGAAGCCCGGCAGGGGGAGCAGGCCGCTGATGGGAAAGTTGCGGCGCGCCCGCTCCGTCTGGATGCCCCACAGCGCCGTGGCCGGCACCTCCATGGTGCCCAGGGGATCGCGTTCGATGCGCACGTCGGCGGTCATGGCATCACCTGCGCCTACGGCGAAGGGGGCGTCGGAATGTCGTACGTGGAGATGAAGTCGAAATACCCGCCCTTCGCGACCGGGGCGACGTACGTGCGGACGCGCGAGGCCACCCACGTCTTCTGCGCCGCCGACACCCACGAACCGACGAACCGCGTCGGGATGGAATCGGCGCCGTCGTCGCGGAACTGGCAGTAGATCTGCGTGCCCTGCACGGTCGCTCCCGGCGTCGTGTAGCGAAACGAGAAGACCATCGTCGCATTGTCGTCCTGCGCCGCGTTCCACCGCACATCGATGCGCGAGCCGACCGCGGGAACACCGAAGTCCTGCACGGCGAAGGCCTCCGCTGTCTTGGCCCTGAACGAAATGGCCGGGAATCCCCCTTCGCCGCCGGCTCCCGGGATCACCACCCCGACCGAGTCGCCCGGCGTGTACGGAATTGCGCCGCCCGATCGTGGCTTGTAGTGCATGTCGCTGCCGCTGGCGACCGGGAAGAGCGAGTCGGTGCGCAAGGGCAGCTTCAGCTGGATCGACGGTCCCGCGTTCATCGACGGGAAGACGCTGCCGAGGCCGACGGCCGGCGCCGCGGAGTACGCCTGCACCCGGCACGAATCCCACGGCGCCGTGGAGGTGGGGACACCGAGTCCGCTGGCGTTGTAGAACGTCCCGATCGGCAGCGCGGTGTGGCCCGCCGTTGATTTCTGCGCGACGAAGGTGAGAAACCCGTAGGGCACCGACTGCAGCTCCGTCGTCGTGGCGGAGCACGCCACGCCGAGGCTCGCCACCAGCGCGAGAACGAGCGGACGGACGCCGCGCCTGGTGGTCATCGAGCCTCTCCGGATGTTCGGACACGGGAAACAGTGGTGCGCGCGAGCGTCACGAGCAAGCCGCCGAGGGCAAGCATGGCAGCGCCGAGCAGCGCCACCGAGATGAAGTGCAGCAGGCCGAAGAGCGCGCGCCGTGGGTCGCCCGGGGAGAGCTGGTCAATGGGGACAACGGCCACCACACGAACGGCGGCGATGCGCGGGTTGACCACGGCCAGCGCAACGACCGACGACAGTACGGCGAACGCGCTCGCCGCCAGCGCCGGCAGGGAGCGGCGCACCGGGGGCACGAGCCAGAAGACGAGCGCCGGCACGACGATGGCGCCGCCGAAGACGACAGGCAGCACACGCCCCACCATCTCGCCGGCCATCGTGCGCGTGGGAAGCACCGCGAAGGCGCCCGGCGCAACGACGGTGACCGTGAGCAGCGCCGCTCCCAGCCAGAGCGCCACGAGCAGCGCGCCCGCCAGCGGTCGCGTCACCGGGCGATCAGGCGCGCGCCGCCGGTCAGAAACGGGTTGGAGCGCCGCTCCTCGCGAACCGTGGTGGCCGGACCGTGACCCGGGTAGACCACCGTCTCCCCGGGGAGCGCCGCGAAGCGCTCCAGCGACCGCGCCAGCGCCTGCGGATCGGATAGCGGCAGGTCCGTGCGCCCGATCGACCCGGCAAAGAGGCAGTCACCGCCGAACACGACGCCGTGACCGACGAAGGCCACATGTCCCGGCGAATGCCCGGGCACGTGAATGACGCCGAACGACAGCGTGCCGACGCTCATGACGTCCCCTTCGGCCAGGTCGTGATCGGGCGGCGGCGGCGTCTCGATGCGCAGGCCGAACTGCGTCCCCTGCTCCGCGGCGCGATCGTACAGCGCCCGGTCGGCTGGATGCAGGTAGACCGGCACGTCCCGGTGGCGCTTGAGCGCGGCGATGCCACCGACGTGGTCAATGTGGCCATGGGTGATCCAGAGCGCGCGCAGGGTCCATCCGTCCCGCTCGATGGCATCGACAAGGCGTTCCGCTTCATCGCCCGGATCGATGAGCACCGCATCACGCGTGGCGCCGTCGCCCAGGAGGTAGCAGTTCTCCTGGAACGGCCCCACGGTGAGGGTGTGAACGATCATCCGTGGCGCACCAGCATCGGCATTGCCGCCGGCGCCGGTTGACCCGTGCGCCGGGCGGTGAGGTACTTCTCCACGGCGATGGCCGCGGTGGTGGCGTCGCCCACGGCCGTGGTGACCTGCCGCGTGAGCTGCACGCGCACGTCGCCGGCGGCGAAGAGTCCCTCGATGGACGTCATCATGTTGGCGTCGGTGAGGATGTAGCCGGCGCTGTCGTGCTCGAAGTGGCCGTCGATGACGCCGGTGTTGGGCGTGAAGCCGACGAAGACGAAGCACCCGGTGGCCACGAGGTCGCGCGCCTCGCCGGTCTTGACATTGCGGATCTTCGCGTGCGACATGAGTTCCTGCGCGTCGCCGTGGATGGAGTCGACCACCGTGTCGAGGACCGGCACGATCCGGGGATTCGACAGCGCGCGCTTCTGCACGATCTTCGACGCGCGGAACTCGTCGCGGCGGTGCACGAGGTAGACCTTCTCGGCATAGCGCGTGAGGAAGTCCGCCTCTTCGAGCGCGGCGTCACCGCCTCCCACCACCATGATGGTATGTCCCTTGTAGAACGCGCCGTCGCAGATGGCGCAGTACGACACGCCCTTGCCGGCATACTCGAGCTCGCCGGCGACGCCCAGCTTCACCGGTGTGCCGCCGGCCGTGACGATGACCGCGCCGGCGCGGTAGACGTCGCCCCCCTCGACCGTGACCGCGAACGTGCCGTCGGGCTGCCTGGTGACCTTCTGGACGCTCACGAAGGTGCGCAGGTCCATCCCGAACTTCACGGCGTGCGCCTGGAACTTCTCGGCGAGTTCGGCGCCCAGGATGGACTCGAAGCCGATGTAGTCCTCGATCAGCTCGGTGTTGAGGAGCTCGCCGCCGGGTATTCCCCGCTCGAGCACCGCGGTCCTGAGCATCGACCGCCCGGCGTACATGCCCGCGCAGAGTCCTGCCGGACCGGCGCCGATGATCACCACTTCAAAGTCGTGCGTCGCCACGTCTATTCTGGGGATCGGGTGGAGAGTGGTGGGTGGCGGGGTGATGGAATGCCCCGCGCTCCCTGAAAGATCTAACAGGCGTCAAGCGCACTGGAAGGGGGCGTCCGTCGATCCGGGACCCACCGGCGCCACCGCGGCGCGCCGTGCGCCGCTCAACGCAGGTGACGCCCGCCGTCGACGAACAGCACCTCACCGGTGACGTAGCTCGCCGAGGCGAGATATACCACGGCCTGCGCGACGTCGTCGGGAACGCCGAGCCGCTGCATGGGGGTGCCGTCGATGAACTTCTGGCGGGCCGCCGCCGGCCATCCCTCCGGCGCGAGCACCGCGCCCGGCACGACGGCGTTGACGCGCACCCGCGGGGCGAATTGCGCCGCCAGCTGCCGCGTCATTGTCTCCACGGCGCCCTTGCTGACGGCGTGCGGCACGAGGAGCGGCCACGACTCGTGCGCCAGGTGATCGCCAATGCTCACGATCGCGCCGCCGCGCTCGCCCATCACGCGCGCGGCGGCCAGCGACAGGAAGAACGGGGCCCGTGCATTCACCGCGAACGTCTCGTCCCACTCCGCCTCGGTGACCGTCTCGAGCGGCAGCCGGTTCATCACGGCCGCGGAGTTCACCAGCAGGTCGAGCCCGCCAAAGTGCGCCGCCACCTGCTCGACGAGCAGGCCGGGTGCGTCGGGCTTCGACAGGTCGGCGGAAAAGACCTCCGTCTCCACGCCGAGCCCGCGCAGCGCGGCCGCCGTCCGGTGCGCGCCGATCTTGGACCCATGGTAATGGACACCCACGCGGCACCCCTCGGCTCCGAGGGCCAGGGCGATGGACTGCCCCACGCGCCGGCCGGCGCCGGTGACGAGCGCGATCCGTCCGGCGAGGCTGGTCACG
>JBBTJT010000072.1:0-13354 GCA_038059315.1 Gemmatimonadota bacterium
GCGCACACAGCACGCTGCCGTTGCGGATCTCGAGCGCCCGGAGCACGCCCGGGCGCTCGGCGCCGACCACCAGCGCACCAATGGCATGGCCGCCCCGCAGCAGCGGCAGCGCCGCAAACGAACCCGCGACAAAACCGCCGTCATCATCGCGCAGCACGCCCCCGCGCTCCATCAGGAAGCGCGCGTCCTCCCAGAACGCGGCGCTGCCGTCGGCGCAGGCCGCACCCACCAGCGAGGTCGCCGTCACCGTCCCGTCGTGCAGAAGGTCCGGGGCATCGCTGGTGCACGCGGCGACGCGGCCCACCTGCTCGGTGGCGTCCCAGCGTACCAGCGCCGCGAAATCGCCGCCGGTGACCTCGCAGGCATAGTCGCACAATGCGAGCTTCAGTTCCCTCGGCTCGTGCACGCGCTGGAGGTCACGGGCTATCCGCAGCAGGGCGCGAGTGAACCGGCTTTGCCGCGCCACTTCATTGCGCGTCGTGAACAGGCTCACGTGGCGCCCCACCTGTGCGGCGTGGCGCGGCAGCCAGTCGCGCAACGCGTCGCGCGTCGTGGCGAACTTCTCCGCCGCGCGAAACACGATCGCTCCCGTCGGCTCACCGGAGGCGAACTTCACCGGACAGATGGCCACCGTGGGTTCTCCGTCGCGGCGCTCGAAGCCGACCATCTGCTCCGTGGCCGACCACTCCACCAGCGCGCGCCCCGCGGCATCGCCCCAGCCGGAGGCGGCGGGCGGCGGCCCTTCCCCGGACCACGCCACGATCTCGTATCGTCCGGCCTCACCGACGGCGTGCCGCCAGAGCGTCACCTCGTCAGCGCCGTGCTGGCGCGCCACGTCGTGAAGGAACGGGCGCAACTCGTCCACCAGCTCGAGGGCGTCGCGATCGGCGGTCGTCGCCATGCTGCCGCCGCGCAGCACGCGCGCCGGATTGTGCTCCGGCCGCCGGATCGGCTTCACCTCCACCAGCGAGCGCTCGTCCTCCTCGCGGCGCCACCGCACCAGCCGCACCGCCCCGGCGAGTCCGGCCACGAACCCCAGCAGGAAGAACGCAACCGCGATGGCCACGTGCTACGGCGCCGGCGAGAGAATGCGCGCGGCGGCGACCGCGGCCCCGAACCCATTGTCGATGTTGCAGACCACCACGCCGGCGGCGCAGGAGTTGAGCATGGTCAGCAGCGCCGACAGGCCCTGGAAACTCGCGCCGTACCCGATGCTCGTCGGCACCGCGATCACCGGCACGCGCACCATGCCGCCCACGACCGACGGCAGGGCGCCGTCCATGCCGGCCACCACCACGACCACGCGCGCCGAACGCAGCGTCTCCTGCTGGGCCAGCACCCGGTGGATGCCGGCCACGCCAACGTCGGCCACGCGCCGGGCGGCGTGGCCGAAGGCGCCCAAGGCCACCACGCACTCCTGCGCGACGGGCAGGTCCCCGGTGCCCGCCGTCACCACCAGCGCTCCCGTGTCCACCGGCGGCATCGCCGAGGCCGCGCGCAGGAGCACAGTGCGCCCAAGTGCGTCGATCTCCGCGCCGGGATACGCCGCGGCCAGCACAGCGCGCGTGGACTCGCTGGTTCGCGTCACCAGAAACCCGTCGCCGCGCGCGGCCAGCCGTTCGCAGATCAGCAGAATCTGTTCGGGAGTCTTTCCTTCACCGAAGACGACCTCCGGATACCCCTGGCGCAGCGCCCGATGGTGATCGATCTGCGCAAACAGGAGGTCCTCCACCGGTGCCGCGTCGAGGTGCGCCAGCGCATCCTCCACCGTGCGCTTCCCCGCCGCCACTTCGGCCAGCAGTGCGCGCACGCGCTCGCGCGTCACGCCAGTGGTCCCGCGGCCGCGGCCGCCTCGCCCTGCGCCACCGCCTGCATCCAGTCGCTGGCCAGATAGTCGCTGAAGATTCCCGCGACTTCATCGAACGAGTTGACCGCATGCAGCCGGCGACGCAGGTCAGCCGACCCCGGCAGCCCCTTCACGTACCATCCCAGGTGCTTGCGGAACTCGAGCGCCGCGCCCACAAGGTCGGCTTCGTACTCCTGCACCATCCGTGCATGTTCGAGCGCCGCCGCAAACCGCTCCGGCACGGTGGGCGTCGGCGGCACGTCCGTGCCGTCGATCAGCGCGCGCGCTTCGCGAAAGATCCACGGCTGGCCATACGAGCCGCGGGCGATCATCACCCCGGCACAGTTCGTCTGGGTCCACATGCGGTGCGCATCGGCCGCCGTCTTGATGTCGCCGTTCCCGAGCACCGGAATGTCGAGCGCATCGACCACGCGGGCGATCTCGTCCCAACGGGCCGAACCGGAGTACATCTGCGTGCGCGTGCGCGCGTGCAGCGCGAGCATGCGCGCACCGGCGTCCTGGCAGCGCAGCGCGATCCCCACCGGGTCCCGCAGGTCCTCGCTCCACCCGCTGCGGATCTTCACCGTGACCGGCAGGTGCGTGCCCGACACCACGGCACGGATGACGGCCTGCACGAGGTCGAGGTCCTTCAGGCAACCCGAGCCACCGTTGCGGCGAACGACCTTCTTCACCGGGCAGCCAAAATTGATGTCGATGTAATCCGGCTGGAAGACGTCGGTCACCAGGCGCGTGGCCTCGCCCATCGACTCGGGCTCGGCACCGAAGATCTGGACCCCGATCGGCCGTTCGTCGGGTCCGAAGCGCAGCTTGCTCAGCGTCGCCTCATTTTCCCGGCGAATTCCCTCGGCTGAGAGAAACTCCGTCACGACGACGTCCGCGCCATAGCGGCGGCAGAGGCGCCGGAACGGCGACTCCGACACCCCCGCCATTGGCGCCAGAAATACGGGCACCGCGGTGGAGACCGGGAACGGAAAAGTTGGCATCCTCCGCAACCTAAGCGGAACGCCAAGTCCGTGCAACAACACGATTTGACTTCACTCGCCCCACGCAGTAAAATTCCGTGACGATCGATCATTTCCGCGTGACTGGGGCCCTGTATGGAACTGCGCGAATTTTTCTCCGAAGATGCCGTTCAGCTCGAACTGGCCGGGACGACCAAGGACGAGATCCTCAAGGAACTGATCGGCCTGCTCAAGCTCGATGACAAGAACGAGCAAATGCTGTTCAAGATGCTGAAGCGCCGCGAGAATCTCGGCTCCACCGGCATCGGACGCGGCATTGCCATTCCCCACTGCCGTTCGCTGGTGGTCGACAAGCTGCGCGTGGCTTTCGGCCGCAAGCGCGATGGCATCGACTTCAAGGCCATGGACGGCCAGTCGGTGCATTTCTTCTTCCTCATCGTCGCGCCGCCGCTGGAGGTATCGAACCAGTACCTCCCGGTGCTCGGCAAGATTGCCCAGTTCTCCAAGGAGCCCGATCTCCCCGCGCGATTGAACGCGCTCGCCGATCCGGCACAGTTCATCAAACTGCTCGAGGAGAAGGGCATCTAGCGGTCTTCCGCGCGCGGGTGGCACCGTCAGGCGAAGCGCTCGTGCGCTTCGCCTGTTTCGCGTTCAGACCCGGGTCGCCGGATGTTCGACCATCACCCGCGCGATGTCGAGTCGCAGGCGGCGGTGCACGCGCCACGATTGCAATGTCGCCGCGACGATCAGTCCCGACGTCAGCCCCCACCAGATGCCGGGGCCTCCGAGGAGCGTGCCGAACCCGAGGAGCGCCGACAGCGGTATGCCGATCGCCCAGAAGCCGCAGAGGTGCAGGAGCATCGGCACCTTGGTGTCACCAGTGCCTCGCGCGAGGCCGCCCGCCACCGCCTGCGTGCCGTCGAAGACCTGGAAGACGCCGGCGATCGGGATGAGCGACGCTGCCACCGCGATGACCGCCGGATCCTGCGTGAACCACCGCGCGATGGCGCGGGGAAAGGCGAGCATCAGCAGTCCGCTGACGGCCATGAAGCCGACGCCCAGCACCCAGGCGCCGGCGGCGTGGCGCCGTGCCGACGGCATGTCGCGACGACCCACCGCGTTCCCCACCAGCACCGCGGCGGCGCTCGAGAACCCGACCGGCACCATGAACGTGAGCGACGCCAGGCTCAGCGCCACCTCATGTCCGGCCAGCGGAACCAGGCCGAGCCAGCCGAACATCAGTGTAGCCATGGCGAACGCGCCGGCCTCGAAGAACCACTGCAGGCCGATCGGCAGTCCTAGGCGCAGTGTGCGCCACAACGGTCCCGCCGCCGCAGCCGCGCGCCACGAACCGCGCAGGTGCGGCCGCAACGTCGGCCAGCCGGCGACCAGGAGTACGGCCAGCATGACCCAGCGGGCAAACACCGTCGACCAGGCAGATCCAGCCACGCCCATCGGCGGGGCGCCCAGGTGCCCGAAGATCAGCGCCCAGTTGGCGAAGAGGTTGACGCCGTTGCCGATGAGCATCGCCAGCAGCAGGGGCCGCACGGTGAGCATGGCCTGCAGCGACTGTCGCAGGACGACGAACACGAAGAACGGCGGCAATCCTGCGATGCTCAATTGCACGAAGTCGCGGGCGAGCGGCACCACCGCGTCGGGCTGCCGCAGCAGGCGAAATGCCGCGCCACTGCCGAGGAACGCGAGGCCGGTCACCAGGCTCACGGCCAGTGCCAGCAGCACGCCGCGCTGGACGCCACGGCGCGCTCCGGCGTGGTCACCGGCGCCCAGTGCCTGCGACACCACCGGATCGAGCGCCATCAGCGTGCCCATGCCGAAGATGGCGAGGTTGAAGAAGTAGAAGTTGCCGAGCGCCACGGCGGCCAGCGCATCGGCCGACACGCGGCCGACCATCAGCGTGTCGATGAAGCCCATGAGCTGCAGTCCCACCTGCACGACCACCACCGGCGCGGCCAGCCCGAGCATCTCGCGCAGCTCGGCGCGCGAGGGCCAGGCGCACGTGGGAGGTTGCATGCGGATCAGCCGGGCGGGCGGTGGTGTCGCCGCCAGGTCACTCCCACTCGATCGTCGCGGGCGGCTTGGAACTCACGTCGTACACCACGCGGTTCACGCCCTTGACCTCGTTGATGATGCGGCTGGAGATGCGGCCCAGCACTTCGGGCGGAAACGCAAACCAGTCGGCCGTCATCCCGTCGGTGCTCGTCACGGCGCGCAGCGCCACCACGTATTCGTAGGTGCGGCCGTCGCCCATCACGCCCACCGAACGCACGGGCAGGAAGACGGCGAACGCCTGCCAGATGTCGCCGTACAGGCCGGCCGAGCGGATCTCCTCGAGGTAGATCGCATCGGCCTGGCGCAGCGTGTCGAGGATGCCGCGGTCCACGGCGCCAAGCACCCGAATGGCGAGGCCCGGGCCCGGGAACGGATGCCGTCCCACCATTTCCTCTGGCAAGCCGAGTTCGCGGCCCACGTTGCGCACCTCGTCCTTGAACAGCTCGCGCAGCGGCTCGATGAGCTCGAACTTCATGTCGGCCTTGAGCCCGCCCACGTTGTGATGCGTCTTGATGGTCGCGCTCGGGCCACCCTTGGCGCTCACCGACTCGATGACGTCGGGGTAGAGTGTTCCCTGCACCAGGAACTCTGCCCCCTTTCCTGCCTCCGCCGCGGTATCCTCGAACACGTCGATGAACGTGTGCCCGATGATCCGCCGCTTCAGTTCCGGCTCTTCCACACCGGCGAGCGCCGACAGGAAGCGGTCCTCGGCACGCACGGTGATGAGCTTGATGCCGAGGTGCTGCCCCATGGTGCGTTCCACCTGCTCGCGCTCGTGCAGGCGCAGCAGGCCGTTGTCCACGAAGATGCAGGTCAGCTGGTCGCCGATCGCCTTGTGCACCAGCGCGGCCGCCACCGACGAGTCCACGCCTCCCGACAGGCCGCAGATGACGTGCCGGTCGCCGACGAGCACGCGGATCTTCGCCACCTCGATGTCGATGAAATGCCCCGGCGTCCAGTCGGGGGCGCAGCCGCAGATGCCGAACAGGAAATTCTGGATGATATCGGCGCCGCGCACGGTGTGCGCCACCTCGGCGTGAAACTGCACGGCGTGAACCGGCTTGGTGGCGTGCCGGAAAGCGGCGATGACGCGGTCGCTCTTCGCGGTCACCACGTAGCCGGGCGGCGCGTCTTCCACGTGGTCGCCGTGGCTCATCCAGACCGTCGCCTTCTCGCCATCGCCGAAGCCGGCGAACAGGCCCTCCGGTTCCACCACCTGCACCTCGGCGCGACCATACTCGCGCCCGCCGCCGCCGACCACCCGCCCGCCCTCGGCCAGCGTGATCCACTGCATGCCGTAGCAGACGCCGAGCAGCGGTGCGGCGTCGAGGATGCGCGGGTCAAACGCCGGCGCGCCCTCGTCGGTCACCGAACTCGGGCCGCCCGAGAGGATGATCCCCGTCGGGTTCCACTCGCGGATCCACTCCAGCGTGCGGGTGGGCGGGTGGATTTCGCAGTAGACGCGCGCCTCGCGCACCCGGCGGGCAATGAGCTGGGTGAACTGCGAACCGCAATCAAGGATGAGGATGCGCGACACGTCTGTGGGGTTGTGGTCTACCGTCTACCGTCTACCGTCTACCGTCAGAATTTCCATTCTGGCCCATCCAGCTTCACGAACTCCAAATGCCTCGTCTCGAGGTCGAGAATTGCCGCCGTCGGCGCACCGTTCACCCATCCGCACCCTTCGCCGGGGTTCACGATCAGCGTGTCGCCCCGGGACTTCATCTCCTGCTTGTGCTCGGCGCCGTGCACCACGAGGCAGTGCGACAGCATCGAGCGCTCCGACACGTCCGCGAGGTCGTGCACCAGCAGGATCTTGTGTTCGCCGAGCTGCATGGAGTGCGGCGCCTCGAACAACTCGCAGGCCAGCGTCTGCGCGGCAATCGCCTTCAGCCCCTCGCGGTCGCCGTCGGTGCGGCCGAAGACGCCCACCATCGGCGCCGCGTAGTCCTGGAACGGCTGCAGCGCGAACGGCGCGCAGTAGTCGCCGGCGTGCAGCACCATGTCCACCTTCCGCTCCTGGAACTCCTGCAGCAGCCGGACGATCGCCGGCAGCCGGTCGTGCGTATCGCTGATGAGACCAACGCGCATCAGGCCTCCTTCCATTCGAGGGTTCCGGCTTCGAGCCGGACCAGGTCGTCGTACGTCTCTCGGCGCGTGATCACCGCCCAGCGCGACCCGTCCACCAGCACCTCCGGGACGCGCGGACGGCTGTTGTAGGTGAGCGCCATCGCGTACCCGTACGCTCCCGTGGTGTGCACCGCGAGCAAGTCGCCCGGGAGAACGTCGTCCATCCGCCGGTCGCGGGCAAGGAAGTCGCCCGTCTCGCAGATCGGCCCCACGACATCCACGGTGGCCGTGCCATCTCGGGGCAGCACCGCCTCGATCTCGTGGTATGCGTCATAATGCGACGGACGCAGCAGTTCCGACATCCCCGCGTCGCAGATGACGAAGTCCGTGCCGCCCGACGCCTTGCGGTAGAGCACGCGGGTGAGCAGCGCCCCCGCTTCCGCCATCACGAAGCGCCCCGGCTCGACGATGAGCTCGAGTCCGAGGGCCGTCGCCACCGGAACGATGATGCTGGCGAACAGTTCGAGGTCGGGCGCATCCTCGTCGTCGTAGCGCGCCGGCAGCCCGCCGCCGGCATCGAGGTAGCGCAGCGGCGCGCCCCGCGCCTGCAGGGTGCGCGCCAGGTCGGCCAGGCGCTCCACCCCATCGCGGTAGGGGTCGAGCGACAGCAACTGCGAACCCACGTGCATGTCGAGCCCGAGCAGTTCCAGGTGCTTCGACGCGATGGCGCGCGCGGCGATGTCCGGCACGTCGCCCCACGGAATGCCGAACTTGTGGCCGCGCGATCCGGTGGCAATGAACTCGTGGGCGTTGGCCACGTGCACCTCGGGATTCACGCGCAGCGCGATGCCGGCGCGCACGCCCAGCGCCCGTGCCTCCTCCTCGACGATCGCCAGCTCGGCCGCCGATTCGAGGTTGAGCAGCTTCACCCCGGCCTGCAGGCCGGCCCGAATCTCGCCGCGCGACTTCCCCACCCCGCCAAAGATGATCTCCGACGGCGCGAAGCCGGCGCACTGCGCGCGCATCAGCTCGCCGCCCGAGACCACGTCGGCCGCGCACCCCTCGGCACGCAACACCTGCAGCAGGCCGTGGCTGCTGTTGGCCTTCAGCGAGTAGTGAATGCGGTGCGGCACGCCGGCGAGCGCGGCATCGAGCGCGCGATACCGCTCGCGCAGCGCGTTGGCGCTGTACACGTACGCCGGCGTGCCGGCGCCCTCGGCGATGCGCGCCAGCGGGACTCCCTCGCACCAGAGGGCGCCGCCGTGGCGACGCTCGCAGGAGCGCCCTAGTACGCGCGCGCCCACAGCGCCTCGACGGTCGCCGGCTGGCCGCAGCACAGGCAGTGCTCCGGCGCCACGGCGCTGCGAAACTCCGCATCGGGCATGCAGCGAATCGTCGCCTTGGTCTCTTCCTTCACCTTGGTTTCGCAGGCCGCGCCACCGCACCATCCGGCATACACGAACCCGCCGGCGCCCTCCATGATCTCCTTGAACCGATCGTAGGTGACGTCGCCACGGACGCTGTTCGCCTCGCGCCGTTCGAGCGCGGCCGCGAACATGTCCTGCTGGATTCGCGCCAGCAGCGCCGCGGCCGCCTCGGGGAGTCCGCTCATCGGCATCGACTGCTTCTCGCGCGTGTCGCGGCGCGCCGCGAACACCGCCTGCTTCTCCAGGTCCTTGGGGCCCAGTTCGAAGCGCAACGGCACGCCGCGCAGCTCCCACTCGTAGTACTTGGCGCCCGGCTTGAGGCCGTCGCGCAGGTCGAGGTGCACCCGCAGGCGGTCGCCGCCGTCGCGCCCCGTCCACGCGGTCAGCTCGTTCTTGAGCGTCACCGCCGCGTCGGTGAGGCGGGCGCGTTCGTCGTCGTTCTTCCAGATGGGCACGATGACGATCTCGATGGGCGCCAGTTTCGGCGGCACGCGCAGCCCATTGTCGTCGCCGTGCGTCATGACGAGGCCGCCGATCATCCGCGTGCTCACGCCCCACGACGTGTTCCAGGCGAACGCCATCTCGCCCTTCTCGTCCTGGAACTGCAGTTCGAAGGCCCTGGAGAAATTCTGCCCGAGGTTGTGCGACGTACCCGCCTGCAACGCCTTGTTGTCCTGCATCATCGCTTCGCAGGCGTAGGTGCGCAGCGCGCCGGCGAACTTCTCGCTCTCGCTCTTGAGCCCGGTGATGACGGGCATCGCCATCCACTCTTCCATGAACGTGCGGTACACGTTCAGCATGCGGATCGTCTCTTCCTGTGCCTCGTCGTGCGTGGTGTGCGCCGTGTGCCCCTCCTGCCACAGGAACTCGAGCGTGCGCAGGAAGAGCCGCGTGCGCATCTCCCACCGCACCACGTTCGCCCACTGGTTGATGAGAATGGGAAGGTCGCGGTACGACTGCGTCCACTTGGCGAACATGTGGTAGATGATCGTCTCCGACGTCGGCCGGATGACCAGCGGCTCCTCCAGCAGCTTGCCGCCGCCGTGCGTCACCACCGCGCACTCGGGAGCGAACCCCTCGACGTGCTGCGCCTCCTTCTGCAGGAAGCTCTCCGGAATGAGAAGCGGGAAGTACGCGTTCTGGTGGCCCGTCGCCTTGAACATGTCGTCGAGGGCGCGCTGCATCCGCTCCCAGATGCCGTAGCCATTGGGACGGATGACCATCGAGCCCTTCACCGGCGAGTAGTCAGCCAGCTCGGAGCGCAACACCAGTTCGTTGTACCACGCGCTGAAGTCGGCAGCGCGGGTCGTCAGCTTCTTGTCGTCGGCCATCGGTTAGGTAGGTCAGTCTTCACGGGCAGCGGGCACCCCCGCCGCGGCGAGTGCGGCGTATCCGCGCTCGGGATCCTGCAGGTCATGCAGCGCGATCACCGGCCATTCCCGGTCCACCGCACCCCTCTCGCGGGCGAGCGGCCGCACTTCGGCATGCTCGTCGTCACGAAAGATCACCAGCCACGAGGCGCCGGCGCGTTCCGCCGCCTTGATCTGCGCCGCCGACTTCTGCGTGCGCAGCTTCTCCTCGTTCAGCACGTACTCGGCGGAGTACCCGAGCCGCCGCAACGCCGCGGCGGTGCCGAGCACCGTGGCCGGGATGTTGTGCACGGTGCTCACCACCCAGAACTCCGGGCCGTCGCCCACCACGTCGTCGAACAGCCCGTGCGCCTTGAGCAGCTCGCCGAGCACCACGTCGCCCATACCGAAGCCAAGCGCCGGAAGGTCCACCCCGCCGAGGGCGGCCAGCAGGTTGTCGTACCGGCCGCCGCCGCAGATCGCCCGCAGTTCGCCCCGGGCGTCGAACAGCTCGAAGACCGTGCCCGTGTAGTAGGCCAGCCCGCGCACGATCGACAGGTCGATGTCCACCCAGGCCTCGACGCCCAGGGCATGCAGGTGTCCGAGGTAGCGCCCGAACTGCTCGAGCGCAGGCTTCACGCTCGCCACGTGCCCGAAGTCGCGTTCGAGGTCGTCCATCGACGAGACATCGGCAAGCGCCATCACGCGCTCCACCTGGTTCGGCACGAGTCCGGCCAGCTCGAGCTTCTCGCGCGTCACCTCGTGCGGCACGCGCACGATCTTGTCGAGCGCCGCGTACACGGTGCCCAACTGCGATTCGCCCACGCCGATCGACGCCAGCAGCAGGTTGAGCAGGCGCCGGTCGCTCACCTTCGCCCGCACGTCGTCGGGCCCCAGCCCGAGTTCGCGCATGATGTCGATGGCCACGCACAGCAGTTCGGCATCGGCCAGCTCGCTCGGCTCGCCGACGATGTCCACGTTCAGCTGGAAATGCTCGCGCAGGCGGCCGCGCTGCGCCCGCTCGTACCGGAACAGCTGCGGCACCGAGAACCAGCGAATCGGCTTGGGCAGTGCGTTGGCCCGCGCCGCCACCATGCGCGCGAACGTCGGCGTCATCTCCGGCCGCAGCGACACCTGGCGCGCGCCCTTGTCCTCGAAGCTGTACAGCTGCGTGACGATCTCGTCGCCGCTCTTCTGCGCGTACAGGTCCAGCGGCTCGAGCGGAGGTCCGTCGTACTCGACGAACGAGTAGCGGCGCGCCACGGCGCGCCAGGCGCGAAATATCGCGCTGCGGCGGACGAGATCTTCAGGATAGAAGTCGCGGAAGCCCGGGAGCGGTCCCTTGTTTTGCATCCGTGAAATTTACCCGGCGGTCGGCGATACCTGCAACCTTGACATTGCGTCCCCGACGGTGTGAAAACTGCCGGTCACCAGCACGGTGGCCCCCTCCTCGTCCGCCCGGGCCAGCGCGCGGTCGAAGTCGCGCACCACTTCGGCTTCCCACCCCTGCGCGCGGGCATGGGCCAGCACGTCGATGACGTTCCACGCGCGGCTCGCCGGCGCGGTCGGGGCGTTCGTCACGATGAAGCGATCCACGCGGGGCGCCAGGGCGGCCATCATCGAGGCCCAGTCCTTGTCGTGCAGCACGCTGAAGACCGCCGCCAGCGGACGGGGAAGGCGCGCCTCCTCGAGCGTCCGCGCCAGCACACGCGCGCCATCGGGATTGTGGGCCACGTCGAAGACGTGCTTGCCCACCCGCTGGAACCGCCCGGGGAGCCGCACCCGGGCGAGCCCCCGCTCGACCGTGGCATCGTCGGGGCGCAAGTCGTCGGGGAGCGCCTCGAGCATGGCCAGCGCCACCAGCGCGTTCGATGCCTGGTGCCGGCCGACGAGCGGTGTGCGCACCTCGCGTTCCCCGCGCGCCGTGCGGGCCACGAAGCGCGTTTCGTCGGCGGTCACGGTCACCTCGCTCAGCGCGGCTTCGTCGTACACCGCGCGCACAGGGGTCGCGCCGTGCCCGTGGGCGTGCGCCACGAGCAGCGCGCGAATGTCGGCATCGGGCTCGCCGACGATTGCCGGCACCCCCGGCTTGAAGATCCCCGCCTTCTCGAAGGCGATCTCTTCCCGCGTGGCCCCCAGGTACTCGACATGATCGATCTGGATGTTGGTCACGCCGGCCACGAGGGGCGCCAGCACGTTGGTGGCATCCAGCCGGCCGCCGAGGCCCGTCTCGATCACGGCGACGTCAACGCCGGCCTCGGCAAAGAACTGGAAGGCCATCGCCGTCGTCGCCTCGAAGAACGTGGCGCCGAGCCGCTCGACGTCGGGAGTCCAGCGGTCGACCCACTCGACGATCCGCTCGCTCGAGACGGAGACGCCGTCAACCAGAAACCGCTCGGGAAAATTGATGAGGTGCGGAGACGTGTACCGGGCCACCCGAAGGCCTCGTGCGCGCAGCACCGCGTCGAGCGTGGCGCACACGCTCCCCTTGCCGTTGGTGCCGGCCACGTGGAGGGCCCGAAGCTGCAGGTGCGGATCGCCGAGCGTGCGCAGCAACTCTTGCACCCGTTCCAGACCGAGTTTCCATTTTCCGGTCGTGCGCGCGTACAGGAAATCGAGCGCGTCGTGGTATGTCTTCAGGCGGACGCCCACCCGGTGGCTACCGGTTTCAGGCTCATGTGCCGCAGCAGCCGCCCGACCGTCTGCTTGAGCTCGTGTCGGTGGGAAACGTGGTCCACCATGCCGCGCTCCAGCAGGAACTCGGCCGTCTGGAAGCCCTCGGGAAGGTCCTGCCCGAGCGTCTGCCGGATCACGCGCGGGCCGGCGAAGCCGATCACCGCCCCCGGCTCGGCGAGGATCGCGTCGCCGAGCATCGCGAACGACGCGCTCACGCCGCCAGTGGTCGGGTTGGTGAGTATCGACACGTAGGGAATCGCACGGTCGTTTAACTGGCTGAGCACGGCCGACGTCTTGGCCATCTGCATCAGCGACAGCACGCCTTCCTGCATGCGCGCGCCGCCGGACGCCGAGATGATGATCAGCGGGAATTTCTTCTCCAGGGAGCGCTGGGCCAGCCGGGCGATCTTCTCCCCCACCACGGAGCCCATGGAACCGCCCATGAAGGCGAAGTCCATGACCCCGAGGTTCACCGGCATCTTCTCCATGGTGCCGGTGGCCGTCAGGATCGCGTCGGCATCACCGGCGACGCCGAGGGCCTTCTTCAGGCGAGCCGGGTACTCCGGAAAGCCCAGGGGATCCTTGGACCGCAGGTCGACCTCGGTCTCCTCGATGGACCCCTCATCCAGCAGGAGCGCCGCGTACTCGTGGGCGCGCATCCGGCGGTGAAAATCGCAGGACGGGCATACGTGCCAGTTCCGGACGAGCTTCTCCCGGATGTCCGTATGCCCACACGCTTCGCATTTCTCCCAGACGTCCGCCGGGATCTCCAGGCGCTCAAGTCGGGGTTCGCGGAGCTTCTTTTCCTTGCGGAACCAAGCCATTCAAGAAATGTGACACGCATCACCAACAGGGGCAAGGAGTTGGGGCCCGCTCAGAGGTCGGGTGCGGAGTGGGGGGGGGGGGGTGGGGGGGGGGGGGGGGGGGGGGGGG
>JBBTJT010000073.1:0-22151 GCA_038059315.1 Gemmatimonadota bacterium
GGGTGCGTGGCGTACTCGGCTCCCTCGGCATCGAGCGCGTGGTCGAGGCCAAGAGCAGCCGCGAAGCGCTGCAGGCCGTCACCGAACGGGGTGCGAGGTTCGACCTGATCCTCGTCGACCTGCGGATGCCCGGCAAGGATGGCATCGAGACCATCCGCATGCTGGCGAGCATGGGGCTGCAGTGCGCCATCGCCATCCTCAGCATCGAGGACGAGCGCGTCATCGAGAGCGCCGGGTTGCTCGCCACCCTGCGCGGGCTCAACCTCGTCGGTGCGGTGTCCAAACCGCTCAACGTCGAGAAACTGGAGCTGATCCTGACGCGAACGACCGAAGTCCGCGGGCAGAAGATGCCGGCGACGATCGACCTCGCCGATGGCGAGCTGGCCGGAGCATTGGCCGGGCGCGAACTGGAGCTGCACTACCAGCCGAAGATCCAGATGCTCTCGGGCGAATGCGCCGGCGCCGAGGCGACCGTCCACTGGATGCATCCCCGTCACGGACTGCTCGATGCCGGCGTCATCGGGCCGATGGCCGAGCGTTCGCCGGAACTCCTGAAGGAACTGACGACGTTCACCCTGCATCAGGCCATCACCACCTGCGGACGGTGGCACGCGGATGGGCGCGAGATCGGGGTGTCGGTGAACGTCTCGCCAATGGTGTTCGACCAGCTCGATCTTCCTGATATCATCGAGACGCTCGCGCTGGAGCGCAACGTGCTGCCCGGCGGCATCACGATCGAAGTCGCCGAAGCAACGTTGCCCGTCAGCCTGGCCACGATGGTCGACATCGTCGCCCGGCTGCGCATCAAGGGCTTCCGCGTGGCGTTGGACGAGTTCACGGGCCGCCATTCCGCGGTGGAACAGGTGCTCGGGATGCCCTTCAACGAACTGAAGCTCGATCGCGCGTTCGTGGATGGCTGTTCGGAGACGCCCAGCAAACGGGCGGTGGTCGAGGCGGGCCTGGCCATCGCCCGCAGCCTGAAGTTGTCAAGCGTCGGCGTCGGAATGACCAAGCGTCCCGACTGGGACCTGCTTGCGGAGCTGGGTTGCGAGTTTGCGCAGGGACCCTTCATCGCGCGCCCGATGCCCGAGTCGGGATTCGATATCTGGCTGCCGCAGTGGATGATGCACAAGCAGCGCCAATGATGCCGCTTCCGGCGGCGGTGCGGCTCGGCGCTGCCGCCGGTCAGTCGTCGAGCGCATGGCGCACCGCCTCGGCAAGCTCCTGCATCGTGAACGGCTTCTGGATGAAGTGCGTGCCGGGAGCGAGCACGCCCTGCGATGAGATGACGGTGCCGGCATAGCCGGACATGAAGAGCACCCTGAGGGTTGGGCTCCGCGTCAGAAGTGCGTCCCGCAATTCCGCGCCGTTCATCCCGGGCATGATCACATCGGTCAGCAGCAGGTGGATGGGCGCTGTGTGGCTCTCGGCAAGCGCAATGGCTTCCGTGCCGTCTCGTGCCGGAAGTACCGTGTAGCCGACTATCCGCAGCATCTGGGCAGTGGATTCGCGAACGCCCTCCTCGTCCTCGGTGAGCAGAATCGTCTCGGTGCCCTGGCGCAGTGGCTTCTCCAGAGTCGCGGTTTCCTGGTCCGGCGCGCTGGTGCGCGGAAAGTAGAGATGGAACGTGGTACCTACCCCGGGCGTACTCTCGACGTCGACAAAGCCGCCGTGCTTTTCCATGATGCCATGGACCGTCGACAGACCAAGACCAGTGCCTTTTCCCTGCGCCTTCGTGGTGAAAAACGGCTCGAAGATCCTGGAGAGCGTGTGCGCGTCCATCCCGCAGCCGTTGTCGCGTACGCGCAGGTCCACGAAGTCGCCCACTCGCAGCGAAGGATTGGACGCGACGCGGGCGGCATCCAGCGTGCTGTTCGACGTGGAGACTTCCAGCACGGCATCGTCCCCCGTCATGGCATCCTTCGCGTTGAGGGCAAGGTTGGTCAGCACCTGGTCGATCTGCAATTGATCGGCCGCAATGTTCCAGAGCGCCGTACCCGGCATCCACACGACCTTCACGTGCTCGCCGAGCAGGCGGCGCAGCAGTGTCAGGATGCTGCCGATCGTGTCGTTCAGGACGAGCATCTTCGGTGCGATAGCCTGTTTGCGGGCGAAGGAGAGCAACTGGCGCGTGAGGTCGGCGGAGCGCAACGCGCTACTGCGGATTGCCTGCACGTACGGAGAGACCGTGTGCTCGCTGCCGAGCTTGAGGATCGACAACTCGGCATAGCCGAGGATGGCCGCGAGCATGTTGTTGAAATCGTGCGCCACCCCGCCGGCGAGCAGGCCGAGGGACTCCAGTTTCTGCGACTGCGCCAGCTGCGCCTGCAGCGCCGCTCGCTCCTCCGTCGCCCGCTTGCGCGCGGTGATGTCGGTCACGGCGCCGAGAACGGCCGGTGCACCATCGTAATCAATCGATGTAGCCTCGGATTCCACGTCGATTACCGTTCCATCGATCTTCAGGAACTTCATCTCGAGTTTCGGCAGCTTGACGCCACGGTCGGTCAAGTTCTTCAACCGCGCCCGCACGATCTCATGAAAGTCCGGGTGAATGCGATCGAGGATTGGGTGGCCTACCAGGACCTGGGCAGATGCTGCGCCAAACAACGCGACGGCGGCCGTATTGACAAAGGTAAGTACCCCATCCCGATGAACGACGAGCGGTTCGGGCGACCACTCAACCAGGGTACGGAAGCGTTCCTCACTCTCGTGCAGTGCGTCTTCCGCTTGCTTGTGCGCGGTGATGTCCTGAAAGGCTCCGGTGAGCCTGATCGCCTTGCCGTTCTCCATCACGGCAGAGCCCTGGGCCCGCACCCAGATGGACCGCCCTTTGGCCGTGATCAGTGGCAGCTCGAGATCGAAGGGCGTTCCGCAGTCGATCGCGGCCTGCACCGCGGCCTGAATGATCGGCCGGGCTTCCGGAGCATAGAAAGTGATCGCCCGCTCGACGGTGAGTGCTTCGCCAGGACTGACCTCGTGGATGCGGCAGGTCTCCTGCGACCAGGTCAACTCGCTGGTCTGCACTTCCAGCTCCCAGCCGCCAATCTTCGCTATCGCACCGGTGCGCTCGAGCAACGCCGCCGAGTCGGCGAGGGCCTTGCGCACGCGGAATTCCTCGGAGACATCGTTGAAGACCAGCACCACGCCCACCATCTGGTCAGCAAAGTCGCGGATGGGCGCGGTACTGCCCGCGATCCGGAATTCGTATCCGTCGCGGTTGCGCAGCGCAGTGTGGTCGGCCAGTTCCACGACCGTTTCGCGTTCCATCACCAGTTGCACCGGATTGATCGCCGGCACGCGCGTCTCGGCGTTGACGCTGCAGAACACGTCGGACAACGGCCGCCCGGTGGCGTCGGCCAGCGGCCAACCGGTCAGGCGCTCAGCAGCAGCGTTCATGCGGGTGATGCTACCCGCCGCGTCGGTGGCGATCACGGCTTCACCGATGGACTGCAGCGTGATGGCCAGGTTCTCCTCGCTGAGGCGCAATTGCTCCGTGGCGAGTCTGCGTTCGGTGATATCCTGAATGGAGCCCACCATGCGCACCGGTGCACCGGCGGCTCCGTATTCCACTTGGCCCAAGCCCAGTACCCAGCGCTCCGCGCCATCGTTCACGCGTACGATGCGGTACTCCCGATTGAACTGCCCGAGCGTCGCGAACACCTCGCCCAGGTAGGAGCGCAGTTGCTCACGCTCGGCCGGATGGACGAGGCGCACCCAGCCCGCCGTGGTACGCGGAAACCCCGCCCCGATACCGAAGATATCGTCCAGGACCGCCGAATTCTGCCAGACATCGCCCGGAACGTCGAATACATAGCTTCCGACGCGGGTGATCTCCTGGGCCTCGCGCAGACTGTTCTCGCTCTCGTGCCGTGCTTCCTCTGCCTGCTTGCGCTCAGTGATGTCCTGCAGAAAAACCACAAATACACCGCCTCGGTCGGGAAGAAATTGGGCGCTGACCTCAACGGGAAAGACGCTCCCATCCTTGCGGCGATGCCGGCCCTCGAAACGTTGTTGGCCCTGCGCCACGATCTCCTGAGTGCGGGCGACGATGCGTTCGGTCGTTTCGACTGCCTCCAGGTCGGGGATGCGCATGGCCAGCAGTTCCTGCGCGCTGTAGCCGCTCATCCGGCAGTAGGTCTCGTTGACTTCCAACACGCGTCCCTGCAGGTCCACCAGCCAGAAGCCGACCATGGCCTTTTCCATGATGTTCCGGTGCCATTGCTCGCTCTCGCGCAGCTTTCTGTTGGCCTCATCGAGACTCTTGCCAATCGAGTGCGCCATGTGAGTGACCACTGACACCGTGATTGCTCCCACGACAAGCGCCAGTACAGCCAGGAACAGCGGATGGTTGTGCACCGGCGCGGCCGGCCCGACTCGGGAGAGAACGCTCTGCAGGAGAACCAGAGCTACGGTCAGGGGAAGAAACACCCGAGACAACCGGGCGGACGTCGAGTCACCGATTACGAGGCGCGTGGGGAGGCTCTCTGGCCCGGCTGCCGCGACCAAAGCAGCGCCAAGGAAGATGAATGCAACGGCCGTAGTTGCCGCCATGGGCACTGTGGTACTGCCGTACAAGAGTGGAGTGCCGTACAGGTAGGCCAGTAGCACCGTCGCCCCGACCAGCAGCGCCAGGGTTCCCAGGATCGATGCCCAGTGCCCGAGACGCTGGGCGGGGCGAGGCCTCCACGACCGATGCAGCAACAGCAGGAGTGTGCCCAGTCCGGCCACAATGAAGGTGGCGCCGGTCACCGGGGACATTCGTCCGATCGGGATCCCTCCGAGCGTGCCGATCTCGGGAACCAGCCTGTCTTCGAGACCGATGTCGCGTCCCGCAAACAGCTCGACGACTTCGAGCAGCCCGAACACCGCGACGAGAAGGACCGGCACAACCATGGCCCACCGGCTGGCGGCCTGCCACGGCCTTCTGGAGTGGACGAACAGGGTCAAAGCGAGGATCAGGAAACAGCCCGCCGTACTGGGCGCCATCGGGATGTAGTCCGAGCGGACGCTGCCCAGAATCCGCAAGCCCGGCACGTATCCCAGCAGGCCCGCGACGGCGAGGATGACGGTCGCGACAGAGGCAACAGTCACCGTCGTTCTGAACCGCCGGACAGTCGCCTGGGCGACTCCGGCGGATGCAATGCCATATTGATTGTCGGAGGTCATGATCACACTTCCTTGAATTACGCCGGTCTCAGGCAGCGCGCGCTCGGCGAACTCTGCAGCAGCCGTCCTTGAAGTTGGCGGGAACGCCCGCTGCCGCTAGGTGCCGACGGTCAGCCCCGCATCACCAGGCTGCAGCAGGTCACCGCCCCCTCGGCCTTGGCCAGCTCCGAGGCATCGACGGTGTGCAGCACATACCCGAGCTGTTCCAGCCGCGCTTGCGTGCGCGAATACGATGCGCCGTACACCAGCTGGTCGCCGACACGCAGCACGTTGGCCGCCATCGGCTCCGACGGATCGACCTCCACCACGCGAGCTCGCGCGAACGCCGCGGGGCTCACCCAGGCGGGGTTCAGCAGCACGGTGGCGTCATCCACGGCGGTGACGGCCGTCTTCAGGTGCAGGCAGCCGGTGACGTCGACCCCCTGCACTTCGTAGCCGTGAGGCGCCAGCACGACGCGCAGTTGCGCGATGCCCTCATCGTTCGTGCGCTCGGTGCGTCCGACGTACACGCGGCGTCCAACGGCCAGCACGTCGCCCCCGTCCAGCGTTCCCGGCGGCGCGATGCGCGCGACGGGGCGCAGAGTAGCGAGCACCGCCTCCACGGCCCCGGTCTCGTCGCGGCGCGACGCGGCGCCGGGACGCGCGATCACGGCGACCTCGTCGAACACCACCGCCGCGTCCTCGATGAAGACGGCATCGGGATACGCGGGCGCGGGCGCCACCCGGCGCACGTCGCAACCGAGCGACGAGAGCAACCGCTCGTACGCATGATGCTGGGCGCGCGCGACCTCGACACTGATCGGAACGCGGGCGAGGTGCGTGAGCTCGCATTCGACGATCGTCGGCGAGACCTCGCGGGTGAGCGCGATCCAGGGAGTCTTCAGGGGCGGCATCGTCGTGGAGGCTGGTGTCATTGCCGGGGATGCCCGGACGTTACGCCAAAGCCACGGCATTGGCAAAGACGGGGTTCGCTCGCAAAGAAACCGCCCTTCCGTATATTCTCGCCATGCCCCCCGAGCGCCCGGAACGAGAGACGGTACTTCATAGCTGGACCGTGCAGACGGACTGGGATGCCCCGACGGTCGTCGGCGGCGCGGGTGCGCGGTTCTTCACGGCCGACGGACGGTCGGTCCTCGACTTCAGCAGCCAGTCGGAGTGCTGCAACCTGGGGCACCAGCACCCGGCGGTCGTGCGCGCCATTCGCGACCAGGCCGAGCGGCTCTGCTACATCGCCAACGCATGGGGGGCCGAACCGAGGGCGCGGCTGGCCGAGCGACTGCTCGAGAAGAGCGGGTTCGACGGCGGACGGGTGTTCTTCGCGCTCGGCGGCGCCGATGCCAACGAGCACGCCGTGCGGTTCGCGCGACAGGCCATCGGCCGGCCGCGCGGCATCGTGGTCGCGCGCGACCGCTCGTACCACGGTGCCAGCTACGCCACGATGGCGCTCTCCGGCGACGCGCGCACGCGCGATCAGGTGGACCCGGCCCATTTCGCCGTGGTGCACGCGCTCCCGCCCTATGCGTACCGATGCCCGTTCGGGTCGTCATCGGACGACGAGTGCGGCCGGCGGGCGGCCGCCAGCGTGGGAGACCTCATTGAACAGATCGGCCGTGATGAATGCGCGGCCATCCTGATGGAACCGAACGCCGGCACCAACGGCATCGTCGCCCCTGACACCTACTGGCCGGCGCTGCGCTCGGCGGCCACCGAGGCCGGCGTGTACCTGATTGCCGACGAGGTTATGAGCGGATTCGGGCGATGCGGCGAGTGGTTTGCCTGGCAACGCTACGGCGAGGCGGGTCGACCCGACCTGATGACGCTGGCCAAGGGACTCACCGGCGCACACATCCCGCTCGGAGCGGTCGTGCTGTCCGCCGGGGTGGCGGCGAAGCTGGAGCACGAGATGCTGTACACCGGGCTCACCTACTGCGGGCATCCGCTGTCGTGCGCGGCCGGCGTGGCCGCGCTGGAGGCGTACGAGGCGGAAGGCCTGATCGAGCGGTCGCGCCGGCTGGGCGGCGGGATGCTGCGCGCGCTGCGCGCCATGCAGCAGCGGCACGCGGTGATCGGCGACGTGCGCGGCGGACACGGCCTGTTTGCGGTGGTGGAATTCGTGGAAGACCGGGCGACACGCGCGCCGCTGGCCCCGTGGCCGCAGGTGCCGGCGCTGCTCAAGAGCATCGTGCGCGAGGGACTCGTGGAAGGGGTGTCGTTCGCCGTGCGCGGCAACCTGCTGATCATCGCGCCGCCACTGGTGATCGAGGAACACGACCTGGCCGACGCCCTGGCGCTGCTCGACCGCCTGATCGCCAGGCACACGCCGCCGGTGTCGTGACCGGCCCGGCGTTCGTCTCGCTGCCCGATGCGATGTCCCGCCACGTGCGTGACGGGATGACCGTCGCCCTCGAGGGGTTCACGCACCTCATCCCGTTCGCCGCCGGGCACGAGATCATCCGCCAGCGGCGGCGCGACCTGACGCTGGTGCGCATGACTCCCGACCTCATCTACGACCAGATGATCGGCATGGGGTGCGCGTCGAAGCTCGTCTTTTCGTGGGGCGGCAACCCGGGCGTCGGCTCGCTGCACCGGTTGCGTGACGCGGTGGAACACCAGTGGCCCCGGCCGCTCGCCCTCGACGAGCACAGTCACGCCGGCATGGTGGTGCGCTACGCGGCCGGGGCAAGCGGCCTGCCCTTCGGCGTGCTCAAGGGATACACCGGCACCGACCTGGCGGCGGCCAATAAGTCGCAGATTGCTACTATTACATGCCCGTTCACCGGCGAGGCGCTGGTCGCGCTGCCGGCGCTCACCCCCGACGTCACCGTGCTGCACGCGCAGCAGGCCGACCGCGAGGGCAACGTGCTGCTGCGCGGCATCGTCGGCGCGTGCCGCGAGGCGGCGCAGGCGGCGCGCACCCTCGTCGTCACGGTCGAGGAAATCGTCGGCCGGCTGGACGCGCCCATGAACGCGTTCGTCATTCCCGCGTGGCAGGTGGCTTCCATCGCCGTCGTCCCCGGGGGTGCGTATCCATCGTACGCGCTCGGCCACTACGCACGCGACAACGCGTTCTACCTGGCGTGGGACGACATTGCGCGTGACCGCTCCCGGTTCATGGAATGGATGGCGACGCACGTCCTGGAAACCTCGACGCACGCCGAGTTCCTGCGCCTGGTGGGGGCGGTGGCGTGACGGCGTACACGAGCGACGAGATGATGACGGTCGCCGCGGCACGACGGCTGCCGAATGGCGCGGTGTGCTTCGTGGGCATCGGCCTCC
This sequence comes from Gemmatimonadota bacterium, assembly GCA_038059315.1. Classification (GTDB taxonomy): domain Bacteria; phylum Gemmatimonadota; class Gemmatimonadetes; order Gemmatimonadales; family Gemmatimonadaceae; genus PNKL01. Next base: position 8,443 of record JBBTJT010000073.1, read on the forward strand.
CCAGCGCGGCGTGCAACCTCGCGCGCCTGACGCACGCCCCGGACCTCGTGCTCATCTACGAGTCGGGCACGGTGGGCACGCGCCCCAGCGTGCTGCCGCTGAGCATCGGCGACGGCGAACTGGCCGAGACGGCCCGGTCGGTCATTCCCTTGCCGGAGATCTTCACGCACTACCTGCAGAGCGGCCGCGTGGACGTCGGATTCCTCGGCGGGGCGCAGATCGACCGCTTCGGCAACCTCAACAGCACGGTGATCGGGTCGTATGATGCACCGAAGGTGCGATTGCCGGGTGCCGGCGGAGCTCCCGAGATTGCCATGCACGTGAAGGAACTGCTGATCGTCATGAAGCAGTCGGCCCGCACGTTCGTCGAACGGTTGGACTTCCGCACCACCGCGGGGTTCCTCGAGGGTGGCGACGCGCGCGCGCGCGCCGGATTGCCCGGCGGCGGACCTCGCGCTGTGATCACCGACTTCGGGGAAATGACGCCGGATCCCGTGACCCGCGAACTCGTGCTGGGCGGGATATTCGACGGCGTCACGGCGGACGAGGCACGCGCGGCCTGCGGATGGCCATTGCGCGTGGCCGGCACGGTGACGCGCATTGCCCCGCCGACGAACACTGAATTGCAGACGTTGCGCGACCTGCAGGAGCGCACGCGAGCGGCGCATGCCCGGCGCGTGCGCATCACGCTCCCGACCTGACGCACCGATCATCCCCCGGCCCCCGCATCCATGAAAACGCCCCGCATCCAGACCGCACTTCCCGGCCCGAAGGCCCGCGCACTGATTGCCCGCGACGCCGAGGTGGTGTCGCCGTCATACCCGCGCGACTACCCGTTTGCCATGTCGCACGGGCGCGGCGCCGAGGTATGGGACGTGGACGGCAACCGCTTCCTCGATTTCGCCGCCGGCATCGCCGTCTGCTCGACGGGGCATGCGCACCCCGAGGTCGTGCAGGCCATCAAGGATGCGGCCGACGGCTTTTTGCACATTTCCAGCGACTACTGGCACGAGCGGCAGGTGCGGCTGGGCGAGCGCATCCGCGACCTCAAGCCGATGGGCGACGAACCGGTGATGAGCTTCATGTGCCAGAGTGGCACCGAGGCGGTGGAGGGGGCGCTCAAGCTCGCGCGCTACGTCACCGGCCGGGGCCGCTTTATCGGATTCCTCGGCGGCTTTCACGGCCGCACCATGGGCTCGCTGGCCTTCACGTCGAGCAAGTACACCCAGCAGTCCGGGTTCTTTCCGACGATGCCCGGCGTGACGCACGTGCCGTACCCCAACAACTTCCGGCCGCTCCTTGCCGGCGATGACCAGGGGAAGGCCGTGCTCGATTACATCGAGCACGTGCTGTTTCAGCACAACGTGCCGGCACGGGAAGTGGCGGGCATTCTCGTGGAGCCCATCCAGGGAGAAGGTGGCTACCTCGTGCCGCCGGACGGGTTCCTGCAGGGGCTGCGCGCGCTGTGCGACCGCCACGGCATCATGCTGATCTTCGACGAGGTGCAGTCGGGGATCGGGCGCACGGGCAGGATGTTCGCCGCGCACCACGTGGGCGTCGCACCCGACATCATGACGCTGGCCAAGGGACTCGGCAGCGGCATGCCCATCGGACTGGTGGTCGCGAAGAAGAAGTGGATGGAGCAGTGGAAGCGCGGTGCGCACGGCAACACCTATGGCGGCAACCCGGTGTGCTGCGCGGCCGCGCTGGCCACCATCGACGTCGTGGAGCGCGAGTACATGGCCAACGCCGCCGCCGTTGGCGCCTACTTCATGACGAAGCTCCGCGAGCTGCAGGGTGGGTACGCGTGCATCGGCGAGGTGCGCGGCCGCGGCCTGATGATCGGCATGGAACTGGTGAACGCCGACGGCACGCCGGCGAAGAAGCTGTGCGAGGACGTCGTGACGCGCGCGTACCACAACGGACTGCTGCTCCTGTCGTGCGGACAGAGCACGGTGCGCTTCATGCCGCCGCTGCTGATCACCGCCGACGATGTGGACGACGCCATGACGATGCTCGAGAAGAGCCTCGTCGAGGCGCTCGCATGAGTCACGATGCGAGGGGCGAGCGCAAGTTCGGCTTCTGGATGGCTTCGGCGCTGGTGGTCGGGAACGTCATCGGGGCGGGGATCTTCCTGCTGCCGGCCACCCTCGCCCCGTACGGCTGGAACAGCGTGCTGGGGTGGTGCATCACGCTCATCGGCGCGCTCTGCCTCGCCTGGGTCTTCGCGCAGCTGAGCCGGCACCTGCCGGATGCCGGCGGCGCGTTCGGTTTCATGCAGATCTCCCTTGGCGACGGCCCGGCCTTCATCGGCGCGTGGGGGTACTGGGTGTCGGTGTGGGTGGCCAACGCGGCCATCGCCACCGGGGCGATCAGCTACCTGAGTCGTCTCGTGCCGGGCGTGGAGACCACCGCCGGCGTTGCGCCGATCCTGACGTGCGGCGTCGTCTGGCTGCTCACGTGGGTGAACCTGCGTGGCGTGCGCACCGTGGGCTGGGTGCAGATGGCAACGACGATCGTGAAGCTCCTCCCGTTCGTCGCGGTGCTCGCGCTGGTTGCCGTTCGGCTCGGCGCCGAGGGCACGGGCGCACTGGCGCCGCTCGACCCGCAGGCCCTCTCGCTCGGCGGTGCCACGGCGGCCGCCACGCTCACGCTGTACTCGATGCTGGGCATCGAGTCGGCGGCGATTCCCGCCGACCGCGTGGAGAATCCCGCGCGCACCGTGCCGGCGGCCACGATGTTCGGCACCTGGCTCACCGGCATCCTGTCGGTGGTCTGCTGTTCCGCCGTCGTGCTGATGCTTCCCGCCGCCGACGTCGCCGGTTCGACGGCGCCGTTCGCGCTCTTCATCGCGCGGTCGTGGGGCGACTGGGCGGCGGCGTTCGTGGCCATCTGCGCCGTGGTCAGCTGCTATGGAGCGCTCAACGGCTGGGTGCTGCTCTCGGGTGAACTGCCGGCGGCGATGGCCGATCACGGGCGCCTGCCGGCGTGGTTCGGCATCCGCAACGCGCGCGGCGCGCCGGTGCGCGCCGTCCTGCTTAGCAGCGTGCTGACGTCGGCGCTCGTCCTGCTCAACTTCTCGCAGTCCATGGCGTCGGTCTTCACCTTCGCCATCCTGCTGGCGACGGCGACCAACCTCGTGCTCTACCTGTTCTGCGCGGTCGGCGCGCTCCGGCTGATGCGGCGCGGCGCGGTGCCGCGATCCCTCCTGCTGGTGTTCGCGTCCGGCGGCGCGGCGGTGTTCTCGGTGTGGGCGCTCTACGGCGCCGGCTGGTCGGCGCTCGGGTGGGGGGCGGTGCTGTTGCTGTGCGGGTATCCAGTGTACCGTCTGGCGAGGAAGGCCACCGTCACGGTGTGAGGGCGATCGTCAGGCGATTTTGCCCGTGCGACTCCGCCCGGACGATTCCACCCGCGCGATTCCGCCCACGCGATTCCGCCCACGCGATTTGCCCCGGCGCGCGCCGGGCGGCAATTTTCGCCCGGGAGTCTCCCGCCGAAACGCCTCACCCGACCCGCCATGTCTCACCCCGCACTCCCGGCCCGCGCGCGCGTCGTCGTCATCGGCGGTGGCGTCATTGGCTGCTCGGTCGCCTACCACCTGGCGCACATGGGCTGCACAGACGTCGTGCTGCTCGAACGTCACCAACTCACCGCCGGCACCACCTGGCATTCGGCGGGTCTCATGGTGACGTTCGGCTCGACCAGCGAAACGTCGACCGAGTTCCGCAAGTACACGCGCGACCTCTACGCGCGTCTCGAAGCCGAGACGGGGCAGGCGACCGGGTTCAAGCCTGTCGGTTTCATCGAGGTGGCCGGCGACGCCGACCGGCTCGTGGAGTATCGCCGGGTCTCGGCGTTCAACCGGCATTGCGGCATCGACGTGCACGAGATCTCGGCGCGTGAGGTGGGCGAGCTCTTTCCGCTCGCCCGCACCGACGACATCCTCGCCGGCTTCTACGTGAAGGAAGATGGCCGCGTTGATCCGGTCGACTGCACGATGGCGTTGGCCAAGGGGGCCAGGCTGCTTGGCGCCACGATCTTCGAGAAGGTGCCCGTCACCGGGATTACGCAGCATCGCGGTGCGGTGACCGGCGTGGTGACGCCGTACGGCAACATCGAAGCCGAGTTCGTGGTGAACTGCACGGGTGCGTGGGGACGGGAGGTGGGCGCACTCGCCGGGGTGACCGTGCCGTTGCAGGCGGCGGAGCACTACTACCTGCTCACCGACGAGATTGCCGGTGTCGGCAAGCAGTGGCCGGTGCTCGAGGATCCGGGCTCCTATGGCTACTTTCGCGAGGAAGGCGGCGGCTTGATGATCGGTCTCTTCGAGCCGGTCTGCGCGCCGTGGATGGTGGACGGGATGCCCCAGGACTTCGCCTTCGGGGAAATCCCCCCGGACTGGGAGCGCATGGGTCCGTACATCGAGACGGCGATGCAGCGCGTGCCCATCGCGTTCCAGACGGGAGTGAAGAAGCTCTTCTGCGGCCCCGAATCGTTCACGCCCGACCTGCGCCCCTGCCTCGGCGAGGCGCCGGAACTGAAGAACTTCTTCGTGGCCGCCGGCCTCAACTCCATCGGCATCCTCACCGGTGGCGGCGTGGGGCGGGCCATGGCCCACTGGATACTCAACGGGCGCGCCGACGTCGACGTCACCGGCATGCACATCGACCGGCTGCAGGCGTACCAGGCAACGCCGGAGTACCGGCGCACGCGCACGGTGGAGTCGTTGGGAATGGTGTACAAGTGCCACTACCCGAATTACTCAATGACGACGGCGCGCGGAGCCAAGCTGTCGCCGCTGCATGCGCGATTAGTAGCAAAGGGCGCCTATTTCCGTGACGTCAGCGGATGGGAAGGTGCCGACTGGTACACACCGGACGGTTCGCCGCCGGTTGCCGGTCCGTTGTCGTGGGGCAGGGAAGGCTGGTTTCCGTACTGGAAGGCCGAGCACGAGGCGGCGCGCAACGGCGTCATCCTGATGGACATGTCGTTCATGTCGAAGTTCCTCGTGCAGGGTCGCGATGCCGGGCAGGTGCTGAACCAGGTGTCGGCGAACGACGTGGACGGCGCGGCCGAGCGCGTGACGTACACGCAGTGGCTCAACGAGGGCGGAACGCTCGAAGCCGACCTGACGGTGAGCAAGCTGGGCGATGCGCGCTTCTTCGTGGTTGCCTCGGACACCGCGCATCGCCACGTGGCCACCTGGCTGACGCGCCACACGGCCGATGATGCGCACTGCACGGTGACCGACGTCACCTCCGCGTACGCGCAGATCAACATCCAGGGGCCGCGGTCACGCGAGCTCCTGCAGGCGGTCACCACGCACGACCTCTCCAACGCCGCGTTCCCGTTCCGCACCGCGCGCGACCTCGACATCGGCCTCGCCAAGGTGCTCTGCCTCCGCATCACCTACGTCGGCGAGCTGGGATACGAGTTGTATGTGCCCGCCGAGCAGGCGCTCCCCGTGTACGACCGCCTGGTGGAGGCTGGCGCCGCGCATGGGCTGCGGCATGCCGGTCTCAAGGCGCTGGCGTCGCTGCGCATGGAGAAGGGGTACCGGGACTACGGGCACGACATCGACAACACCGATTCGGTGCTCGAGGCGGGCCTCGGCTTTGCAGTGGACCTCAGGAAACCCGGCGGCTTCATCGGGCGCGACGCGGTGCTGGCCAGGAAGGCCGCAGGGGCGCTGACCAGGCGCCTGCTGCAGGTGCAGCTGAGGGACCCGGTGCCGTTGATGTTCCACGCCGAGGTGGTGTGGCGCGACGGTGTGGCGGTGGGATATGTGCGAGCCGCGTCGTACGGTTTCACGCTGGGCGGAGCGGTGGGCCTGGCGATGATCGAGGCCGCGGTGCCGCTCGATCAGCAGTGGATCGACGCCGGGACGTGGGAGGTGGAAGTCGCCGACCAGCGGTATCCCGCGCTCGTGTCGATCGCGCCGCTGTATGATCCTGGGAATGTGCGCATCAAGGGGTGAGGGTTTCAGGCCCCGATGCGCAGGTCTTCCGTGGAGATGGCGCTCACCCTGGGCCCGAAGCTGGTGATGTTGATGAGCGTGTCATTGTGGTGCTGGATGACCTGCGCCGGCGACAGGTGGGCGTTGCCCTCCGTCGTATGCGCGTCCGCCACCAGGACGACCGGGTAGCCGAGCGCCAGCGCCCGGCGGATGGTCGTGTCGACGCAGAACTCGGTGTGCATGCCGCAGATCACGAGCTCGGTCACGGCATGCCGCCTGAGGACTTCCTCCAGTTCCGTGCGATGGAAGGAATCGGGCGTGGTCTTCCGGACTCGCAGGTCGCTGGGCGCGACGTGAAGGCCGTGGGCGAGTTGCCATTCGCGCGATCCGTACGGCAGGTACCCCGACGCTGATTCGTGCTGTATGAAGATCACCGGCGCACCCGCGGCGCGCGCCTTGTCAGCCACCGTGTTGATGCGGGCGATGACCGCCGCCGACTGCCAGGCGTCATGTTCGCCCTCGCAGAGGCCCTGCTGGACGTCGATGACGAGCAACGCGGAGATCATGGGCACAGGACCTGGTTGGTGTGGGTATGGGCGTCCGTCACGTTCTCCACTGCTTGTCCTCCTCGCGCGATCACTTCGTCCAGACCACGATTGCGCCACAGCCGCTCATGGCCTGCTGGAACTGCGGAGGCGTCGTGGCCTCGTTGTAGATCTCGATGGCCCTCACATTCTTCGGCTTTGCCATGTTGTCGAGTTCACCGGCGGTGAGGATGAACATGGGGAGGCCGTTCAGGTAGAACGCCGGTGAACAGTAGTCGCCAAACGCGCTGCGCATCGTGATGCGAACCGCACCCATGTCGTCGAGTTCCGTGCGTATGCCAGGCAGGTTCCTGAAGACGTCCGACAGATCGATGGCGCCTCGTCGCACGAGATCCTGGGCCGTCAGGTACTGCCCCATCCCCGTCCGGCGACGTTCCGCGAAGCCGCTGTTACGACCATCCGCCATGCGTTCGGCCAATACCCGCACGGTATCCAGCATTGCCGTAAACATGGAAAGCGCCACCCGGACGGGCCCGGCGTCCGCGACGACGTCCACGGCACGGCGCGACGGATAATAGCCGACGGCCCGCACTTCGAGCACGCGCGTGCCGGTCGGCGCGTCCACGAGCATCCATTCGCCCTGGTCATTCGCGCGGGTCATCGGGCCGCCGGCAATGCGTACCACGGCACCGGCCAGCGGCCGGCTCCCTTCGGATGTGACCACGGTGCCTCGCAGGCGCCCGTCACCCACCCGCAGGTGGCGGGTCGGAATCCCGAGAGTGTCGGCGCGCGAGGTGGTGTCGACGGCGACCACGCTCCGCGCGAAGCCGAGGTACAACTCGCGTCGCGCGAAGCCCTCCTTTGGAACCTGCACTTCGATCAGGTCCGTGCTGTCCGCGCCCCGGCCGGCGCTCAGGAACATCGTACCGCCGCTCGGCGCGTTGCACAGGAAGAACCAGCCGTTCTCGCCCGTGGTGACGACGAGACGCGGGCGGCGACGGTCGATGCCTCCCTTCCGGAAGGTGATCTCGAGCCACTCCCCAATCACCGTGACGCCAGCGGCCGCCTTGCCATCCCGCGCCTCGCGGGCCACGCCGCCGACCACGCCGCCTGCAACGGAAGCCGCACCGTCAGGCGAACCGCATATGGCGACGCGAAGCCGAGCCGGCGAGGGCGTGGCGAGATCGGCGCGCACCGATCGGTGGCGTGAGACCAGCACGTCGCGAGGCGGAAGGTCCACGGCGAGCGAGTCGAGCAACGGGTGGAAGAACCCCAGCACGTAGCGCCCGTCCGGCACGTCGGCAAAGGTGAACCGGCCGAGCGAATCCGAGGCCACCGTGCGGGCGAAGCGCGTGGCGCTGTCAGCGGCGACGAGCTGCACCCACGCGCCGGCGAGCGGCGTGCGGGCGATGCTGTCACGGACCACCCCGCTGACGGTGGCGCCGGGAGCGCGAGGAATCGTATCCGGTACCTGCGCAACGACGGAACGCGCGGTCAGCGCGAGCAGCGCGACGAGGACGAATGACCGGAACCGCACGGGCGGCTCAGGGATTCCGCAGCCGGGCGACCGAACCATCCACGCCGTTGGGCAGCTGCACGTCGGCAAGCTGGTCGTCGTCCCGCACTTCCCGCTTCAGCCTCGCCAGTTCCGCCTTGAGGCTCGCGGTCAGCGCCTCCTGTCCCGGCTCGCCGTACAGGTTGTGGAGCTCGAACGGGTCGTTCACGAGGTCGAAGAGTTCCCACTGGTCCTTCTTCCAGAAGTAGATCAGCTTGTGCGTCCTCGTGCGAACGCCGTAGTGCGCCCTGGTATTGTGGTCGCCCGGGTCGTGGTAATAGCGGTAGTACATCGACGTGCGCCAGTTCACCGGCGTGCGTCCGCGCAGGAGGGGCAACAGGCTGCGTCCCTGCATCTCGGCGCTCACCGGCAGGCCGGCAGCTTCGAGGAAGGTCGGCGCGAAGTCGATGTTCAGCGCCATGGCATCGCTCTTCGTGCCGGCCCTGATGCCTGCAGGCCAGCGCACCAGGAACGGCATCCGGATCGACTCTTCGTACATGAAGCGCTTGTCGAACAGGCCGTGGTCGCCAAGAAAGAACCCCTGGTCGCTAGTGTAGACGACGATGGTGTTCCGGGCGAGGCCCGCCCTGTCCAGGTATGCGAGCACGCGACCGACGCTCTCGTCCACCGACTGCACCGTGGCCAGATAGTCCTGCATGTACCGCTGGTACTTCCATCGAACCAGCGCCTCTCCGGTGAGGGTCACCGTCCTGCCGTCGCGGCTGGTGGTCACGGTGTCGGGCTTGACCAGGAACCAGCGGGCAAGTTCCTGTCCCTGCAGCCCGGCCGGCGGCGCCAGTTTCAGGTCGCGGTTGTTGAGGTCCGTCGCCACGCGCTGCCGGTTTTCGTGCAGCGCATCGGTGCGCGTTTCGTAGCCATCCCGGAAGGTGACGGGCTCGGGAATGCGTTGCGCCGCAGAATGATCGGCGTGCGCGTCATCCGGATCCCACGGCCGGTGCGGAGCCTTGTGGTGCATCATCAGGAAGAACGGCTTGTTGCGCGGCCGATTCGCCAGGAAATCGACGGCGAGGTCGGTGATGACGTCGGTGACGTACCGGCCGGTGTATGTCGTCTCGCTCGCCGCGGTATAGAATACCGGGTTGGCATACACGCCCTGTCCGGGGAGGATATTCCATCGGTCGAATCCGGCGGGATCGCTCCCCAGGTGCCACTTGCCGATCATCCCCGTGTGGTAGCCCCCCTGCTGCAGCAGTCGCGCGACGGTCATGCGCGACCCGTCGAAGCGGTTGAACATCGTCACGCCATTGATGTGCGCGTACTGGCCGGTGAGGATCGCGGCCCGGCTCGGCGTGCAGATGGAGTTCGTCGCGAAGACGCTGTTCAGCAGCGCCCCCTCGCGCGCCAACCGGTCCATGTTCGGCGTCTTGTTCACGCGCGACCCATAAGCGCCGATCGCGTGCGCCGCATGGTCGTCCGTCATGATGTAGACGATGTTGGGTCGACCGGCGCGCGTGCCCTGGGCCAGCGCGCTCGCGCCGAGGACGATGGTGGCAATGCACAACCCGGCGGTCAGCAATCGCATCGCGTCTCCATTGGCTCGGCTGGACACGTGCTCATCGCCGTTTCGGCGACTTCCCGGCGGCCACTTTCTTCTTCGGCGCCGCTGTCTTCCTTGCGGCCACCTTCTGCTTCGGCGCCGCTGCCTTCCTTGGCACCACTTTCTTCGCGGGCGAGCGTTTCTTCTTCGCCGCCGGGAGCGCCGCGTCCGTCGCCACGATCAGGCGAGCCAGCGTCACGGCGTCATCCAGCAGGTCGGAGACGTTGAAGTACGGCTTGGCTCCCGGATATGGCGGGCCAAGCGTCGGCGTCCCGAGGACCGCCTCACCCGCCGGTGTCGGCTTCACAAAGAGCTGATTGTCGCACGCCAGCGCGACGATCTTCCCGTGGCGGTACACGCCGTACTCGCCGAACATCCTCGTGACGGTAATCCCGCCCGCGTCACGCAACTGGTCGCAGACGTACTCGATGAAGCCGGCATCGGTGGCCATGGGGATCCTCGTGGCTGGATGACCCAATGCGCCGCGCGTCAGGGACACCAGCACGGCAACCTCCTGACGAGGGGCGCGCTTGGTGGGCCGCGTGCGTACCTGCGAATCTCCCCCGTCCAGGGCCTCCGGTCAAGCGATGCGGTGTGCGCGGCGCGCGTGCTCCTCACGTGCGCGGCCCGTCACCTGCCACGCGATGTCAGGCGGCACCTCGGGAACTTCCTCAGAGTTTCTGCGCACGAACGTTGAGGGTGCCCGAGTAATTCGTGAGCGTCAGCTGAATCGACCAGGTGCCCGGCTGCCCGGCCGTGGTCGGCTCGTTGAGGCTGGGGCTGAGGGCCCTGCTGTAGACCGTGGCGCCAGCCGCGTCCTTGATGACCAGAAACGTCGAGCCGGTCGTCGTGGTCGTCGAGTGATTGATCGTCGCCCGAGTCCCGGAGTTGGCCCAGGAATACGTTTTGGTCGTAGTCACGTTGGTGACGTTCGTGGCCTGAAGCTGGAAGTTGTCCGCCGGGTTGCTGATCTCCGGCTGGAACGGATTGAGCGAGTCACTGCCGCAAGCGGCGAGCGCGCCGCAGGCGACGAGAGCCAGCAGCAGCCGGCCGTGGGGCGGAATACGGGAGACGAGGGACAAGGAATCCTCCAGGACAACACAGGGTGGGCAAAAGAACCTACCGGGATTTGCCGACAACGCGGGACTGCGGTGTACGGAAGGCCGTGACGGGTGCCCGCCGCGCACGACGTCTGATTCGCGCACGAATCGCGCACTGTTGCAGGGTACGCCGGTTCGTTCGCGGCGGGTATCAGCCGAAGGAGTGAGATCGGACGTACTTCCGGCGAGGCACAGCGTCGGTGCGACGCCGAAACCGTCGTCGCTGCCTCCTGGTTCGCACCGTCCTTCAATGGTGCGCCCGCCACCGCTCACGCAGCGAGGCTTCGCGTTTTCATATGGTCGGGTCAGGGCGCTCAGGAGTAGCATGCTCGGCGATCACCGGGCGGGGGTGGCCAAGGTGACGACGTCACCTCGACCGACCGTCTGCGTCAGATACCCGATCAGCCCTGTGATCACCGCCGTGACCGTCGAGCCGACCGATACCCCAACGAACACCGCCTGATGCGTCCGACCTCGACCGTCGGTTGCGACCATGGCACGACCGATCGCCGCAACCAGGTCCCCGAGTCCGAGCCGCACGTCGGCCATCAGGGCTGAGCGTGGAACCGATCGCCGCACCGGTCCGAATGGCCCTACAACGGATACACCGACGGGCATGCGCAGCACGCCCGCCGCGACGTCGGCGCTTACCACCGACGTGAGCCACCGGCGGTAGCGCAGCGTCGCGCCGAAGACAGACAGCCGCTCCGGGTAATCGATGATGACGCCAGCCGTCAGCGTCCCTCCGATCGCCTCACGTGCGCGCACGTTCACCATGGCGCCGAGGTCGTAGACGAGATGGCTCACGAGCCCCTGATCCCATCGGCGATCTCCGCTCCCCTGCTGGGTCACCGCCGGGTCCAGCGTACTGCCGGTCAGATGGCGCAGAGCACTCAGCTCGAAGAGGACGAACGCGCGGCAGCGGGCCAGCGGCCGCCCCCGCCAGCAAATGGGGTGCGAGCGCTGGCTCGACGATGTGGCCTGCGTGCTATCGGGTGACGACTGCGCCCCGAGGGCACCGACGCTCATGACAAAAGCGGCGCCGGCAACCCAGGCGCTGGAGGGGATGGCATTCCGAAAGTGGTGCAGCACGGGCCGGTGACAATGAGTGAGACGAATTGAGCGCGCCGCGGCACAGATTCCACGTCGCGGGGAAAGTATACACTGCCCGTGTCGCCCTGGTGTCCCGCCTGCGAAATTCGCTGCATCGAGTCATCCGCCAAGTTGTTGCGCCACAATTCGTTCGGGCACGGGCGATGTAAACGAACTTGGATGCCTATCTGCTCAGCGAGCCAATCCAGTCTCGCCAGACGTCCACGCCGGTCCCAAGATCCGACCCGTGCAAAGCCACCAGCAGGTCGTGCGCGCCCGTGCGAGGCGCCGGATGCTCCGCGGCGAGGAACGCTAGCACCATCTCGCCGCCGCCGCGGAGAAGAGGTGTCGCGAGGGTCGGCCCGCTTCCCGTGACCACGAGAAGCCGCATCACAGAACTGAGCTGAAATGCGCCCGTCCCGTTGAGCATTGCGTGCAACTCCGGGACAACCGGTCGCCAATCGACGAGCCGCGGGCTCACTCGTCCGAAGCTCGTCAGCACGATGTCCGCGGCGGATTTCACGGGACCGTCCGACTCCAGCAACGCCCGCACGAGCGCATACAATACCTCGTCCTGCTGCGTGAAGTTCGCCAGAATCGCTACCGCGACCATGCGATTCTGATAGTTCGGGTCGCTCCGCAGCACCTGGAGCGCGGCCGCGCGTTCACTCTTGCCGCGCTGCCTTGAGAGGAATCGCCACAGATCCCGAATCTGGATGGAATCAGCGGTCGCGTACGCTGGGATCGCGGAAATCGAGTCGCGCAGCCACGCGGTGTAGTGCCAGAGGGCCGTCTGAAAGACATCGGGTCTCTCCGCCACGCTGCGGACCGTCGCTCTCCAGGCCCTCCGCGGTCGGGTCGTGTCCATCGGGACGGTGCGATAGCGCACACGAGTCGAGTCCTGTGGCTCGACGACGATCACAAGGACGCGCTCCGCCGTGTCACCGGGCATCTGGTATCCGATCGCGGCTGCGTCGGCGAAGCCGAGATCGTACCGCAACACCGCCGCGCAAGCGTGTGAGTCGAGCGACGTCCCGGGTGCGTACTTCGCCAGCGAGTCTTGGATCATGGGGATGGTCCACGCGCGAAGGCCGATAACCTCCACGGTCTTGCCTGGCAAGCGGAGGACGGCCTGCGCGTGAATCGGCGCCGCGGCGAATCCGAAGGCGAGGAGCACGCGAATAACCGCTTTCATGGAGCCCCCGATCCGTGAGAGGACAGACGGTGATGGTGTCAACAACTGGCGTTGTGCTGCGGCGCTTCCCTATATGCGCCGGCTGCACCAACGCGGTTCAGCATGCGGCGAGATATGAGACACGCATCTTTCGGGCACGATCACGGTCAACTCGGCCTTCGAGATTCCAATCCGCGCAAGCATAGACACGAAACTTCTGAGCGCGCGGCGCCTTGACCTCGGCCTGTTGGCCTTCCATGCGAGCAACCCGCGGAACGGCAATCCCCGTAATACGAAATGCCAACCACGTCTTGCCCGGATCGAAGTTGGCGGGACGGAGGATTCGGAACTGCATCTTGCCAAGTGCGCGGCGCTCTCCCCGCCGAAGCCCATCCAAGACCGACAGCGAGTCACTCTGAGCTTCCGCGTGCCACGGATTGGGCATCGCGGCTTCCTCGTGAACGATAGGGGACATCTTCTGCAAATCTCTCATTCGTCGGTTCGAATCCGACCGGCGCCTCTCAGGGCCAGAGTAGTCGTGTGGCTCACCAATGGATTCCCTGGTATGGGCCTAACGAAGGGCGTTGTGCTGCAACGCTTCTAATAGACGCGGCCGCGGGCCCACGCACCAGCCGGCTTTGTGCGCCCAGGCCGGCCGCCCGCGGCCGCTTCCTTGACTAGCCTGAATTTCCACGGACCACTATTGACCTAACACTGGCCGAATGGTCC
>JBBTJT010000074.1:0-18565 GCA_038059315.1 Gemmatimonadota bacterium
GCGCAGGAGGTTGCCGCCCCTCATGGCGATGATGTCCTTTTCGCCGTTGCCGCGGCGCACGTGTTCGTGCGTCACGTTGAACGACTCGCTGGCATTGTTGAAGCCGACGATGCCGCCACCACCGTCAAAGTCGGAACTGATGCCGGCGTGCTCGATGCCGATCGTCTTGACCACGTAGTCGATGTGGTCGACAAAGTCCTTGACCGTCGCGCGTGGAGACGGCGGGAACTTGGCGTCGAGTTCCGCCAGCTTCAGCCGGTAGGCGGCGAACACCGAGTCGTTGGGCTGGGCGCCGGCGGCCCCCCCGGCCCCCCCGGCCCCCCCGGCGCGCCGCGCGCCGCCCGGGCCACCGCCCAGGCCGAACTGCGTCCGCAGCGCCGCAACCGCTGCCGCGCGCTCTGGCGAGTCTGGCGTGGGCGTCTTCACGTAGCCGTTGAACGCCACGAGCTGCACCACGCCGCCGTTCTTCTTGAGCGCCAGCAGCTGTTCGTCGTCGAGGTTGCGGCTGTGGTTGCACAGCGCGCGCACGCCCGAGTGGCTGGCGATCACCGGCGCCTTCGACATCGCCAGCACCTGCAGGTTCGACGCCTTGGACGGATGCGAAATGTCCATCATGATGCCGTACCGGTTGGCTTCCTCGACCACCTGCCGGCCGAGCGGGCTCAGCCCGTTCCACTTCCAGGCGCCGTCGCGCTCGCCCGTGTTCGAGTCGGAGAGCTGATTGTGCCCGTTGTGGGCGAGCGACAGGTACCGGGCCCCGAGGTCGAAGAACCGCTTGACGTTGGTGATGTCGGTGCCGATGCCGTAGCCGTTCTCGACGCCCATCAGCGCCACCTTCTTGCCTGCCTTGTGGATTCGGCGGACGTCCGCCGCGGTGAGGGCCAGGTCGATGCGCTCCGGCGCCAGCTTGTCGACCAGGGCGCGCATCGCCTCGAACTTTTCCATGTCGGCCGCCTTCGCCCGGGCGTAGCCGGTGTCGCTGAAGTCCTGCCGCTGCCCCACGTAGACGCTGAAGAAGACGGCATCGAGCCCGTCCTGCTCCATCCTTGGCAGGTCCACCTGGTTGCGCGGAATGCCGGTGGCGTAGTTCGGCGACGGCCCGGTCATCTGTGCCGGCGCGAAGTCGACGTGCGTGTCGATCTTGAGCGCCTTGGCATGGATCTTCCGCGCCCTGGCGACGAGGGCGGGGTCGTCCTGGGCCTGCGCAGTGGCGCCGATGGCGACGAGCAGGGCGAGCGAACGGAGGGAACGCGCGGACAACATCTCGGGACTCCCGGGCGAGTGGGACGCGGAATGGCCGGACAGGCGGCGCCACGGAATCTGCGACGCCGAGGCGCGCCATGCACCTGTGACTACGCGCCAGTCCCCGGCAACGATGAACCCCCATGGCGCTGCCAGCCGCCGCCCTACGTGTTTGTCGGTGATTCCCGTCTTTCGACGCCCGCGCGCCCCGACCTAGAATGCGTACATGCCGGGGAGACCCCGGCTCTTCTCGCGCCGCCGGAACGCACGATCGTTCCGGGACGAGACGGCTTGTCGGCCCGACACGCTGGCTACGCGAATGGGCTGTCTGCCCGTTCGTTTACCCGGGGGGCATGCCATGCGTGTGAAGCTGATCCTGCTCGAGCCGAATCCGTAGGCCGACCATGGTGCAGACCGCGGTGGTCGCCGTCGGTGGCAACTCCCTCATCCGTGCGGGTGAGAAGGGGACCATCGCCGAGCAGCTCGCCAATACGCGACGAACGGCCGAGGAGATCGTCCAGATCATCCGCCTGGGCTTCAACGTCGTCGTGACGCACGGCAACGGCCCACAGGTCGGCGCCGCGCTGCTGCGGTCCGAGTGGTCCGCCGATCACGCCTACACCCATCCGCTCGACGTCTGCGATGCGACGACGCAGGGCGAAATCGGGTACCTGCTGCAGCAGTCACTGTGTGGAGCGCTCGCCGACGCCGGGTTGAACACCCCGGTTGCCACCGTCCTGACGCAGGTGGTGGTGTCGCCGGAGGATCCGGCGATGGCGCGGCCCACCAAGCCCATCGGCCCGTTCTACTCGGCGCGCGAAGCCGCGCTCAGGCATCAGCAATACGGCTGGCACATCGTCGAGGATGCCGCCCGGGGTTTCCGGCGCGTCGTGCCGTCGCCCGAGCCGCTGGAGATCGTCGAGGAGGACGTCATTCGCCGCCTCACGGAGAGCGGCGTCCTCGTCGTTGCCGCGGGCGGCGGTGGCATTCCGGTGATGCGCGTGGGACGCGCCCTGCGCGGCGTCGAGGCCGTCATCGACAAGGACAGGTCGTCGGCCCTGCTGGCATCGCACCTGCACGCGGCGCTCTTCGTCATTTCGACCGAAACGGAACGCGTCTGCCTGAACTACCGGAAGGCCGGCCAGCGAGCGCTCGATCGGGTCACGGCCGGCGACCTCGGGGCGTACCACGCCGCCGGGCACTTTCCCGCCGGCAACATGGGACCCAAGGTCGAGTCGGCGCTCTGGTTCCTGCGGAACGGCGGGAAGGAAGTGATCATCACCTCCCACGAACGCCTGTTCGACGCGGTTCGGGGAGACGCCGGCACACACATCGTGCGCGAGAGCGAGGGGCGACCATGAAGCTCGAGCATGTCATAGAGTCGCAGCAGTTCACCGTCCCGTTCCTGATGTCGCTGTTCGACCGCGCCCGGCAGATGGAGCGCCTCGTCGCGCGCGGCGGCACCCGCGACTACTCCGGCAGGATCATGGCGTCGCTCTTCTACGAACCGTCCACGCGCACGCGCTTCTCGTTCGAGGCGGCCATGTACCGGCTCGGCGGCCGCGTGCTGTCCACCGAGCAGGCGCGGAAGTTCTCGTCGGAGATCGAGGGCGAGCAGCTGGAAGACACGATTCGCATCATCTCGTCGTTCTGCGACGTCATCGTGCTGCGCCCCACCGAAGAGGGCGGGGCGCGCCGGGCGGCACGCGTCTCCCGCGTGCCGGTCATCAACGCCGGCGACGGCAGCAGCGGCCAGCATCCGACGCAGGCCCTGGTGGACCTCTACACGATCTACCGCGAGCGGCGGACCCTCGACGGCCTGACGATCGCGATCGTCGGCGAACTCGACGGCGGCCGGACCGCGCGGTCCCTGGCCTACCTCCTGAGCAAGTTCCCGCGGGTCAAGATCCACTTCGTGAGCCCGCCCGAGGTGCAGATGCGCCCCGACATTCTGGCGCACCTCGACGAACACGATGTCTGGTACGACGTGCGCCACGACGTCACGCCGATCGCCGGCGACGTCGACGTGATCTACCAGACGCGCATCCGCCCAGAACGGGTGTCGGACCGCGCCTCGCTCTCCCGTTATGCCATCAACGCCCGGCTGCTGCGCACGATGAAGCCGGACGCGATGATCCTGCATCCCCTGCCGCGGACCGTCGAGATCGACAAGGACGTGGATGACGATCCGCGGGCGCTGTACTTCCAGCAGGCGGCCAACAGCCTCTTCGTCCGGATGGCGCTGCTGACGCTGCTCTGGGATCGCGAATAGCAAACCGTTCTGCCCTTCACTGGTGGTTTCTCATGGACACGACCGCGTTGCGCAGCCAGGAATTCATAGACATCGAGGAACAGTACGGCGCCCACAACTACCATCCGCTCGACGTCGTCATCGAGCGCGCCGAGGGCGTGTGGGTGTACGACGTCGACGGCAAGCGCTACCTGGACTGCCTGGCCGCCTACTCGGCGGTCAACCAGGGACACTGCCATCCGCGCATCATGGCGGCGATGCTCGACCAGGCGCAGCGCGTGACGCTGACATCGCGCGCCTTCCGCAACGACCAGCTGCCCCTGCTCTGCAAGGACCTGCACGACCTCACCGGCATGGACATGGCACTCCCCATGAACTCCGGCGCCGAGGCGGTGGAGACGGCGCTGAAGGCCGCCCGAAAGTGGGGCTACACGGTCAAGGGCATCCCGGACAATCAGGCCGAGATCATCGCCTGCCAGGGCAATTTCCACGGGCGCACGATCAGCCTCATCAGCTTCTCGAGCGCGGCCCAGTACAAGGACGGGTTCGGCCCGCTGACGCCGGGGTTCAGGGTCATCCCCTTCGGCGACGCGGCGGCGCTCGAAGCGGCCATCACCCCGAACACGGCGGCGTTTCTCGTCGAACCCATACAGGGCGAGGCCGGCATCATCATCCCGCCCGCCGGATACCTCAAGCAGGCCGAGGAGATCTGCAAGCGGCACAACGTGCTGCTGATCCTCGACGAGATCCAGTCGGGGCTCGGCCGCACCGGCCGCCTGTTCGCGCACCAGTGGGAAAACGTCGAGCCCGACATGGTGATCATCGCCAAGGCGCTGTCGGGAGGCTACTACCCCATCTCGACGGTCCTGTCGCGACGCGAGGTGCTGGGCGTCTTCAAGCCGGGCGATCACGGCAGCACGTTCGGCGGCAACCCGCTGGCCTGCGCGGTGGCCCGCGCGGCGCTCAAGGTGCTCGTCGACGAGGGGCTCGTCGAGCGATCCGCCGAGCTGGGCGCGTACTTCCTCGCGAAACTGCGCACGCTGAGAAGCCCGCTCATCAGGGAGATTCGCGGACGCGGCCTGTGGATCGGCGTCGAACTGACCGGGCTCGCCCGTCCCTATTGCGAGTTGCTGAAGGAAGAGGGAGTGCTCTGCAAGGAGACGCACGACCACGTCATCCGCCTGGCGCCGCCGCTCGTGATCACGCGCGACGAGATCGACTGGGCGTTCGAGCGCATCAAGAAGGTCATCGAAGGCTAGCTGCCACGGGAGAGGCTGCATGAAGCGCATACGCACCGTCATCATGGGCGCCGCCGGGCGCGACTTCCACAACTTCAACGTCGTCTACCGCGACGATAACCGGTACGAGGTCGTCGCCTTCACCGCCGCCCAGATTCCGAACATCGACGGCCGGCGCTATCCGGCGTCGCTCGCCGGCTCGCACTACCCCAGGGGGATACCGATCCTCGCCGAGGAGAACCTCGAGGCCATCATCCGCGAGAAGAAAATCGACGAGGTCGTCTTTGCGTACAGCGACGTGCCCTACACCTACGTGATGGCGCGCGGGTCGATCGTCAACTCGGCCGGGGCCAGCTTCAAGCTGCTGGCCGCGGCCGACACGATGCTCGTGAGCACCAAGCCGGTGATCTCGGTCTGCGCCGTCCGCACCGGCTCCGGCAAGAGCCAGACCACCCGGCGCATCGCCGGCATCCTCCAGGAGCACGGCCTGAAGGTCGCCGCCATCAGGCACCCGATGCCCTATGGCGACCTCGAGAAGCAGCGGGTCCAGCGCTTCGCGTCGATTGCCGACCTCAAGAAGCACCAGTGCACGATCGAGGAAATCGAGGAGTACGAACCGCACATCGTTAGCGGCACGATCATCTACGCGGGCGTCGACTACGGCGACATCCTGGCGCAGGCCCAGGCCGAGGCCGATGTCATCCTCTGGGACGGCGGGAACAACGACACGCCCTTCTATTCACCGGACCTGCACATCGTCGTCACCGATCCGCTGCGCGTCGGCAACGAGCTGCTGTACCACCCGAGCGAGACCAACCTGCGGCTCGCGGATGTGGTCATCATCAACAAGGTGGACACCGCCGACATCGACGCCATCAACGCGCTGCGGCAGAACATCCGCCGGGTGAACGGCCGGGCGACCATCATCGACGCCGCGTCGCCGATCGTCGTGGATCACCCCGGGCGCATCACCGGCAAGCGGGTGCTCGTCGTCGAGGACGGCCCGACGCTGACGCACGGCGAGATGAAGTTCGGCGCGGGCGTGGTGGCCGCCAACAAGTTCGGCGCGTCGGAAATCGTCGACCCGCGACCGTGGACGACGGGGACGATCAGCGACACATTCCAAAGGTACCCGAAGATCGGCACCCTGCTGCCCGCCATGGGCTACGGGGTCAGGCAGGTGAAGGATCTCGAGACGACCATCAACAGAGTGCCGTGCGACACGGTCATCATCGGCACGCCGATCGACCTGAGCCGCCTGATCAGGATCCGGAAGCCGACGGTGCGGGTGCGCTACGAGCTGCAGGAGATAGGCAAGCCGGACCTGCGGGATGTGCTGAAGCCGTTCCTGAAGAAGAAGCGGAAGTGATGTGCTGGCGCGAGGATGCGGCGGCGACCGACCGGAGCATGCCATCGATGCGTGCGGCCCAGACGGACGCTGATCAACCGGCAGGCGACGCGGCTCGCGTCGCCCACACGCTTGCCGCGCTGAGGGCGCTCGGCCTCGAGCGCGTCGAGTCCCCCGAGGCGGCGTTCAGCGCCGTGCGCCTCGACCCCGCGCTCTGGCAGGTCACGGCCGAGCGCCCAGCGATGTCGACACTCGTCTCCGTCACCGCGCTCGGCCCGTCGCGCGAGCGCATGGAAGAGGCGATCGGACGTTCGTTCGAGGCGATGCAGCGGCTCATCGACCTGCTGACGCGTTTCGATGCCGCGTCGCCAGTCTCCGTGCTCAACGAGACGGGCCGGCTCGACCGGCCTCCACCGGAGGTGGAAGAGGTCGTCTCGCAGGCGCTCGGCTACCATCGCCTTACGCGGGGCGCGTTCGACGTGTCGGTGGCTCCGCTCGTCGACCTGTTCCAGGAGCGACTGGTGCGGGCAACGCCCGTGGAGCCGACGCCGGCGGAGGTCGCCGACGCGCTGGCGCGCGTCGGCGCCGAGCACGTCGCGCTGTCGCAGCATCGCATCGGGCTTGGTCGGCCGGGGATGCGGCTGACGCTCGACGGCATCGCCAAGGGGTACATCGTCGATGCCATCTGCGCGGAACTCGACCGCCGGGGCGTGCGGCGGTATCTCGTGAATGCCGGCGGGGACATCCGCACGCGCGGCCTGAATTCACGCGGGCAGGCGTGGACGATTGCCGTGGAGAACCCGTGGCGGAGGGGCGACTATCCCGACGCCCTCTGCCTCACCGATGCGGCGGTGGCCACCTCGGGAAACTACGAGCGCTCCTTCGATGCGGCGCGCCGGTACCACCACATCGTGAATGCGGCGAGCGGACGGTCGCCGGTCCACTGCAGCAGCGTGACCGTCGTGGCACCCACGGCGCTGGCCGCCGATGCGCTCGCCACCAGTGCGTTCGTCATGGGGCCGCGCGGCGGGATTGCCCTCATCGAGGCGCTGCCCGGCTGTGCGTGCCTGATTCTCGACCACGAAGGCCGTGAGCATCGATCGCGGACCTGGCGAAGTGCGACACCCTTGAACGGAGGAAGCGAAACGTCATGACTCAGACCGCGACGGGGGCCCGCCACGGGCCGTACTCGAGCTTTCAGGTGACGACGCTCGTCGCCCTGCGCATGCTCATCGGCTGGCACTTCTGCTACGAGGGCATCGCCAAGCTCCTCAACCCGTACTGGACGTCGGCGGGATACCTCGCCGGCTCACAGTGGTTCCTGAAGGACGAACTCATCGACCTCGCCGCGAATGCCACGGCGGTGACGGTGGTGGACGTGCTGAACGAGTGGGGCCTGGTGGCGATCGGCCTCGGCCTGCTGCTCGGCGCGCTGGCCCGTCCCGCAGCGATCGCCGGTGTCGTCCTGCTCTCGCTGTACTGGATCGTGGCCCCGCCGTTCGCCGGCGTGACGTACCCGATGCCGGCGGAAGGGAGCTACGTGCTGGTGAACAAGGTGCTGGTGGAACTGGTCGCGCTCCTGGTGGTCGTGGCGTTCCCAACGAGCGATGTCTACGGGCTGGACCGTTTCCTCGCCCGGACGCGCACCGCCAAGCCGGCCGCCCACGAAGCGGCCGCGGCGTAACGGAGATCATATGAGCGACGAACTGAAGGGCGACGGCGCCGCGACGCAGCCCTCGCCGGGTGGCTGGAGCAGGATCAGCCGGCGCGGCCTCCTGCAGGCGCTGGTCTCCGTGCCGGTGCTGGGGGTCTTCGCCTACAACATCCTGAAGAAGAAGGCGCTGGATGACGCGAAAAAGGCGGCGATCCTCTCGGAGCTGGGAGTCACCGAGATCGGCCCGGCCGTGATCCCCAGCGCCATCTCCAGGCCGCCGGGGCGCCGCATCCGGCTCGGCCTCATTGGCGTCGGTGGCGAAGGGGAGTCCCTGTTGCGCCACGCCGGCTTCGCGCACCCCGACTGGATTCGCGACGCGCGCACGGCGCTGGAGAAGGACCCGCTCGACAAGCAACTCGAGGTGTACCTCAACCAGGAAGACCTCAACGTCGTGTTCACCGGCGTCTGCGACCTGTTCGACGTGCGGGCCGAGCGTGCGGTCGCCGCGTCGCGCGTGGACGTGCGCCCGCGCGGCGCGCCGGCCAACCCGCCGGCCCGTCGATTCCGCAGCTACACCGAGATGCTGCAGAGCGGGGAGGTGGACGCCGTCATCGTGGCCACGCCCGACCACTGGCACGCGCGCATCTGCCAGGACGCCGCGGCGGCGGGGATCCACGTGTACTGCGAGAAGGCGCTGACGCGGACGGAGGAAGAGGCGCACGCCGTCTATGCCGCCGTGAAGAAGTCGAAGATCGTCTTTCAGCTCGGGCACCAGAACCGCCAGTCGGAAAGCCACAACAAGGCGCGCGAGATCATCGCCGCGAACATCCTCGGCCCCATCACGCTCGTCGAGGCCACGACCAATCGCAACAGCAAGTGGGGCGCCTGGGTGTGGGACATTCACAAGGATGGGAATCCGGCGACGCTCGACTGGGCGCAGTTCGAGGAGCCGGCGGCGCACAAGGTGCCGTTCAGCCTCGAGCGCTTCTTCCGCTGGCGCTGCTGGTACGACTACGGCACCGGGCTCGCCGGCGACCTGCTGTCGCACGAGTTCGACGGCGTGAACCAGATCCTCCAGCTCGGCATTCCGCAGTCGTGCGTGGCCACCGGCGGCATCTACCACTTTACCGATGGCCGCGACGTCCCCGACGTCTTCCAGGCCGCGTACGAGTATCCGGAGCGCAAGCTGACCTTCGTGTACAGCGCCACGCTGGCCAACGGCAAGGACCGCGGCCTCCAGTTCATGGGCCACGATGCCACGATGAACGTCGGCGGCACGCTCAGCGTCACGGCGGACGGCGAGTCGACGCGCTACAAGAAGAAGCTCGATGAAGGCGTCATCGACACGTCGCAGCCGATGTTCACGTACCGTCCCGGGTTCAAGGGCATCGACGCGGTGACCTCGGCCACGATGCAGTACTTCGCCAGCCGGGGGCTGCTCTTCACCTACCGCGGCGGGCGGCGGATGTCGGCGTACCACCTGATGCTGCAGGAGTGGCTGGACGTGATTCGCCACGGCGGCGAGACCAGTTGCAACATCGACGTCGCCTTCGAGGAGGCGATCACCTGCCACATGGCGACGCGATCGTACCTCGAGGGACGACGGGTCACCTGGGACCCGGTTCGCCGGCGTATCGTGTAGCCCGATTGTCGCATTTCGTGCGCGTCCTTCGCTTGCTCGCGGCGCGGGCGCGCTGCATGTTCCGCGCACTCCTAATGAGCGCCCCGACTCCCGCCGTTCCCGATGTCGCCGCCATGCGACGGCAGTACAACCTTGGCGCGCTACGCGAATCGGAGATGAACGCCGACCCGATGGCGCAGTTCACGGCGTGGTTCCGCGATGCCATCGGGGCGCAGATCGTGGAACCGAACGCCATGAGCCTGGCGACCGCGTGGGCCGACGGCCGGCCGCTGCTGCGGACGGTGCTGCTGAAGCACTTCGACGAGCGCGGCTTCGTCTTCTACACCAACCTCGAGAGCCGCAAGGCGCGCCAGCTGAAGGAGAACCCGCAGGCGGCGCTGCTCTTTCCCTGGCTGCTGCTCGAACGCCAGGTGATCATCACCGGCGCGGTGTCGAGGCTCTCCGTGGCCGAGTCGGTGAAGTACTTCTTCACCCGGCCGCGCGACAGCCAGCTCAGCGCCTGGGCCTCGAAACAGAGCTCGCCCATCTCGTCACGCAGCGTGCTCGAGATGGAGTGGACGGCGATCAAGCGCAAGTTCGCGGCGGGCGACGTGCCGATGCCCGACTTCTGGGGCGGTTTCTGCGTGATCCCCGAGACCATCGAGTTCTGGCAGGGCGGTCCCGACCGGCTGCACGATCGCATCCTGTACACGCGCGATGGCGCGGCGGGGTGGAAGATCGGGCGGCTGGCCCCCTGATCGCGGAAAGCAGGTCAGCGCGGTGCGGTGCCCGATGACCGCGACGTCCTGCGTCCCGGCTTCGCAACCGTCGAGACGGCGGTGGAGGGCATGAAGTACGGTGCGATGGACTACGTGCAGAAACCCTTCACCGAGGACGAATTGCTGGCGTTCGTCAGGCGGTCTCTCCTCAGGCGGCAGAGCCGGATCCGGCGGCTGCTGAAGCCGAGCGTGCGCATCACGCACCAACCCGAGGCCGACCGGGTGCGCAAGGGGGAGTTCTCGATCCCCGGGGGGGCGATGATCGCCCCGGGGCATTGCTGGGCGACCATGGCACAGGATGGAACGGTGACGGTTGGCATCGACGACTTCGCGAAGAAGCTCCTTGGCCCCGTCGATGCGATCGAGTTCCCGGGTATCGGGATGACCGTGAAGGCCGGGCGCCCGCTCTTTGCCGTGCGGCAGGGGCATCGGAAAGTGGCGTTCAACGCGCCGGTAAGCGGGCGGGTAGTGAAAACCAACGCGGCCCTCGGCGCAGACTGTGCGGCGCTGGAACTGACGCCGTACCAGAAGAACTGGGTGTGCATCATCGACGCCGACAATCCTGGCGCGGAGGTGCCGATGCTGAAGATCGGCCAGTCCGCGGTGGCGATGTTCCAGGACGACATCGACCATTTCCGCGAGGTGATGCGGGAGATATCGAAGGGCGCGCCGGAGGGCGTGTTGATTGATGATGCGCTGCATCGGGGCGAGATCGAAGCGCTCGACGACGCACAGTCGGAGCGGATAGTGCAGGAGTTCTTCGCGCGCTGACGCGAGCGGTTACCCGTGCGTTACGCGCACGCGGGCATCGACCGCGATCACCCCGTGGGCGAAGGCGAGCAGGGGGTTGACGTCGAGTTCGGCAATCTGCGGGAAATCCGCGGCCAACTGCCCGAGCCGGCAGAGGGCGTCGGTGAGGGCGACTTCATCGACCGGTGCGGCGCCACGAATGCCGCGCAGCACGGCGACGCCGCGCACGCCGTGGAGCATGTCGGACGCCTGGGTCTCGTCGATGGGCGCAATGCGAAAGACGACGTCCTGCATCGCCTCGACAAAGATGCCGCCGAGCCCGAACATGAGGAGCGCACCGAAGCCCGGATCGCGGGCGATGCCGGCAATCGTCTCGCAGCCGCCCTCGACCATGCGCTGCAGCAGCACGCCCTCGAGGCGCGCGCCGGGGGCCTTCTCCCCAACCTCCCGCATCATGGCGTCGTAGGCGGCGCGAAGGGCGTCGGGCGTCGAAACCCCCAGTCGCACGCCCCCGACGTCCGTTTTGTGGATGATGTCGGGTGACGCCAACTTCATGGCGAGCGGATAGCCGACGGCCTCGCCCGCGGCGAGCAGCTCGTTCGCCCCGGTGGCATGCCTGGCCGCGGCGCACGGGATGCCGTAGGCGCCAAGGAGGGCGAGGGATTCGACCAGCGTCAACTGCTCGCGCCGCTCACGCCGTGCCGCCTCGAGCAGGCGCGCGGCGCCGGCCTGGTTGACGTCACGGCGCCGCACGGCGGCCGGCGGGCGCTCAATCCACTCGCGCTGGCGGTTGAGGGCGTTGAGCGCGCGGGCCGCGGATTCCGGGAAGATGTACGCCGGGATTCCCGCCTCGTGCAGTTCGGCGCGCCCCTGGGGAAGTCCCTTGCGCCCCATCAACACCGCGAGCATCGGCTTGCCGGGTTCGGACTTCGCCGCGCTGACGATCGCTTCGGCCACGTCCTCCTGCCGCACGCCGAACGGCGGCACGAAGATCGGGACCACCGCGTCGATGGCCGGATCGGCGAGGAAGGCGGTGAGCGCCGCCTTGTACCCGGCCGGCGTCGCCGACGCGATCATGTCGAGCGGATTGCGGATGGACGCCTCGACGGGAAAGAGCGGCCGGAGGGCCTCCACGGTCGTCGGGCCCAGGTCGACGAGCTCCAGGCCCTGGGTCTCCATCGCGTCGGCGGCGAGGATGCCGGGTCCCCCGGCATTGGTCAGCAGCGCGGTGCGGCGGGAGCGCGGCAGCGTGCGCACCCCGAAGCCCATGGCCATGTCGAACAGCTCCTCCACCGAACCGGCGCGCAGCACACCGGCCTGCGCGAGCATCGCGTCGACCGCCACGTCGTTGGCGGCGAGCGCACCGGTGTGCGACGAGGCCGCGCGCGCCCCGGCGCGGGAACGCCCCGCCTTCACGACGATGATCGGCTTCGTCTTGGTGATGCGTGACGCGACCTCGAGGAAGCGGCGCGGGTTCCCGAAGCTCTCCACGTACATCAGGATCAGGCGCACCGCCGCGTCGTGCTCCCAGAGCAGGAGCAGGTCGTTGCCGCTGACGTCGGGCTTGTTGCCGACCGAGACGAACTGCGAAATGCCGATGCCGTACTCGCGCGCGTAGTCGAGCACGCTGAGCCCGAGTGCGCCCGACTGCGACACGAAGGCCGCAGGGCCGAACGGCGGCATCGTCGTCGCGAACGTGGCGTTCATCGCCACCGCGGGATCGGTGTTCACCACGCCCATGCAGTTCGGGCCGAT
The DNA here is from genome assembly GCA_038059315.1 of Gemmatimonadota bacterium. Classification (GTDB taxonomy): domain Bacteria; phylum Gemmatimonadota; class Gemmatimonadetes; order Gemmatimonadales; family Gemmatimonadaceae; genus PNKL01. Next base: position 12,639 of record JBBTJT010000074.1, read on the forward strand.
CATGCGCATGCCATGCCGGCGCACGATCTCCATGAGGCGCGTCTCGCGGTCGGCGCCGTCGCCGCCGATCTCGCGAAAGCCCGCCGAGATCACGACCAGCCCGCGGACCTTTGCCGCCCCGCACTCCTCGGCGATGTCGAGCACCTGTTCCTTGGGCACGACGATGACCGCCATGTCGCACGCCTCGGGCACATCGGCCATCGAGCGATGCGCGCGCACCGAGCAGATCGAGGACGCGCGCGGATTGACCGGATAGACCGCACCGGTGAAGCCGTAGCTGATGAGGTTGGAGAGGATTTCGTGCCCGATGTGCGCGGCATTTCGGGACGCACCCACCACGGCGATCGAACGCGGCGCGAGCAGCGCGGCCAGGGCGTCCGTCGACGGGGGCGGTGCCGGATTCGCGGTCGGTTTCATCGACACGTCTGCCATGGGGCGCCGCTCACGGCCACCGTTGCCCGACACGGGCCTTCACGATCTTGTCGAGTTTCGGAAAGTCGCGCGCCAGGTACGCCTCGCCCTCCCTGGACATCAGGTCCTGGCTTGGTCCCTTGCCGCGTGGCGGGCCCTCGCCGTACCCCTGGTACAGCGAGTCCACGACGTCCATGCCGGCCACCACCTGCGCGGCGACGCTGAAGCCCATCGCGTCGAGGCGCCGGTTGTCCCTGAGATTGATGAACAGCTGCGTGGTGCGCGTGTCGGGGCCGCCGGTCGCGAACGACAGCGTGCCCCGCACGTTGCCGCGCCTTACGGTGTCGTCGGCGAAGCGCCGGTCGCGCCACAGCCGGCTCAGCGTGGTGTCGCCCGACAATCCGAATTGCACGACGAAGTTCGGGACGGCGCGGAAGAAGCGCACGCCGTCGTAGTACCGGTGGTTCACCAGCCAGTACAGGCGGTCGGCGCCCCGCGGCGACCAGTCGCGGTGCACCTTCAGGTCGAAGGGGCCGCGCGTGGTGGTGACGCGCACGACGAAGCTGTCGGGACCCGCGGCGTCGAGTCCCCGGGGTGCGGGCGCGATGAGCGGAGCCGACCGATGGCACGCGCCGCCGAGGGCGGCGTAGCAGAGGACCAGGAACGGGAGACGACGCATGCCGGGAATATAGGCGCGTTGAATGGGCGTCGCGCCCCGTGCGCCGCCTGGGTATACTCCACGCTGCAGGTTCCCCGGCCAACTTCGCTTCGACCACACGCACGCATTCAATGACACGCGTCTTCAATTTCAGTCCCGGCCCGGCCGCCCTGCCGCTCGAGGTGCTGGAGCAGGCCCGCGAGGAAATGCTCGATTGGCAGGGCACCGGCATGTCGGTGATGGAAATGAGCCATCGCAGCAGGGCCTTCGTGGGCATCGCCGAGCAGGCGGAAACCGACCTGCGCGCACTGCTGGCGGTGCCCGCCAACTACAAGGTGCTGTTCATGCAGGGCGGCGCGACGATGCAGTTCGCGGCCGTGCCGCTCAACCTGTCCGCGGCCGGCCAGACCGTCGACTACGTGAACACCGGGGCGTGGTCGAAGAAGGCGGTGGGCGAAGTGCGGCGCCACGCGACGGTGCACGTGGCGGCCGACCCCGGCGAGCCGTACTGCTCCATTCCGGGCTTTGACACCTGGACGCGTTCCGCCGATGCGGCATACCTGCACTACACGCCGAACGAGACCATTGGCGGCGTGGAGTTTCACCGGGTGCCCGACGCCGGCGACGTGCCGCTGGTGGCCGACATGTCGTCCACGCTGCTGTCGCGCCCGATCGACGTCTCGAAGTTCGGCGTCATCTATGCGGGCGCGCAGAAGAACATCGGGCCGGCAGGCGTCACCGTCGTGATCGTGCGCGACGACCTGCTGGGCCGCGCCCGCGCCGACGCTCCCGGCGTCCTCGACTACGCGGCCGTGGCGAAGGAGCACTCGATGCTTAACACCCCGCCGACATACGCCTGGTACCTCGCCGGGCTGGTGTTCCAGTGGCTCAAGCGGCAGGGCGGACTCTCGGCCATGGGTGACCGGAATCGCGCCAAGGCCGAGAAGCTGTACGCGGCCATCGACAACTCGCCCTTCTATGCGAACCCGGTCGAACGGGACGCCCGTTCGTGGATGAACGTGCCGTTCACGCTGGCGAACCCGGCGCTGGACAAGTCCTTCCTTGCGCTCGCCAAGGAGGCCGGCCTCGAGACGCTCGAGGGTCACCGGTCGGTGGGTGGCATGCGCGCCAGCATCTACAACGCGATGCCGATGGCCGGCGTCGACGCGCTGGTCGACTTCATGGGCGCCTTCGAGCGCACGCACGCATGACGACCTTCAAGGTACTGACACTCAACAACATCTCGGAGCGCGGACTGAGCCGGTTTCCGCGTGACCGCTACCAGGTCGCGACGGACATCGGCGAGCCCGATGCCATCATGCTGCGTTCGGCGGACATGCACGCCGTGGTGATTCCCGAGAGCGTGAAGGCCGTCGGCCGTGCCGGGGCGGGGACCAACAACGTGCCGGTGGCCGCGATGTCGAAACGCGGCATCCCGGTGTTCAACGCGCCCGGGGCGAATGCCAATGCGGTCAAGGAGCTGGTCATCGCCGCCCTGCTGCTCTCGGCCCGCAACATCTGCGAGGCGTGGGCGTACGTGCGCGGCCTTGAGGGTGATGACCACGCGCTGGAACTCGCGGTGGAGAAGGGCAAGAAGCAGTTCGTCGGCCAGGAACTGCCGGGACGTGTGCTCGGGGTGATCGGGCTCGGCGCGATCGGCGTCGAGGTGGCGAACGCGGCGCATGACCTCGGCATGCGCGTCGTCGGCTTCGATCCGGATCTCACCGTCCACCGCGCGCTGCAGCTGTCGTCCGGCGTGGAGCGTACGCTGTCGCTGGATGACCTGTTTGCGCGCGCCGACATGGTGACCGTGCACGTGCCGCTCGTCGACGGCACGCGGAAGCTCGTCAACGCCGCGCGACTCCGCCTCATGCGCCCGGGCGGCACCGTCGTGAACTTCTCGCGCGCCGGCATCGTCGATGTCGCCGCGGTGATCGGTGCGCTCGACGCCGGCACGCTCGCGCGGTACGTCTGCGACTTTCCGACCAATGCCATCAAGGCGCATCCCAAGGTCGTGGCGCTGCCGCATCTCGGCGCCTCCACCAATGAGGCCGAGGAGAACTGCGCCATCATGGTGGCCGATACCCTGCGCGAACTGCTCGAGCACGGCAACATCAGGAATTCCGTGAACTTCCCCGAGGCCGTGCTCCCGCGAACTCCGGGGGCCTCGCGCATGTCGGTCGTCAACGAGAACGTGCCGAACATGGTCGGCCAGGTGTCCACCGCGCTGGCCGCGGCCAACCTGAACATCGCGAACCTGCTCAACAAGTCGCGCGGCGACCTGGCGTACGCGCTGATCGACATCGACGGCCAGATTCCGGAGTCGATGCTCACGACGCTGCGCGCCATTCCCGGCGTCCTGTCGGTGCGACGCGTCGGGGCCTGACGACGATGACCGATTCGACGTCCATCTCCGCCGACCGCGCCCGGCTGAAGGTGCACAAGGAGCGCGCCGCCACCGAGGACGCGCCGACGATGCTCGCCGCGGGCATCGTTGCGCACGTCGGCATCGCCGACGCCGAAGGGCCGGTGGTAATCCCCATGACGTATCACTTCGACCCGGCCACCCCCGGTGAGCTCTACCTGCACGGGGCGCACCACAGCCGCCTGATGCAGGCGGTGGCCAGCGGTGAACCCGTCTGCGTGACGGTCACGATGTGCGACGGCCTGGTGTACTCCAAAAGCGGCTTCAACCATTCGGTGAACTACCGCAGCGTGGTCTGCTTCTGCCACGCGGCCGCCGAGCAGCCGGCGCGCGACCGGCAGCGGGCGCTGCTCGAGGGGATGATCGGCCGGTACTTTCCCGGGCGCTCGGTTGGCCCGGACTATGCGCCGATTCCCGACAAGCACCTCGACGTCACGGCGTTCGTGGCGCTCTCCATCGATGCGATCAGCGCGAAACAGCGCACCGGTGGTCCGAACGGACCCGGGGACGATGACCCGGCCGTGCCCGGTACGGCTGGCGCGGTGGAGCTGCGGCCGGGGTTCTGAGGGACGGGCGGCTCTCACGAGCGGGGACCGGGGGGACGGGGGGGGCTCTCACGAAGACCTGAGCAGAACGAAGAACACGGAGGCTGCGACGACAGATGAGGGGGCTCGGCGGGAGGGTCTTTCCGCCCAAGCCCCTTCAAGTGCAGTTGTCGTTCTCCGCGCGCTCCGCTCACCTTCGGTCTTCGTGAGAGCCCCCCGTCCCCCCGCCCGCCAAACATCCGTTCGCGGGTGTATTTTTCCCGGAGTCGGAGGATGGACCCTCTAGCCCAGGTGCGCACGTGAGTACGGAGAGCCCTCGCCGGGACTTCATTAGAGAGATGGTCGCCGAGGACCAGGCGGCCGGCAAGTTCGGGCGGCCCATCTGCACGCGGTTCCCACCCGAGCCCAACGGCTATCCGCACATCGGGCACGCCAAGTCGATGTGCCTGAATTTCGGCATCGCCAGGGAGTTCGGCGGTCGCGTGCACCTGCGCTTCGACGACACCAACCCGTTCACCGAGGACATCAAGTACGTCGAGGCCATCAAGCGCGACATCCGGTGGCTGGGCTTCGAGTGGGACGCCGAGTTCTACGCCAGCGACTACTTCGAGCAGCTGTACGACATTGCCGTCGGCCTGGTCGCCAAGGGGAAGGCCTACGTCGACAGCGAGACGGAGGACGAGATTCGCGCGCATCGCGGCACCGTGACGGCGGCGGGAACTCCCAGCCCGTACCGCGACCGGTCGGTGGCCGAGAACCTCGACCTGCTCGCGCGCATGAAGGCCGGCGAGTTTGCCGACGGGGCGCACGTGCTGCGTGCCCGGATCGACCTCGCGCACCCGAACATGATCATGCGCGACCCCCTGCTGCTGCGGATCCGTCACGCCACGCATTACCGCCGGGGCGACGCCTGGTGCATCTACCCGCTGTACGACTATGCGCACGGGCTCAGCGACGCCATCGAGGGGATCACCCACTCGCTGTGCACGCTGGAGTTCAAGGACAACAAGGACATCTACGACTGGCTGGTGCGCGAGGCGGGCTTCGAGAAGCCGCCCGAGCAGACCGAGTTCGCGCGCCTGGTGCTCGACTACACGGTGGTGAGCAAGCGCAAGCTGCTGCGGCTCGTCGAGGACGGGCACGTGACCGGCTGGGACGACCCGCGCCTGCACACGCTCTCCGGTATCCGCCGTCGCGGCGTGACCCCGGAGGCCGTTCGCGCGTTCGCCGACGGCGTAGGCGTCGCCCGCAAGCCGGCCCGCACGGAGATGGCGGCGTACGAGCACGCCGTGCGCAGCGACCTCAACATGCGGGTGCCCCGCGCGCTGTGCGTCACGAAGCCCCTCAAGGTGGTGATCACCAACTACCCCGAGGGGGAGGTGGACGAGCTCGAGGCGTCGTACTACCCGCACGACGTGCCGCTGACCGGGTCGCGCAAGGTGCCGTTCTCGCGCGAACTGTACATCGAGCGCGACGACTTCATGGAAGACCCGCCGAAGAAGTTCTACCGCCTCGCCCCGGGGCGCGAGGTGCGCCTGCGCTACGGCTACTTCATCACCTGCCGGGATGTCATCAAGAACGCCGCGGGCGCGGTCGTCGAGTTGCGCTGCACCTACGATCCCGAGACGCGCGGCGGCAATGCCCCCGACGCCCGCAAGGTGCAGGGTACCATCCACTGGGTGTCGGCGGCGCACGCCGTCGACTGCGAGCTGCGCCTCTACGACAAGCTGTTCACGATCCCCGATCCCGAAGACGTGCCCGACGGCCTGGACTTCACCTCGGTGCTCAACCCGGATTCGCTCATCGTGATCAAGGGCGCCAAGGTGGAGCCGAGCGTCGCCGGCGACCCCATCGGCACGCGGTACCAGTTCGAGCGCACCGGCTACTT
>JBBTJT010000075.1:0-11727 GCA_038059315.1 Gemmatimonadota bacterium
TCATCTGCTTTCGCACGGTCCGGGCGAAGGTAAATATTATTTACGGATAAGTTCTTAGTCATTCACCCCCCTGAGGTACACCCGCACCTCCGGTGGAAGGCTTTGTAACAGCCCGAAAGGGGACACAACCCATCGTCTTGAACCGCTTGACCTTAGACGCAGAATCAGGCATCTTAATAGGTTATGGACGGCTTGGCGGTACCTCTCAAGGGCTTTCGGGTCCTCACCGGCACGGCAAACCGGGCGCTCGCGGAGAGTATCGTGAAGCACCTGGACTGCGACCTCACCAGGGCGACCACCTCGCGGTTCGCCGACGGCGAGGTTTTCGCGCGCATCGACGAGAACGTGCGCGGCGCCGACGTGTACATCGTCCAGCCGACCAATCCGCCGGCCGAGAACATCATGGAGCTGCTGCTCCTGATCGACGCGGCCCGCCGGGCGTCGGCCGCACGCATCACCTGCGTCGTGCCGTACTTCGGCTACGCTCGGCAGGACCGCAAGGACCAGCCCCGCGTGGCCATCGGCGCCAAGCTCATGGCCAACATGCTCGTTGGCGCGGGCGCCGACCGCATGCTCGGCATCGACTTCCATCAGCACGCCCTGCAGGGGTTCTTCGACATTCCCGTCGATCACCTCTACGCCGCCCCCGTGCTGACGGCGCACTACCGCAAGAAGGAGCTCAAGGACCTCGTCGTCGTGGCCCCGGACGTCGGCTCGGCCAAGATGGCGCGTGGCTTTGCCAAGCGGCTCGATGCCACGCTGGCCATCATCGACAAGCGCCGGCCTACGGCCAACGTGGCCGAGGTGCTGAACGTCGTCGGGGACGTCGAGGGGCGTGATTGCCTGCTCGCCGACGACATGATCGACACCGCCGGCACCGTGTCCGAGGCGGCGATCGCCCTGAAGAAGCTGGGGGCCAGGGACATCTACATTTGCGCCACCCATGCCCTGCTGAGCGGCCCCGCGGTGGAACGCCTCACCAGCGCGCCGGTCACCGAGGTGACCGTCACCGACACGATCGCCATTCCCGAGTCGCGGAAGTTCCCGCAGTTGAACGTGCTGTCCATCGGCGAGCTGCTGGCCAAGGCGATCCGAAATACCCACGCATACCAGAGCGTTAGTTCGCTCTTTGAGTGAGTCGTTTTGAAAGGAAGCTGTAAGCTGTACGCTCTACGCCATAAGCCATACGACGTACAACGTAAAACGTACGGCGTATAGCCCACAGCTTCGTTTGCAGTTTCGCAGGACCGGCCGAGGGCCGGAATTAACGTGCGACGCCGGGCCGGACATTCCGGGAACCCACGTAGCGCACAGGTACCCCTGAAGGACCAGACCATGGCAACCGTTCAATTCACCGCAGAATCCCGTTCCGACACCGGCAAGGGCGTGGCTCGCAAGCTCCGCGCCGCCGGCCGCATTCCCGGCGTCATCTACGGACACGCCCGTGCGCCGCAGCCGCTGTCGCTGAACACCCGTGACTTCGTGCACCTGCTCGAGAAGTTCTCGTACGCCACGACCGTCTTCGAGCTCGACCTCGCCGGCACGACGTCGAACGCACTGATCCGCGAGATCCAGCGCCACCCGTACCGGAAGGAAATCCTCCACGTCGACTTCCAGGAACTGGTGGCCGGCGAGAAGGTCACGGTGCGAGTGCCGATCGTCTACGTCGGCGCGTCCATCGGCGTGAAGGAGGGCGGCATCATCGACCAGATCATGCATGAGCTCGAAATCCACGTCGATCCGATGCAGATCCCGAATCACCTCGACGTCGACATCACGAACCTCGGCATTGGCCGTTCGCTGCACGTCAGCGACCTGCAGATGCCCGAGGGCGTCGAGGTGCTCGACGACGAGAACGCCACGGTCTGCACGTGCGCGGCGCCGAAGGCGGCCGAAGAGACCGTCGTCACGCCGGCTGAAGGCGCGGTCGTCGCCGAGCCGGAAGTGCTCACCAAGGGCAAGAAGGAGGAGGAGGGCGCCGAGGCCGGCAAGGCCTAGGCGTCGCCGATCCGTGAAGCTCGTCGTTGGCCTCGGCAACCCGGGGCGGGAATACGAGAACACGCGTCACAACGTCGGCTGGTGGGTCGTTGACCACCTGGCCGACGTTTGGCGTTTTCCCACGTGGCGTCCCGCGACCGCCGGGCGCGCCACCGACTCGCTGGTGGACGGTCGCCGGGTGCGCCTGCTCGAGCCGCTCAACTTCATGAATCGAAGCGGCGACGCCCTCTCCCCCTACGCGCACCGTCCGTTCTGGGCGGTCGCCAACGACCTGCTGGTCGTGGTGGATGACGTCGCGCTGCCGCTGGGCGCCTGGCGTTTTCGCGCCAGGGGGTCGGCGGGCGGACACAACGGGCTCAGGAGCGTCGAGCACGCCCTGGCGACGCAGGAGTACGCGCGGCTCCGCATCGGCGTGGGGCGCGCCGACGCGGTGCCACCGGACACGCTGCGCGAGTTCGTGCTCGGACCGTTCGACACCGACGAAGCGCAGGCGGTGCGCGCGCTCTTCCCCGCCCTCGAAATGGCGGCGCGCGAGTGGGTGGTGCTCGGTCGGCCGAGCGGAAAGCCGTCGGGGACGCTCGACAGCGACGGCGAAAAGAAGCTGTAAGCTGTACGTTCTGCGTTTTACGCCGTCCGGCAACTGCAAGAGAAGCTGTACGCGCTACGCTGTACGTTTTACGCCGTCCGGCAACTGCAAGAGAAGCTGTGGGCTCTACGCTGTACGTTCTACGCCGTCCGCTGCGGAGCGGCGCTTCGCCGGCGCCTTCTTCTCGGCGAGGTCGGTGCGTACGCGGCGAATCAGGCCACCCAGCATCTGGCGCACCTGCAGTGTGCGCGCCTCCAGGCGGGCGTACTGCACGGCGCTCAGCGCTCCAAGATCACGAGCGAGCAACAGGTGGTAGGCAAGCTCGAGGCTCGACGCGGCGGCCATCTGCAGGAAGCGGGCGAACTCGACCTGCGAAGAGTGCCCGCACCCCTCGACGATGTTCGCCGGAATCGATGACGCGGAGCGTCGCAACTGCGACAGAAGCCCGGGGTAGCTCCGCTCCGGCAGCCGAGCCGTGACGCGGTAGACCTCGAGCACCAGCTCATGCGACTTGGACCACACTCCGAGCTTCTTGAAGTCCTGCATCGGGCCTCCTGATGCAGAGACGATGCGCGGGAATTCCACGCCGGACGTCATCAGAATCGCCCGACCGGTTACCTTTCAATGCACGGCCGTCCCACGGACGGCTTACGGCGTACAGCGTACAGCTTACAGCTGCTGTACATGCCACCGCTGCTGTACGTAACCAAACTCGCCCCCTCACAAATGCTCTCCCTCGGTATCGTTGGCTTGCCCAACGTCGGCAAGTCCTCGCTCTTCAACGCCATCACCTCGGCCAAGGCCGAAGCGGCCAACTACCCGTTCTGCACCATCGACCCGAACATCGGCGTGGTGAACGTGCCCGATCCGCGGCTCGACCGGCTCGCCGACGTCGTGAAGCCCCAGCGCACGGTGCCGGTGGCCGTGCAGTTCGTCGACATTGCCGGTCTGGTGCGCGGCGCGTCCAAGGGGGAAGGACGCGGCAACGCCTTCCTGTCGAACATCCGCGAGACGGATGCCATCGTGCACGTGGTGCGCTGTTTCGACGACCCCGACGTGACGCACGTCGACGGCGCCATCAATCCCGTGCGCGATCGCGAGACCATCGAGTTCGAGCTGGCCCTGGCCGACCTGGGCTCCGTGGAGAAGCGCCTCGACAAGGCGAAGCGCGCAGCGAGGACGGGCGACAAGGCCGCCGCCACCGAGGCCGCCGCGCTGGAGAAGGCCTTCGCGCCGCTCGCCGAGGGACGCGCGCTCTGGCACGTGGCGCTGACCGCCGAGGAAAAGGCGTGGCTGCAGCCCCTGCAGCTACTGACGCTCAAGCCCATCCTCTACGCCGCCAACGTCACCGACGAGGAACTCAGCGGTCCCGAGGGGCCTCACGTCACCGCGCTGCGCCTGGCCATCGCCAACGATCACGAGCCGGCCGAGGTCGTCACGTTCTCGGCGAGGATCGAGGCCGAACTGGCCGAGCTGCCGGCCGGCGAGCGCGGGGAGTTCCTCGCCCACCTGGGCATCGAATCCGCCGGCCTCGACCGGCTGATCCGCGGCGGCTATCACCTGCTCGGCCTGAAGACGTACTTCACCGCCGGCGAAAAGGAAGTGCGCGCCTGGACGATCCACAACGGCGACACCGCGCCCAGGGCGGCGGGCGTCATTCACACCGACTTCGAGCGCGGTTTCATTCGCGCCGAGACAGTGAGCTACGATGACTTCCTGAAGTTCGGCGGCTGGAAGGGAGCGCGCGACGCCGGGGTGGTGCGCAGCGAGGGAAAGGAGTACGTGGTGAAGGATGGCGACGTGCTGCTGTTCCGATTCAATGTTTGAAGAGAAGCTGTAAGCTCTACGCCGAACGACAACGACAAAAGAAGCTGTCAGCTGTACGCTGTATGCTATGAGCCGTACGACGCGGGCGGACAGCGTAGAGCGTACGGCGTAAGGCTGACAGCTTCTTTTGTCGTTGTTGTTGTCGTTCGGCGTAGAGCGTATGGCGTACAGCTGACAGCTGCTTTTGTCGTTGTCGTTCGGCTGCTGTACGTCACTAGAGTTCAATCACCTGATCAGCAATCTCGCGCACGCTGTCCCTGTGCGTGCAGAACACCACCGTGCACCGCCCCGACAGCGCGCGCACCGTCTGCAGGATGCGCTGCTCGGTGTCGGCGTCGAGCGCGCTCGTTGCCTCGTCGAGCACCAGCAGCCCCGGCGCCCGCAGCAGCGCCCGGGCGAGCGCCAGCCGCTGTCGCTCCCCGCCGCTGACCAGCACGCCGCGTTCTCCGATGGCCGAATCGAGACCCTGCGGCAGCGCGTCCACGAAGTCGCACGCGGCCGCGCGGAGCGCCTCGCGCAGTTCGCCTTCCGGCGCACCGGGTCGGGCGAACAGCAGGTTCTCGCGAATGGTGCCGTGCAGCAGCATCGGCTCCTGGGCGAGGTAGCCCACGCGGTCGCGCCACTGCGCGCGCGCGAGTCCGGCGAGCGGCCGCCCGTCCACCAGCAGCCGCCCGCGCTCGGGCTCGAGCAGGCCGAGCAGCAGGTCGCCAAGTGTCGTCTTGCCGGCGCCCGAGGCGCCCACCACCACGGTCAGCGAACCGGCCGGAAAGCTCGCGCTCAGGTGAGCGAGCGCGGGTCCCGTGGCGCCCGGGTAGCGCACCGTCACGTCCTGCACCTCCAGCGCCAGGGCGTGCCGTCGACCGTCGAGTGTGTCCGGCACCCCGCGCGCGCCGTCCGCCAACCGGGAGTCTCGCTGCAGGCCTTCCGCCTCTTCGCGCGCCGCCTCGCACCGCGCCAGCAGGGCGGTCAGCGAGTCGAACGAGGCCAGCGCCTGCGAGAAGGTGCTGCCGACGGCCTGCAGTTCGGACAACCGCGGCACGAGCCGCGAATAGAGCAGCGTCAGGAGCAGGAGCGAGGCCGGCGCCACGTGCACGACGGTGACGCCAAACCAGACGAGCAGGGCGAGCAGCACCACGCCCAGCACGGCCAACGCGAAGCTCACGCGCGCGCGCAGGCCGGCGAAGTGCCGCGTGAGCGCCGCCCACTCGCCCGTGCCGGCAGTCACCGCCGCCACCGCCCTCGATTCGGCGCCATGCGCGTGCACCATCTTCAGGCCGCCGAGCAGTTCACTGATGCGCGCAAACAGCCCGGTGCTCGCCACCAGCAGCCGTTCGCCCTCGGCGCGCCCCGGGGCGCGGAGCGCGCGCACCGCCAGGAAGAGCACGGCGCCGGCGCCGGCCACCACCGCCGTCAGCGACGGCGACACGACGACCGCCACGACGCCCGCCGCCGCAACGGCCGCCGCCAACGACGTCGCCTGCACCAGCAGCAGCAGCGCGCTGTGCACGTCGTCAACCTGCGGCCCGATGGCGTGCATCAGCGCGGCCGGTCGTTCACCGGTGAACCGGGCCCACGGCATCTCCACCACGGCCGAAAACAGGCGCTCGCGAAGCCGCCCCACCACGCCGGTCTCGAGCCGCGCGTCCCAGTGCGCGAGCAGCCACTGCAGTCCGGCGCGCGCCGTCACCAGTACCACCACGGCGGAGAGCACGCCCGCCAGGTCGGGCACGACGCCCAGCGCGCGCAGCAGCGACTCCATGCCCTGCGCAATTCGGTCGGAGGTCCCGTCGCCCAGCGACACGCCCACCAGGCGCAGCATCGGAATCAGCATCAGCAGTCCCACGCCCTCGGTGAGCATGAGCGCCAGCGACGTCACCGCCACCACCAGCAGCGCCGTTCGATGGCCGCGCCAGAGCGCCGCGACGAAGGGACGCAGCGCGCCGGTCATGCGCGCCGCCCGCGGGCGTGCTGGAGCAGCCGCCACGCGCGCAGCGGGTACGCCAGCGGCAACAGCGCATCGGGCAGCCGCGCCACGTTGCGCTCCTGAGGCGTGGGCAGGGCGGCGGCGAGCGCGAGGTAGCGCGCCTTTGCCAGCGGGCCGTCGAGCCACTGCAGGTCGTAGCGAGCGGTCGATTCGGCGCCGATTTCCGGTGCGTCGCCGGCCAGCGTCAGGCGCGTCACCACTCCGCGCGCCAGAACCTCCGCCCGCACGTCGTCGCGCGCCGCGCGCAGCAGCGCGGAGGGCACATCGAGCGCCACCAGGTCGTGCGCCACCAGCACGGAGCAGTGCATGGCGCGACGAACGCGCCACCCGTCAGCCAGCGACACGAACCGGCTCCACTCGAACGCCGGCCGGCTCACCGCCGCCGAGAAATCCGCCACCCACTGCAGGTATCGCCACGCGTGCTTGACCCCGTGCAGGGCCAGCAGGACGCCGAGATCTTCGGGCGACGGCACCAGCACGGTTCCGCCGCCCAGCGCGCACGGTCGCGCCCGCGCCACGATATCCGCCGGATCCTGCGGCCCGCCGTAGCGAGGCGCCTGGCATCGCCAGTGCAGTTCCACCGGCAGGGCGCCGTCACGCGAAAAGTGGGCAACGCCCTCCCAGCGCGAGTAGAACTTCTCCTCGCGCTCCGAGAAGCCGCTCGGCGACGCGTAGCCGGTCGCGGCGAGCGCGGCGCAGGCACGCTGGCGATCGGATTCGCCCACCAGGATGTCGAGGTCGTCGAACTTCCGTGCCGCCAGGTCGGCATGCACGTCGATCGAGAGCGCCGGCCCCTTGTAGGCCACCGCGCGAACGCCCGCGTCGCCAAGCGCGCGTGACACGTCGGCCAGCTGCCGCGCGGCGGCCAGCGCATGCAGCGCCGCCTCGCGCACGGCGTCGACGAGGATGGCCACCACGTCGCCCGGCACGCCCTCGGCTGGCAGCGCTCGCCTGACCCACCACGCGACGTCGTGCGCGGCCGTGTAGCGCGCCACCGCCGCCCAGTCATCGACCCGCGCGGCGGCCGCGCGCTGCGCATGCGCCGCGCCGGCATCGCCGCGAAGCGCGGCGAGCACGAAGTCCACGTCCGGTCGACGCATGGTGGTCACCCGCGAAAGATGGCGCCCGAACGCCGGGCGCGGTACGACTCAGCCGTCCGTGGGTGCCGCCGACGCGGCCCGCACGCAGGCCACCAGCGCATCGAGTCGCGACGGGTCGGCGTGCGGCACGAGCCGCCGCACCCGTCGCCCGCGAAGCACCGCGTCGAGCGCGCGCATTTCCGACGCGCGCATCGCGTCGTCGAGCAGGTAGTTGGCGTAGGTGCTCACCAGCAGTTCCATGAACGCTTCGCTCGGGCGCAGTTCCTCGACGTACGGCGCGCGCCCGTCGTCGACCCGCGGCGCGATGAGGAACAGGTCGCCCAGCGGCGCGGGCTCGTGGTGAAACGGGAACTCCTCCCCGAGCGGCAGCGCCCGCTTGTCCCACGTCGGCGTGAGCTTGGGCAGCTGTCCGATCGTGCCGAAGAGGATCTTCTCCGACTCGTCCCAGAGGCGCAGCAGCCGGTACGACGGGTACGCCATCGCCACGCCGTCGATGAGGCGCACCGCCACCACGTCGTCCGACAGCACGGCGACGCCGGCGCCCGCGAACGCCGCCGCCGTCGTCGACTTGCCGGCGCCACTGGGCCCGATCAGCGCCACCGCGCGGCCCCCGAGGAGCACGGCGCTCGCGTGCAGCGCCAGCACCCCGCGCAGCCGCAGCGCAAAACCGAGCAGCGGCCCCAGCAGGTAGGTCGCGGTATCCTCGAGCGTCGACGCCGCGGCCCACCACGCGCGAATCGAGGTCGCCGAGCGGTCGAGCACGAACTCGGTGCCATCGGCATAACGAAACCAGAAGTCGAGCACCGCGTCGCGCCGAACCACCAGGGAGGGCGGTCCCTCCAGCTCGGGCGCCCCGAGATAGTAGGGCGTCGCTGCGTTCCAGCGGTCCTCGCCCCGACGCGGCCCGCCGAGCACGATGTCCACGTCCACGCGCGCGCCCGCCGGAGCGGCGTCGAGTCCGGCGAGCGCGCGGTCGCTGCCGATCACCAGCCCGTACAGTGCGTACTCAGGCACGTCGGTCCTCCTCGCGCGCCAGCCAGCGATCGACCTGCAGCACGCGCCAGGCGTCGATCACGTCGTACGGCGTCCCCGACCGGAAGATCGCGCGCACCGCGGCGATGTCCACCCACGGCGCGACACGCCCCGAAATCGGCGCGTCGGCACCGCCAAGCGCGCGCCAACGCGCCACGCGCGCCTCGATATATCCGCCAAGGGGCGTCTTTGGGCGCGCGAGCACCGCGGCGGGGAGTGCATCGCGCATCGCCGCGCGCAACAGCTGCTTGTTCTGGCACCAGGGCACCGGCGGAATCGCAAACACGAACGCGAAGATGCGCGGATCCACGAAGGGCAGCGTATGCAGCACCGGCGCCAGCGTGTTGGCGGGCGCGAGCGACTCGTAGTGCGCGTCCCATAGCGGAGAACCCAGCGCCCGCACGTTGCGCGGTCGCAACGGGTGTTCCGGCGACCTCCGCGGCGCCGGCCGGGCCATTCGGCGCGCCCCGTCGCGCAGCCACGGGGTGCCGAAGCGATCATCGCCGTGTCGCCAGCGCCGCAGGCGGTCGCGCCATTCGAGACCGGCCCACGGACGCCGCCCCGTGCGCCACCAGTAACGGCTCCACGATCCCGCCACCTCCGCGAACGGCTGGGTGCGCAACTGGCCGAGCAGTGTTGGCGCCTGCAGCAGCCAGTCACCATCCTCGCCGTAAATGGCGATCGGCGCGAAGGCGGCCACGGGAACCAGGCTCTCGCGCGCCAGGGCGAGGTCGGAGTCGTCGAGCGGCTGGGACGGCAGCGAGTCGAGGTGGTCGAGGTGACCCAGCACGCTCGTGTGGTCGAGGTCGAGCACCTCGTGCGCCATGCCGAGTCGCCGGGCGACCTCGATGGAGAGGGTGTCGTCGTCGCTTGGCGCGAGCGTCGGATAGGTCATCGTGAAGGCGCGCAACGACACGGCGGGCGCGGCGCGCTGGGCGGCCACGGCCAGCGTCGACGAGTCCATGCCCCCGCTCAGAAGGATGGCGGCCGTGTCGGTGCGCAGCCGGTCGCGCGTGGCCGCGTGCAGCACCTCGGTGAAATGCGCCACGTAGTCGTCGTCGCGACGGTAACGAATCGCCGCCGGCACCGGGAAGTCCCAGTGACGGCGCACCGTCGGCGCCGTGTTCCCCTCGAACACGACGGTGTGCGCGGCGGGCACGCGGTACACGTCGCGAAACACGGTGCGCTCGGCTTCGTTCACCCATCCATCGCGCAGGAGGCTAACCAGCGACGGTTCGTGCAGCTCCGACGACACCCCGGGCAACACGCGCGCGGCCTCGATGCTGCTGCCGACCGCGAGCACTGGGCCGGCACGCCCCCAGAAGAGCTGCCGGTTGCCGTGCGGGTCGCGCGCGCCGACCAGCCGCCGCGCGCCACGGTCCCAGATGACGAACGCGTAGTCGCCGATGAGGTGTTCGGCGAGCCGGGCGCTCCAGCGGCGGTACGCGAGCGCCACCAGTCGCGCGTCCGAGGCGCCGTCGAGCGCGCGCGGCGCGTCGGGGGCGAGCGCCGCGCGCAACGCCTCCCGGGCGTCGATGCGCAGGCTTCCGGCCACCAGCAGGTCGCCGTCGGTGAGCGGCAACTCCGCGTCGAACGGCAACGGCCGATGGTCAGCCAGCTGGGCGAGCGCGACCTCGCCAGCTCCCGAAACGGAAACGCGCCCCGGAATCGCAGGGAGCGATCGCCGCAGGCGCGCCGTCAGTTCTGGAGCCAGCGGCGCGAGCGAGAGGTCGATCAGCGCGCCGAAGGCCAGCATTCAAAATCCTCTCAGGAGCAACTCACGGCTGACGATGAAATCGCCCCCGACTTCCACTGTTCATGATCTGGCCAGCCGCGGCACCGGCGCTCGGGCCACGCGAGGCCCGTCGGCCGTACACGGCGCGAGGTCCGCGACGCAGCCTACACCCGCGCTACGTGCGCTTCATCGTGCCGGAACCGCCATCATTCTTCCCTTTAATATCAATCTTGCTCGTCAACGCCTCTACCGTCCCCATGCGCACGAGGCGAGGCGCCTTCCACGGAAGTAGTGCGGACGTCGCGGGCGAACTGGCCGCAACCGATGCTGCTCCGCTGGAACGATCCATCATGCCTCCTGAACTCGAGTGCGGAACCTTCCTTGCCGGCGCGCCCCTGAAGGCGCGGCAACGCGGCCACGGGCGGGAATCTGGTTCACGCCGCAGGGCCGATCTTCCAGTAATATAACGCTTCCACGGCCGGAAGGGGCACAAGAACCGTCCGCCGCTTGCGGCACTGCCGGCCTGCCCGGTCGTGAGCCCGCGTCCGAGAGGCTGACAACCGCGCCCGGAAGGCCATCACAGTTTCGTGGCGGCGCCGGACTCGAGCACCTGCAGGGTGCCCTGGAGCCAATCGAACGCCTCGGACTCGGAGGCGCACCCGAAATCGCCCGTTCGGGCCAGGGCGTTGGCGATCTCGCGCGAGGAGAGCTGGCCGTCGATCAGGGCAATCGCGTCGCGCCACCGCCGCCCCTCGACACCCAGGGACGGCCGGTGCAACTCCGACATCGCCGACAGCCGCTCGCGGGTCATGGCGACCGCCCCCAGCGTCGATTGCCGGGCCGTCCGCACGACGCCGCTCCCATCGGAACCGGTCACGGTGCACTCCCACGTCCACGCGTAGTCGGTCGCCGTCTGAATGGCACGGAAGCGAAGCGCCAGCTCCGCGCGCGCCGGCACGGCCAGCGGCTCGCGCAGGGAAAGGTACGGGCACCCGTGCACCGACTGCTCGGTGCCGGGCGCCGACGAGAAGTGTTCGCCCTCCGACAGTTCGGCGTCGAACCAGACCACGAAGCCGTCAACGACGAGCGGCGCATCCGTCATCCAGCGCGCATTTCCCTCGAAGTGCGGCTCGACCACGGTGCCGAGGTCCACCGTGCCAAGAAGGCCGCGCGGCAGCAGCAGATCCTCGACTCTCGCCTTCGCGCGACGCCAGCCATCGACGACTTGCGGGCGCACGCTGCGCAGGTCGACGCCGTAGGTATCGGCGCCGGCCGTTTCGATGTCGCTCCTGACCGCCGCCGGATGACGCGTTGGGGCGGCCCAGATGCGGTCGCGCAGCGCCACGCGCCGGGCATCGCCCGTGAGCAGGCGCTCGCGGGCATCGCCCACGACCTTGACGCGTTCGCGATGCAGCGGCATGACGCCGCGGATTCCTCCAGGCTCCGAGGTCCTGGTGATGAGCGG
>JBBTJT010000075.1:11737-19008 GCA_038059315.1 Gemmatimonadota bacterium
AGCACGTTGGCGCGCTCGGGAAGCGTCACCTGCCGCGCATCGCCGTGGAAGAACGTCACGCGGTCCGCGACGCCGTTGGCGCGCGCCAGCGCCGGACCGAGGCTGATCGCCTCGTCCGGCTCGATGGCGTACGCATGTCTCGCGCCGAGCCTTGCGGCGAGCACGGCAAAGAAGCCGAATCCGGCGCCAAGGTCGAGCACCACCGAATCGCCGGTGATCATCTTCCGCAAGGCGCGCACGTACGCCCCGGTGCGGACCGGGTCGCCGATCATCGCCACGTAGTCGGTGACCGAGTAGCTCACGGCACCCGGCCATGCCGGGAGTCGCCGCCGAAGACGGCCAGCGTGCGATAACTGCCCAGGTCTTCGCGGTCGCCCGTCACGAGGATGCCGGCGCTCTCGACCCAGGCATGGGCATCGAACGGCGTGCCGTCGGGCGCAACGCCGATCGTCACGCGCACGGCCTGTCCACCCCGCCGCAGCAGGAACTCGGCGGTGAGCGCCTGCGCCAGGCAGGCACTCCCCGGGATCGTGCGCGCGGCGCGATCGACGGCGCGGCGAACGGCACGCGCCAGCGCGGGGTCCGGCGCCCCGAGCGGCGTCGCGGCGCGGCGATCAACCAGCGCGCGAAGCCGGCCGAAAGGCAGGAGCCGGAGCCCGAGGCGAACGACGGCCAGCGTTCCGAGCGCCCGCAGTGCATACCACTGCTCGCGCACGGGAAACCCGAGGAGGCTACGAAGCCGAGTCAGGACCACGAACGACGAGCCCCCGCTCGGCAAGATCCTCGACGAACACCAGGACGTCCGAAGCGCACTGCTCCGCGGGCACCTCATACTCGGCGACGAGCGTCGCCACGACGTCGCGCAGGCGGCGCGGTGCCTGCAGCAGGGCCCAGATGCGTGCTCCAGCCGCGTCCACGCCGAAGTACGCGCCCTCCCTCATGCCGAGAATCACGACCTCGCCCGAGAGGTCGGCCGACACCTGGTTGTCGGAGACGACGACGGTGTCGTCGAGGGTAAGGCTGGCGGGCATTCGGTCAGGGCGTAGGGTCATTCCCCGTAGAATACTGCGCTGCGCCGCGTCCGAGCCAGTCCGCGGGGCACATGGTACAGGAAAACGAGATCGCGATCATTGACGCAACCGCTCTCGCGGGATAAGTTTAAAGGTTGTCAACATCCGCGGCCAGCTTCGGCCGCCACGCCTCCTCCCGCGTCGGCAACCCGCGGGAGGCCCTAACGACCAAAGGAGGATTGCCACACGTGATCCGTGAATACGAGGCGGTCTACGTCTTCGACTCGACGCTCGAAGACGCCGCCATCAACGAAAAAGTCGCCAGGCACCACGCGCTGCTCAGCGCCGAAGGCGAGCCGTCGCTCAACCACTGGGGCCGTCGCCAGCTGGCCTACAAGATCGGCAAGCGCGACACGGGCTACTACATCGTCGCCCGGTTCAAGGCCGACGGAAAGGTGCTCCCCGAGTTCGAGCGCTCGCTCAAGCTCGACGACGGTGTCGTGCGTTACCTGATCTCCATCCACGAAGACGAACTCGGCGCCCCGCCGATGACCGAAGAGCAGCTCGCTGCCAAGCGGGCTCGTGACGACGACGAGGACGACGACTGATGCGCCGCCAGAAGAAGACCTGCCCGATGGACGAAGCCCGCATTCGCTGGGTCGATTACAAGGACGAGCGCTTCCTGTCGCGCTTCATCACCGACAACGGCAAGATCCTGCCGAGCCGGCTGAGCGGCACCTGCGCGCGGCACCAGCGCCAGCTCGCCAGCGCCATCAAGAAGGCGCGCTTTCTCGCGTTGCTGGGCTACACGCGCGGCCAGCAGGCATAGCTGGTGCCCGAGCCCGTCGTCGACCCCACGCCGCGGGAACGTGGCTGGCGGAGCGTTGTCGGCGGACTCGCGCTGTTGCTGCTGTTGCCGGCTATGCCACCGTTTTCGGTGCTGATGCCGGTGTCGGAAACGGCGCTCCTGCTGGTGCCCGCGCTGGCCGCATGTTCGCTGGCCGGGTGGAAGGCTGGTGGACGGCTGTTCCTGGCCGTGATCTGGGTGGCCTTTGCCGCCTGGGTTGTCATTGCGGGACCGTCGGGGAGCCAGTACGGGCTGCTCGCTCGGGGTTGGGGAGTGCTGGTGGCGGTGGCGTTCGGCGCCGGGGCCCTGTTCTGGCCCGAGCGGTCGTTTCTCCCCCGGGCGCTGGCCGCCGTGGGCCTGGCGCTGGTGGTTGGTGGGCTGACGTCGTTCGCGGTGCCGGGCGGGCCGGCGGGCATTCGGCGGGTGATCGGCAGCGAGACGATGCGGCGGGCCGAGGCGTTTGACGCGGACTGGCGTCAGCGCCTGGCGAGCAAGGACTGGGCGGAGTTCCGAAAGACCAACGGTGAATCGGCCGCCTGGTTCGAGGAGACGCTCACGGAACAGCGCGCGATGGTGCGGCGTACCGCCGAACAGTCGCCCGCCCTGTTCCCGGCACTGCTGGCGCTGGAGACGTTGGCCGCGCTCGGGCTTGCCTGGGCGCTGTACCACCGCGTGGGACGCGCCCGCATTGGCGCGCCGCTCGCCAGGTTGCGGGAGTTCCGGTTCAACGACCAGTTCATTTGGGGACTGGTGGGCGGACTGGTACTGATGGTGGTTCCGGGACTCGGCCCTGTGCGGGCGCTCGGTGCCAACCTGCTCCTGTTTTTCGGCGCCCTGTACGGGCTCCGCGGGGCCGGGGTGGCGCTGTTCTTCCTGGCGCCGGGACGATTGATGACGGTTGTGATGGTCAGCGTGTCGGTGTTGTTCGCCGGTGCGGCTGGCGTGATCTTTGTGGGACTCGGCCTGGGCGACACCTGGCTCGACTGGCGTCGCCGCGAGCGCCCCTCTACCTGAAACGTTGGGGTTTCCGATGGAAGTCATTCTGCGAGAAGCGATTGAAAAGCTGGGTCATCCGGGCGACATCGTGAAGGTGTCGGCAGGGTACGCGCGCAACTTCCTGTTGCCGCGCGGCAAGGCGTATGAAGCCACGCTGGGCAACAAGAAGCGCATCGCCCAGGAGAAGGACAGCCTCGAGGCGGCGGAGAACGACCGCCGTTCGGCCGCCGAGGTGTTTGCCGCCACCATCGAACCGATTTCCCTGACCTTCGCCGCCCGGGTGGGCGAGGAAGGCAAGCTGTTCGGGTCGGTGACGTCGGGCGATATCGCCGCGCAACTCGAGGCGCAGGGCATTCACGTGGAGAAGCGCCAGATCGACCTGCCCGAGCCGATCAAGGCGCTGGGTGTGTACAAGGTCGGCATCCGACTGCACGCCGACGTGATGCCCGAGATCAAGGTGTGGGTGATCAAGGGGTAGAGTGCCTCAGAAGACGACAGAGTGCGACAGAATACGACAGAGGGGGGGCCTATCGGCCTCCCCTTCATCGTTGGGCTGGTATTCCCGGGCGCGCGGCGACGACGACCATGGAGGTCGCGGCTCGCGCGCTGTTATCCGTAGTATTCTGTATTATTCTGTCGTACTCTGTCGCACTCTGTCGTACTCTGTCTTATTCTCCCCGGGAACTTTCCTCCGCCGCCGGTGTTGCCCATCTAGAATGTCCGCCAGTTCCGTTTCCCTGCCCGCCCTCATTGCCGAGCATGCGCGCCGCGCGGCCTCGCTCTGCGTTGACAACAAGGCCAGTGACGTCGTCCTGCTCGACCTGCATGGCGTCACCGACATGACCGATTTCTTCGTGGTGGCCACCGGGACGTCCGACACGCACGTGCGGAGCGTGGCCAGCAACCTCGTGGCGGCGATGGCCAAGACCGGATGGCAGGCCCACCACGTCGAGGGCATCGAGCAGGGCCGCTGGGTCCTGGTGGATTTCGTCGATTTCGTCGTCCACGTGTTCCATCCGTCCATGCGTTCGTACTACCAGCTCGAGCGCCTGTGGGGAGATGCCACCGCGGTTGCCATCACTACCTAGCCGGGAGTGTTGATGTCGACGGTCCGCTTGTTGGCCCTGTGCCTGTGCCTCGGAACGGCCCTCCCGCTCGGCGCGCAAGGCTACTTCGGTCAGAACCAGGTGCAGTTCCAGCGATTCAACTGGCGCATCCTGAAGACCGAGCACTTCGACATCCATTACTACCCGGAAGAGGCGCAGGTGGCGCACCTCACGGCCAGCATGGCCGAGCGTTCGTACGCGCGCCTCTCCCGCCTCACGAACTATCAGTTCAAGGAGCGCAAGCCGATCATCGTGTTTGCGTCGCGCGGTGCCTTTGCCCAGAACAACGTCTTCGGTGACCTGGGCGAGGGGACGGGTGGCGTCACCGACGCGTTGCGCCAGCGCAACATGTTCTTCCTCACCGGCAACCTCGGCGAAGCCGAGCACGTGCTGACGCACGAGATGGTGCACCAGTTCCAGTACGACATGTTCGCCCGCGGACGCGCCGGCCAGGGGCTCGACGCGCTCCAGCAGCGGCAGCCGCCCCTCTGGTTCATCGAGGGCATGGCCGAATACCTCTCGGTCGGCCCGGTCCATCCGGCCACCGACGGCGTCATCCGCGATGCCGCGCTGAACGGCAAGATTCCGACGATCGAGGACATGGAGCGCCGGCCCGACGAGTACTTCCCGTACCGCTACGGCGAGTCGCTCTGGCGCTACGTCGGCGGCCGGTGGGGCGACGAGATCGTCGGCGAGATCATGCAGGCCACTCCGGCGCTCGGCGCCGACCGCGCCTTCAAGCGCCACCTCGGGATGACGCTCGAGGAACTGGCGAGCGAGTGGAAGGATGCCATGCACGCGCTGTACCTGCCGTCGGTGGGAGAGCTCGACCGGCCGCGCAAGATCGCCACGTCGCTGCTCACCGAACGCCGGACGGGCGGCGTCATCCCCGTCTATGTGGCGCCGGCGCTCTCCAACGACGGCTCGCTCATCGCCTACATCTCGACGGGCAGCCTGCTGCGCGCCGAGGTCTTCCTCGACCTGTACCTGGCCGACGCCAAGACCGGCAAGCGGCTGAAGCGGCTCACCAAGAGCACGCTGAATCCCGAGTTCGAGGAACTGCGCTCCGCGTACTCGCAGAGCGCGTTCTCGCCCGACGGACGCCAGCTCGCCTTCACCGCCCAGCGGGGCGGCAAGGACGTGCTGTACGTGCTCGACGTGAAGCGCCGCCGCGTCACGCGGCGCCTCGACACCGACCTCGAGGCGATGGTCGGGCCGACGTTCTCGCCCGATGGACGCCGCATCGCGTTCAGCGGGCTTACCGGCGGCGTCTCCGACCTGTACGTGATCGACGTCGACGGCAAGAACCTGCGCCGGCTGACCAACGACCTGTACGGCGACGTCATGCCGGCGTGGTCACCCGATGGACGCACCATCGCCTACGCCAGCGAGCGCGGGCCGCAGACGCAACTCGAGGTGCTGCGGTACGGGAAGTGGCAGATCAACCTCCTCGACATCGAGAAGGGCACGTCGGAGGTCATACCCGGGCAGGCCGGCAAGAACATGAACCCGCAGTGGGCGCCCGACGGCACGTCGCTGGCGTTCATCAGCGATCGCGACGGAATTCCCCAGGTCTTCCTCTACGACTTCGCGGCGAAGAATCACTACCAGCTGACGCGCCTCGTCGGCGGGGTGCAGTCGGTCACCGAGAACAGCCCGGCCCTGACGTGGGCGCGCTCGGCCGACCGCATGGCCTTCGTCTACTTCGAGAGCAACGACTACACGGTGTGGCAGGTGGCCAACCCGCGCGAGCTGAAGAAGGAGCCGTACCGCGATGCCCCGGTGATTGCGCGCGTCCCGGCCGCGACCGGTGCTCCGGCCGACACGGCCGCCGTCCGGCGAGCGCGCGACCGCGCGGAGGCCGAAGCAAGGATCTCCGCAATCGTCGCCCGCACGGCGACCGGTGACTCCGTCCGGTCGCGCGACTCGACGTCGAGAGACCCGCGCCGACGGTCCACCTATCGCGGCGCCGAAGGGCTGCGACCGGCCGATCGGCTTCCCGACAACCTGAGCGGCCCCGGGTCGGTGGTCAGCGTCGCCGCGCTGCTCGACAGCTCGGCCTATGCGCTTCCCGACACTTCCAAGTTCGTGGACGGCCGCTACCCGGGGTCCCTGCGTCCCGAGTACATCTCGCGCCCACAGGTTGGATACGCGCAGGACAACTATGGCCGCGGCGTCTACGGCGGCACGGCCATCATCCTCTCGGACCTCGTCGGCAACAGGCGGCTGGCGCTCGCCGGCGGGATCAATGGTCGCGTCGAGGAAGCGCAGGTCTTCGCCGCCTACACGTCGCTGGCCCGTCGTTTCCAGTACACCACCGGATTCCAGCAGCAGCCGACGTTTTTCCTGCTCAACTCCACGCAGACGGCGGTGGGCGGGTCCGGCGGCACCCAGGCGATCCAGGAGCAGGCGCTCGCCCGCTACATCCAGCGCTCGGCGTTTCTCGCCGGCCTGTACCCGCTGAACCGCTTCAAGCGCTTCGAGTACGGCCTGAGCCTCAACAACATCGACCGGTCGCTGATGTTCATCAGCTACGGGGTCGACTACAACTACGGGTACACGACCAACGTCTATCTCGACAGCATCGTCCACCTGTCGTCGCTCAACTTCGCCGCGCCGTACGCCGCGTTCGTGCACGACAACACGATCAACGGCCTCACCGGCCCCATCTTCGGCCAGCGGTACCGGTTTGAACTGGAACATGCGGCCGGCAACCTGAGCTGGACCAATTACAACACCGATTACCGCCGCTACGACGCCCTGCTCTTCAGCTACCTGACGCTGGCGACGCGCGTGCAGACCGCCATTTCCGCCGGCAGCGGCGAGAATCAGTTCCCCAAGTACATCGGACGGGCCGACATCATTCGCGGCTACGACCGCGAGAACTACTATTCGAGCGTCTGCCAGTCCGTGACCAGTGGCACCGCCGCCTGCAGCGCCACGCAGTTGCTGGGAAGCCGCGTGGCCTTCGCCAACGTCGAGCTGCGCTTCCCGGTCGTCCGGTCCTTCGGCTGGCTGGGCCGCGCGATCACGCTCATTCCCGTGGACGGCCTCGTCTTCTACGACGCGGGCATGGCCTGGAGCAAGGGACAGAAGGTGTCGATCTCCCGCCCGGCGAGCTACGACTGGCAGACGCAACGCTACCCGCTGCGCAGCTACGGTTACGGATTCCGCGTGAACCTCTTCAACTTCGCCATCCTGCGCATCGACAAGTCGTACCCACTCGACGGCGCCCAGACGAAGGGCTACTGGTACTGGACACTGGGGCCGTCGTTCTAGCAGGACGACAGAGAACGACAGAGTACGACAGAG
>JBBTJT010000075.1:19108-26798 GCA_038059315.1 Gemmatimonadota bacterium
ACGACAGAGAACGACAGAGTACGACAGAGGGGCCGCGTGCGCGTGCCCTTCGCGGCGCCCAGTGATGAGCCGGGCGCTGTCAATTTTCCACCGGCCGAAGCACCCGTGGCTTCCGTGGGTTCGTTTGATTCGTGGCAGGCTACCACCAACCGCCAACCTCCAACCGCCGACCGCCGACCGTCAACCGCTACCGCCGGAGGCCGTTCGGCGCTCAATTTCACGGGTGCGCCGCCTCGCCCTGCTCCTGACGTTCACCCTCGCGGCCTGCGGTCGTGCCCCCGACGTCGGGAGCGCCGCGGGCGGCTCGGCTTCGACTGCGGCCGGGCCGGATGCCATCCTCCTGCGATTTGCGCGACTCGGCGGCACGGCGCGCGCCTACCGCTGGTGGCAGGACAGCGCCATCTGGTCATCCGCACAACGCGCTCCGGCGATGGGCGACGTCATTGGGTTCGATGCCCGGCAGGGCGTGCTCGTGATGTTCGACGCCGCGCGCGTTCCGGTGCGCATCGACCTGCGCGTCGGGCGCCTCGTTCCCGCCACGTCGGAGCGGCTGCGTGCCGTCGCCTCGGCCGATGGCGTCGGCATCTTCGGCATCGCGCCGACGGGGGAGATCGTGCGGCTCACCAGCGGCGGCGTCTGGCGCTTCAAGCCGCCGGCGCCGGTGCGCTCCCTTCTCCCGCTGCCCGATGGCGCCCTGCTGATCCTGAGCGACGCCGCCGATGGCGGCGTGACCATCCGCAAGGTGCAACCGCCGCAGGCCAGGGTCACCGACAGCACGACGATCGCCGGTGCCGACCTGCTGATCCCCACGATTGTCGGCGACCGCGTCTACTTCGCCACCGGCGCTCACCTTGAGGGACTGCGCACACGCGACCTCCAGCAGTCGCTCTACGTCTCGTTCAGCAACACGGTGCGCGCCGTCGAGCCGACGCCGAGCGGCGACCGGCTGTTCGTGGCCGTGCAGGACAGCCCAATGCTGTTCGTGGTCGACCGGTACGACTCGGCAGTGCGTGACCGCATCGCGCTGCCCGACGCTCCCCTCGCGCTGCGCATGGACTCCGACGGCCAGTACCTGCTGGCCCAGTCGGCGCACGGCGATTCGGCGCATGTGGTCGCCATCGGCACCCATCGGGCCATTGGCACGGTGGCCACCGCCTGGCGCGCCGACCTGCCGTTCATCGCCCCTGACGGGGGACTCGCGCTGGCCATCGATGACGCGCTGGTCATCGTCGACGCCGAGACCAAGCGTGAGCGCGCGCGCATCCCCGATGGCGCGACCGATAGCTGGGCCCTCGTTCGCTGGAACGGCTTTCGCCCGCGCTCCGCCTCGCTGGACGTGCCGGTGAAGTTCGTCGACGAATTCGCCGACTCCCTCGTTGCCGATACGCTCGCGACCGACCCCACCGGAGAGTCGCCCGCGCCCATCGCCGTTCCCAGCCCCGTGCCGCCGGCCGCCGCCCGGGCCGAATTGAAGAGCCACGGCTGGATGCTGAGCTTCGCCGCCGTGCTGTCGGAGAGCCGTGCCCGGCAGATCGCCGCCGCCATGCGCGTGGACGGCGCGACGCCG
The DNA here is from genome assembly GCA_038059315.1 of Gemmatimonadota bacterium. Taxonomy (GTDB): domain Bacteria; phylum Gemmatimonadota; class Gemmatimonadetes; order Gemmatimonadales; family Gemmatimonadaceae; genus PNKL01. The sequence goes on from JBBTJT010000075.1 coordinate 20,676, forward strand.
CGCGTGCACTCGAGCGAGCGCGATGGCACGACGGTGTTCCGCGTGGTGGCCGGTCCCTTTGACACCCGCGAGGCGGCTGAAGAAGCCGGGCGGCGCAGCGGGCTGCCGTACTGGGTGTATGAGGTGTCACCATGAGATGGCGCCGGCGGCCGGCACCGCCCGTTGCCAACCCGTGGGAAGAGGAGGGACGCCGGCTGGCTCCGCTGTTCGCCGGCACGTCCGCGGCGGTGGTGGTGGGTCATGACCTCGAGGCGGCGGCGCGCGTGGCCCTTGGCATCGCTCGCGTGGTGGTGCGGATTCGACGCGTGGCCATCGCCGACCTCACCGGAGCATCGCCGACCCTGTCGGCTCTCGCCGGCGACGTCGTCGCCCACGGCATCACCGACAGTTTTCTGCGTGGCGTCTCCCTGAACGACGTCGCCCGGCCCGCCGCAGACGGAACGCCGTCGCTGTTCATCCTGCCGTGCGGCAGCGAGACGCCGGTACCCGAGGACGTCCTGCGCAGTGACCGGTGGCGGCGCCTCTCCGCCGGGTTCGCCGATGCCGGGGCGCTGCTGCTGCTCGTGGCCGCGGCCGGCACGGCGGGACTGGCGACACTGGTGGTGCAGACGGATGGCGCGGTGTCGGTCGGCGACGTGAGCATCCCCCTCGAGTGGCGCGTGCTGGCGCAGGCGGGTGACGGCGTGCCGGTGGCGGCTCGGGCTGGTGCGGGCCCCGCGCATCGCCGTCGCTGGTCGGCGCGGAACCTCGCCCTTGCCGGCGTGCTGGTGGTCGTCATCCTCGTCGGCGTCGCATTGCGGTGGCCGCGCGCGAACCGACCCGACGGGCGCAGTTCAGCGCGCGGCGCGTCCACCGCGCTGCCGAGCGCGCCCGACACGGTGCCGAGCCCGGTGGCCGCGCCGGCGGAGACCGTGAGTGTCGGCGTTCCTGTCAATCCCCAGGATTCGGCATTTGCCGCCGATTTTGCGGTCGAACTCGTAGCGACGAACACCGTCACGGGTGCAAATTCCTGGCTGCGGGAGCGTGACGCGCATTTGCCGGGCGTCACGGTTTCTCCGGTGGTGCCCGGCAGCGGGCGGGTCCGGTGGCACCGCGTGCTGGCCGGAGCATGGCATGACCGCTCGAGCGCCGACTCGATGCTGGCGTCCCTGCGCGACGAGGGGCTGCTGCGCGCCGAAGCGGGTCTCGTGGTTCGGGTGCCGCTGGCGCTGCTGCTCGAGGACAGATTGGCGCGAGGGGCGGCGCCGGCGCGCGTGGCGGCCCTCGTCGGTCGCGGAGTGCCGGCATACGCGTTGTTGCAGGATGATGGGACCGTGCGCCTGTTCGCTGGCGCCTTTGAATCTGCCGCTGCGGCGGTGCCCCTTGGCGCGGATCTCCGCGCGGCCGGGCTTGCTCCGCAGTTGGCGTACCGAACAGGGAGAACGTTCTAAGTGCGGCTGACCAAACTCGAATTGCACGGCTTCAAGTCGTTTGCCGATCCCACCGAACTTTCGTTCGAGCCGGGGGTCACGGCCATCGTCGGTCCCAATGGCTGCGGCAAGTCCAACGTGTCGGACGCCGTGCGATGGGTGCTGGGCGAGCAGCGTGCGCGCCTGCTGCGCGGCGCCAAGATGGAAGAGGTCATCTTCCAGGGATCATCGGCCCGCAAGCCGGTCAACATCGCCGAAGTCTCGCTGCATTTCGAGAACGAGGATAGCGCGCTCCCCATTGCCTACAAGGAAGTCGTGATCACGCGTCGCCTGTCGCGGTCGGGCGAGAGCGAGTACCTGCTGAACCGCACGCCGTGCCGCCTGCGCGACATCCACGACCTGCTGCGCGGCACCGGACTGGCCGCCGATGTCGGCGTCGTGATCGAGAGCCGGATGATCGACGCCCTGCTGAGTGACCGGCCCGACGACCGGCGCGAGCTGTTCGAGGAAGCGGCCGGCGTGGGCTTGTACCGCGATCGTCGCCGTTCCACCGAACGCCGTCTCGAAGAGACGTCCGGCGACCTGGCACGCATCGACGACCTGATCAGCGAAGTGGGAAGCCAGGTGCGCGCGCTCTCGCGCCAGCGCAAGAAGGCGGAGCGCCACACCGAGGTGATGGCGCGCCGAAGGTCGGTGGAGCTGACGCTCGCCGAGCGGGAGATGGCGGCGTGGAAGGACGAACTCGCCCGCCTCGACGCGGAACTCGCGCAGCTGCGCGCTGCCGCGCCCGAGGCAGCCGCCCGGGTGACGGCGGCCGAGGGCGCCCGTGATGCCGCCCACGCCGCGCGTGCCGCCTCCGACACGGGGCGCCACGAGCGCACACGCATGGCGATGTCGCTTCGCGAGTCGCGGGAGTTGCTGCAGCGCGAGGTGGCGGTGGCCGAGGAGCGCCACCAGAACGCCGTGACGCGGCGCCAGCGCGCCGAGCAGGAGCGCAGCGAGGGCGCCGCCTTTGGCGACCGCCTGCGCAATGAGTGGGACGCGGCGCGCGCCGAGGAGGCGAAGTGCGAGGTCGACCTCAAGGAAGCCGCCGTCGCGCTGCAACAGGCGGTGACCGTCGAGGAAGCGGCGCGCGGTGGCGTGACTGCCGCCCGCGAGGCGCTGGGGCACATCGAAGTCGCCGTGCGCGAGCTGCGCGACCGCATCCGCCGGCTGGAACTGGAGCGCGAGGGCGCCGAGCGCGAGGCGGGCGAGGTGGCCCAGCGCACCGCCGCGCTGAGTGGCGAGCACGAGCAGCTCGCCGAACAACTGCGCCTGGCCGAGCGCAGTCACGCCGAGGCCGCCGACGCGCTGGTGATCGCGCAGGAGGCGGCCGAACAGGCGGCCGCCGGGCGCGACGCCGCCCGCGCCCTCGCCCGCACCTGCGGGGAGCAGGAGGCGGCGGCGCGCGCCGACCTGCGCCGCGTCGAGGAGGAACACACCGGGCTGCAGGGCAAGCTGAACGCACTGGAGGGCCTGGAGCGCGAGCGCGTGGGCCTCGCGCCAGCCGCCGCCCGCCTGCTGCGCGACCGCGCACAGTTCGGCGAGGGAGCAATCCTCGGTCCGCTCTCCGATTTCATCGGTGCCGACTCGTCGGCCGCCGCGCTCGTCGAGCGCTTCCTCGGGCCCATCGTGCATGCCGTGGTGGTGCGCGACGGCGCCGTGGCCACGGCCGTGCGCCAGTGGCACGCGCAGACCAACCCCGGGGCGCTGCTGCTGCTTCCCCTCGATGCGCTGACGGGCGCTGACGACGCCATCGGCGCCGAGGAACTCGCCGGCCGCGTGCAGGTTGACGGCCCCGTGCGTTCGTGGGTGCGCGCCCTGCTCGGCAACGTGCGCACGGTTGATGACGGGTCCGCCTTCGTGGACGCCCGCGGCGCCGTCTGGCTTCCGGGCAGTGGCGGCGGCGCGGGTCCGCTGCGCCGAAAGGCCGAGTTGTTCCAGCTCCGTGCCGACCTGCAGACCATCGGCGCGCGCCGCCAGCAGGCCGTTGACGCCTTGCAGCGCGTCCATGCGGAAGTGGTGGCCGCCGAGAGCGCGGCCGCCGCGGCCGCCGAGGCCGCCAATCAGTCGCAGCAGGAAGCCCAGCGCGCCTCGTCGGTGCGCGCCGACCGCGAGAGCGCGCGCACGCGCCTGCAGCGCCAGCATGTGGAGGCCGACGCCCTGGCCCAGCGCCTCACCGCGCGTTCGGCCGACCTGACGGCCCGCGTAACCGAGGGCGCGGCACGGGTGCAGCAGGAGAGCGCCACGCTGGCCGAGCAGGTGCAGGGCGCGGCGGCGGCGCGTGAGGCGCTGGCCGTCGCCGAGCAGCGGCAGGACGCGGCGCGCGAGACGCGCGCTGCGGCGCAGGTATTGCACGCACAGACCGAAGCCCGCCGCCAGGTGGCCGCGGAACGCGAGGAGCGCCTCGCCTTCGAACAGGCGGGCGCCGCCGCGCGACTCGACGCGCTGACGCAGGAGCTGGTGGCCATCGATGCGTCCGACGACGAGTTGGCGCGCCAGATCACCCTCTGGCAGGAGGACCTCGCCGGCCGCACGCAGAACCTCGCCGCCGCCGACAAGGCGCTGGAAGAGGCCGAGGCCGCGGTGCGCACCGCCGATGCGGCGCTGGGCGCCGCTGAGCACGACCTCGACGCGGCCCGGCGCGAGGCAACCTCGGTGGGTGAGGCGCTGCATCACGCCGAGCTCCGCCACTCCGAACTCGGCGGCAAGCGTGCCGCCATCCGCGAGCGCCTCGAAGCCGAGTGGCGCAAGCCGCTCGAGGAGCTCCTCGCCGATTACGTCGCCCTCGAGATCGAGGACGACGCGCTGCGCGCCGAGGCCGAGCAGCTGCGCAGCCAGCTCGAGGCGCTGGGGCCGGTCAACGAGCTGGCCATCGAGGAGCACGACGAAGCGGTGAAGCGCTTCGAGTTCCTCACGACGCAGCGCGCCGACCTGTCGGACGCGCAGCGCGCACTCCAGCAGGCCATCCGGGAAATCGACACGACCGCGCGCGAGATGTTCCTGAAGACGTTCGCCGAGGTGCGCGAGCACTTCCGCCACATCTTCATGACGCTGTTCGGTGGCGGCGAGTGCGACCTGCGGCTCGAGAACCCGGAACTGCCGCTCGACTGTGACATCGAGATCCACGCCTCGCCGCGCGGCAAGCGCACGCAGCGCATCAACCTGCTGTCGAGCGGCGAGCGGGCGCTGGTGGCGCTGTCGCTGCTGTTCGGCATCTTTCTCACCAAGCCCAGCCCGTTCTGCCTGCTCGACGAAGTGGACGCCCCGCTGGACGACCAGAACGTCGGGCGCTTCGTGAAGATGCTCAGCCAGTTCAAGGCGAACACGCAGTTCATCGTCATCACGCACAATCCGCGCACCACCACCGAGGCGGCCGACGCCGTCTACGGCGTGACGATGCAGGAGCCGGGCGTGTCGTCGCTGGTCAGCGTTCGCATGAAGGGGCAGCCGGTGGACGAGGACGAGGACGCCCCGGAGACCGCATCGGTCTCGTGAGCCGCAGCGCGGTGCGGACCCTCGCGCTGCCCGATCGGGCGCGACTCGTGGCGCCGTGCGTTCGCCTGTTGTGCGCCCTCGCCTGCCGGCAGTCGCTTGCCACGCTGTCGATCGCGATGATGTTGCTCGCCACGCCGGCGCTTGCCCAGCGGTCGGTCACGGTGATTGGCCCCATCGAGAATCCGCTGCGCGACGGAATCCCCGCGTTCACGCTCGTCGCCGAGGGCTTCGTGCCCTCCGATTTTCCGCTGCGTTTCACGCTGCAGGTGGGCACGAGCATCGGCTTCGCCACCGGCATTCTCGCCGATACGACGGTGGCAGCGGCCGGGACGCGCGCTACCATCGCCCCGCGCCGCGTGCTTCCCGAGAAGAGCAGCGTCTACTGGCGCGGCGTCGTCACGACCGCCGCCGGGCTGCAGGTCAACTCCGCGGTCACCGGGCCCCGGCTCACCGCGCCGTGGCTGACGCTCCTCTCCCCCAACAACCCCAACGGCTCCACCGTCACCTCCAAGCGGCCCACGTTCACCTGGAGCAGCGCGCGGCTCGACCCGTCGGCGGGACGCTGGCAGTACGAGATTCGCGTCATCAGCGCGCGCGGCGAGACGGTCGTGGTGGGAACGACCGATGAGACGAGCTATGTGCCGACGCTCGACCTCGAGGGGAACACCTCGTACCACTGGCTGCTTTCCGCCTGGACGCTGGCCGGCGACTCCACCCGCGTGCAGAGCGCGGCGTCGTTCGTGGTGCTCGATCCGTCCGTGCCGCCGGCGACGCTCCTGTACCAGAACTTCCCCAATCCGTTCCCGAACGCGCGCGTCGACGCCACCTGTGTCTGGTTCGACCTGCGCACCGCATCCACGGTGCGGTTGCAGGTGCTCGACCTGCGCGGCAACGACGTGCGCTCGCTGATTCCCGGCGCGGCGTTTCCGGCGGCCGCGACGTTCCCCGCCGGTCGCTACGGCCGCGCCGTCGAGGGGAGCGACTTCGGCTGCGATCCCCGCTTCTCGTGGGATGGCCGCGACAACACCGGGAGGCTGGTGCCGCCGGGGGTGTACCTGATCCGCCTGCGAACGCGCGAGGTGGAGACATTCAGGAAGGCGCTGTTCAAGGGGCGGTAGCCGGAATCAGGTGGGGTGCGGGGTGCGGGGGTTCAGGAGGGGTGGTGAGTGGAGGTTGG
>JBBTJT010000076.1:0-6730 GCA_038059315.1 Gemmatimonadota bacterium
GTACCCGATGCTCTTGCGCGTCGGATGGTGGAGCTGGATGGGGTCTCGGACCTCGGGCGGGATCCACATGCGACACCGCGTGCCGTGCTGCTGAAAATGCACCTCGTCAAGCGCCCAGAGATCGACCGTCGGGTCGCTCAGGAGCGCCTGAAGTTTTTTTTCGCGGCCTCGTGTCGCTCCGGGTCCGCCTTGGCGATCACCGGCCGCGGTTTGCGAAACCGGAACTTCCACTGCCGGAAGAGCCGCTGGCATTGGCGCGCGCCCAGGGTGAGGTGAAAATGACGCTGGAGATACGCCGCCAAGGTCTTGCCATCCCAAATGGCGCCCGCGAACCCCGCCGCCGAGGGGGGCTGCCGGAGCACCCGCTCGACGTGGCCCCGCTGCGCCGCCGAGAGTCGCGTCGGCCGCCCGGGCCGCGCGTGCTCGGTAAGGCCCGGCAGGCCGTCCCGTTCGAACCGGCGCACCCAGTGCTGCACCGTGCGCGGCGCATCGCCGAGCAGGGCCGCGACGGCGGGACAGGAGAGGCCTTGCGCGATCAGCAGCAGACCGTGCAGGCGATGATCATAGCGCGCCTCGGGCGCGCGACGGATTTCGTCCTGGAGACCGAGGACGATGGTCGGGTCGGACAGCGTGAGAGGGCGCATGGGAAAAGCATACTAAATTCCGTCCACAATGCGCAAATACTTATGACGCTGTGTCTAGAAGCCAAGTGCTGACATCTGGCACCGAGCACCGAGCACCTGACTACCGGCGCCGCCTGAGCAGCGGCCAGAGCACGTACGCCACGGCCGCCGCGCCCAGCGCGATGCCGATGGCGAGCGGCGCGTTCATGCGGTCTCTCCGTCGGTTGCCGCGGCGGGGGCCGGTGCGGCAGTCGGTTCTGGCTCCTGAAGGGCTGCACCAACCGAAGCCGGCGCCAGGGCCATCACCAACGCGGCCACGACGGCGAGCGTCCCGGCAATCCAGATCCACGACGCGCCGGGGATGAAGCGCGCCGTCGCCAGGACGTCGGTTATGTTCGCTTCGCGCACGTCGATGCGCAGGTCCTGCGCCGGCCCGGGGGCGATGCCGGCAACCCCCAGTTCCTCGACCGGGCGACCCGAGCCCCGGTCATACAGGTCGCGGAGTTCGGGGACGACGAACGCGCGCGCGCGGCCGTTCACCGTGGCACGCAGCGCAACCAGGCTCGAAACGACCTCACCGCGTCCCGCGCGGGACACCCCCTCGAGCGTAATCGCCCACTGCGTGCCGAACCGGTCGGGCACCGTGGCCTGCGTCCCTTCGCCAAGGGCCATCTCGCTGACCCGCGGGAAGCCGGCCGCCGAGAGCGCCACCGCGACCACCAGCACCGCGGCCTGCGCGGTGAAGGCGGCGCGCGCTTCCACGCCGCGCATCGCGCCACGCTTCAGGCCGCGTATTCCAGCGCCGACGGCCAGCGTCACGGCGGCCAGCAGCACCCCTCCGGTGGCGCGTCCCGGCGCGGAGAGGGCGTACTCATGCACTCCGTCCCAGCCGCCCGCGCGGCGCATCGACACGCCGGCGAGTCCCAGCGCGAATGCCACGAAGCCGGCGGTGACCGTTGCCGCCACGCGCCACCGCCATCGCGTTGCCACGACCAGCAGCGTCGCCCCGGCCCAACCGAATGCGGTGCCCGCGTGGGCCGGCGCCCATCGCCAGTCGTCGACCCACCCGCCAATCCCGTAGCTGCGGCGCCAGTCGAGCAGCATTGCCGCGCCGAGCAGCGCCCAGCAGGCCAGCGCCCAGCGCCGACTCACGGCGCGCCACGCTTCCGTGCCGAGCGCGCCCATGACGATCATGACCGACGGCACGGCCACCAGCGAGAGCGCGACGTACCCCAGCGGCATCTGGACCAACGCGATCGGCCGCATCCACTCCATCGAGATGCCGCGCCCGTCGTCGGGCGCGAATGGCAGGCGCGCGAACGGGTTGGTGTCGAAGCAGGCGAGGGCGATCAGGGAGACGACCAGGAGTGCCAGCAAGGCCGCGGTCCATGCGCGAAGGCTGCTGCGGCGGGGCAACGAGGCCGCGGCGACGGAGGTGCCGAGGCCAAGCAGCAGTGCCCACACGAGCAGTGATCCGGACGGGGCGGCCCAGACGGCCCCGAGGCGATACGGCAGCGGCGTGACCGACGACGTCCAGCTGGCGACGTAGCGATACGTCAGGTCCCCGACGGCCAGCGCGTACCCGAGTCCGGTGATCGCCAGGGCCACGAAACACGACGCGGCATGCACGCCGCGCTCGCCGCTCTCGGAGAGGTCGGCGCGGCCGGTGACCGCTCCCGCCACGCCAATCACCGCGCCCCACGCCGCCAGCAGGAGCGCAAGCCACAGGGCCAGCTCGCCGAGCAGGATCAGGCGGCTGGACCCTTCATGGCCGCGCGACGCACGCGGGCCATCAGCTGGTCGAGGGTCTGCTCGGCAGTCGATCGTTCCTCGGGCGACATGGTGGCCGACGTGCGGTCGAGGTCGCGCACTTGCTCGAGCATCTCGTCGACCAATGCGCGCAGGACGAAGTTGCTGCGTCGCTTGTCGAAGTTCTGGGGCTGGGTCTCGGTCATTTGCAGTGGTAAGATGGTCTCGATATCGCCCTTTCTCGGGTGGACTGCCAGCCCCGGTGCTTCATCGGGCCGTCTGACGCAACACGATCGTAGCCGCCCCGCCACCCGCGCCGTCCCAGGCGAGGTCGCGCCAGCTGGCGTCGTGCCGCGCCGGATGGCGCCAGTCATACAGTTCCTTGCTGACGCCGACGCCCAAGGTCACCAGCGATGCGCGCTGGATGGCCACGGCGTAGCGGGCGTCACGCTGGAACAGCGAGTAGGCTGCACTCTGGACGACGGCTGAAGCGGCGAAGTGCAACATCTTGTCGCGTCCGAACCAGGCGTCTCCGGCGGGGCGCGGGGCGCCGCCGGTGAACAGCACGAAGGCGAGGGTGAGGTTCACGCGTCCTCCAGGCCACTGGTGCCACGGTCGCCCGGGATGAAGCGATAGGGACTCCGGTGTGTTCCGCGGTCCGTCACGATCGCCGTCACCAACTCGGCCGGCGTCACGTCGAATGCCGGATTGTGAACCGCCACGCCGTCGGGCGCCAGCGGGTGCGCGCCGAGCCGGCGCACCTCGTCGCCGTCGCGCTGTTCAATGGGAATCGCGCCGCCGTCGGGCGTCGCCGCATCGATGGTGGACGAGGGTGCCGCCACGTAGCACGGGAGGCCGTGGTGCCGCGCGGCCACCGCCAGCGCGTAGGTACCGATCTTGTTGGCCACGTCGCCATTGGCCGCGATGCGGTCGGCGCCGACCATCACGAGGTCCACGAGCCCGGCGCGCATGAGCGAGGCGGCCATGCTGTCGGTGCAGACCGCCACCGGCACCCCGGCCCGCATCAGTTCCCAGGCAGTGATGCGACTTCCCTGCAGCAGCGGCCGCGTCTCGCAGGCAATCACCGACACCCGGCGGCCATCGGCCACGGCAGTGTACACCGGCGAGAGAGCGGTGCCAATGCCGGCCGTGGCCATCGCCCCGGCGTTGCAGTGCGTCAGCACGCGCGCGCCGTCGGCGAGCAGCGTCGCCCCGTGCGCGCCGATCGCCGCGCACATCGCCACGTCCTCGTCGAGAATGCGCTCCGCCTCCGCGGCGAGCACGTCGAGCAGCGCTGGACACTGCAGCACGCCGGCTTCCACCACGCGGCGAAGGCGCGCCATCGCCCACGGCAGGTTGACCGCCGTCGGGCGCGACCGGGCGAGCCGATCGATGGCGGCAAGCAGGGCGTCCCGCGACGGCGTCACCTCGCGAGTGAATGCGGCCACCAGGCCCAGCGCGGCCGCCACGCCGATGGCCGGCGCGCCGCGCACGGCCAGCGTGCGAATGGCCTCGTCAACGGCGTCGAGCGTCCGCAACTCGACCTCGATCACCTCGCCGGGCAGGCGGCGCTGGTCGATGATCGTCAGGGTGCGCATCGCCGCGTTCCACCGGAGTGGGCGAGGGATGCGATCGGTCAAGTGCAGGGGAAGAGGCACGGTGAAGTGCAGGGGAAGAGGCACAGTCAAGTGCAGGGGAAGAGGCACAGTGAAGTGCAGGGGAAGAGGCGTGGGGAATAATGCCGATTCCCACGCCCTTGCACGAGCCGTAACTTTCTTCATCCTTCCGCACCGCCGCCGATGCCCTACGAATTCCTGAACGTTGAAGTCGCCGACCGGATTGCCACGGTCACGGTCAACCGCCCCGACAAGCTGAACGCCCTCAACGCGCGCGTCCTCGAGGACCTGGACGGCGCCTTCGCCGCCCTGGCCACCGACCGACTCGTGAACGCCGTCATCGTGACCGGCGCGGGTCGCAGCTTCGTGGCCGGCGCCGATATCGCCGAGATTGCCGCGCAGGACGCCGCCGGCCTCGAGCGGATGTCCGCCGCCGGACAGGCGATCTTCAACAGGATCGAACGGCTCCCCAAGCCGGTGATTGCCGCGGTCAACGGGTTTGCGCTCGGCGGCGGCTGCGAGCTTGCGCTCGCCTGCCACATTCGCGTGGCGTCGGAGCATGCCAGGTTCGGACTTCCCGAAGTGAAGCTCGGGCTGATTCCCGGCTACGGCGGCACGCAACGCCTGTCGCGCCTCGTCGGCAAGGGGCGCGCCATGCAACTCATCCTCACCGGTGAGCAGATCGACGCCGCCGAGGCGTACCGCATCGGACTGGTGAACGCGCTGGCCACCGGCCCCACGCTCCACGAAGTCGCGCAGTCTGTTGCCCTGCAGGTGGCGAAGAACGGGCCGCTGGCGCTGGCCCGCGCCATCGAAGCCATCAACGATGGCTTCGACCGCCTGCCCGATGACGCCCTGGCGATCGAGGCACGGCTCTTCGGCTCGCTCGGCGGCACAAAGGACATGGCCGAGGGAACGGCGGCGTTCCTCGCCAAGCGGCCCGCGCAATTCACGGGAGAGTAGCGTGACCACGGTGTCGGTGCCCGGCGCGCCGCACCGGCCGGACTTCCGCACGTGCGCCTCGGAACTCGCCATTCGCGACTTCCGCAACCTCGAGCGCGTGGACGTCGTCATGCCGGGCGACGGCATGGCCATCGTCGGCGAGAACGGCCAGGGAAAGACGAGCTTCCTCGAGGCCATCGCCTACGTGGAGCAGCTGCGCTCGGTGCGCGGCGCCCGCGACCGCGACCTCGTGCGTTTCGACGCGCCGGCGTTCCACGTGAGCGCCACCGTGCATGGCCCCCACGGGGTTGCCCAGCTGGGGGTCGGCGCCGACCGCGCCGGACGCAAGAAGGTGACGCGCGACGGCGTGGAGGTGCCGCGCCTCATCGACGCACTCGGCGCGCTCCCATCGGTGCTCCTCGCGCCGCGCGACGTGGTGCTGGTGAGCGATGGCCCCGCCGAGCGACGCCGGTTCCTCGACATCACGCTGGCGCTCACCTCGCCGCGCTACCTGCGCGCGCTGCGCCATTATCGCGGGGCGCTCGAGCGGCGCAACGCCGCGCTGCGCGACGCGCTGCGCCACCGGCGCAACGCGTCGTCGGCCACCGTCTGGGAGCCGGCGCTGGCCGAGCACGGCTCGGTGCTCGTCGACGAGCGGCGCGCGTGGGTGCGCGAACACTCCGCCGGTTTCACGCGGCTCTCGCACGCCATTGGCGAAGCGGGGAGGGCGGCCATGGACTACGCCACGACGCTTCCCGCCGGGGTGCCAAGCGCGGATGCGCTGCACGCGGCGCTGGAGCGCGGCCGTGAGCACGACCTTCGGCGGGGAGCCACGCACGCGGGGCCGCACCGCGACGACCTCTCCCTGACGCTCGACGGCCGCGACCTGCGCGTGGTCGGTTCGGCAGGACAGCAGCGAACCGGCGCCATTGCCCTGCGGATGCTCGAGGCGGCAACACTGCGCGCGCGCCGCGACACACTGCCGCTGTTGCTGCTGGACGACCCGTTTGCCGAACTCGACAACCGCCGGGCGGCGCGGGTGCTCGACCTGCTGCTCGAAGCCGGCGTGGGCCAGGTGGTGCTGTGCGTGCCGCGTCCCGAGGAGATTCCCGCGCGATTCACCCGGCTGGCGCGTTACCGTATTGCCGATGGCGTGCTGACGGAGGGGACGTGAGCGAGAAGCGTCGTGGACCAACCAGGGTGGGCGACGCGCTGACCGAGATGCTGGCCGGGAGCGCCCTTGGGGCGCGCATCGCGCGCGCCGAGGTGCTGGGACACTGGGAGGCCGCCGTAGGGCCGCAGATCGCCGCTGTGACGCACGCGCGGGCCATCGCCGAGAATGGCACCTTGATGGTCGGCGTGAAGACGAACGGTTGGCTGCAGGAACTCGGAATGATGGAGCGTTCGCTGATCGCGAAAGTGAACAAACAGGCCGGCCAGGAGATAGTCCGCAGGATTCGCTGGGAGCTTCAGCGCTAAGTCATTACCAGTAAGCAACTTGCAGATCAACGCTCCGGTTGCGTTCTGGGGCGTTTTCTATTATAGTAGACTGATTGTGGAGAATCGTCGTAATTCGGCGTTTCTTTGGAGCTCCCCCAACTCCCCTTCTGCGCGCGAAATGGCTAAGACGAACGACGCGGCTGAATCGCACTACGACGCTTCCGGCATCCAGGTCCTCAAGGGACTCGAAGCGGTCCGCAAGCGCCCCGGCATGTACATCGGGTCCACCTCGGGACGCGGTCTCCACCACCTGCTGTACGAAGTGGTGGACAACTCCATCGACGAAGCGCTGGCCGGCTA
>JBBTJT010000077.1:0-5621 GCA_038059315.1 Gemmatimonadota bacterium
CGCTGAAGATCCGCTCGGTGCTGCTGGTGCCGCTGGGGGTTCGCGATCACGTGCTGGGAGCCATGACGTTCTTCCGGTTGAGCGGCGCCTCCTTCACCCCGGCGCAGGTCGCCGTGGCCCAGGAACTGGCGACCCGCGGGGCCTATGCGCTGGACAACGCCCGGCTGTACACGATGGCGCGGCGTGCGTCGCAGGCGCGCGAGGACGTGCTGGGCGTCGTGTCGCACGACCTCGGCAACCCGCTGGCGGCCATCCGCCTGTGCTCCGCCGCGCTGCTGCAGTCGCCACCGTCCGAGGCGGAGGAGCAGCGACAGCTCGTTCAGGCCATCGGCAACTCGGCCGACTGGATGTCGCGGCTGCTTCGCGACCTGCTCGACGTGTCCACCATCGAGGTGGGGAAGCTGTCGATCGAGCGGCGGACGGAACAGCTGGCTCCCATCGTGACGCAGGCGGTGGCGATGGTCGGGCCGCAGGCCGACGAACACGGGGTGGCCATGAGCGTGGAGATCGCCGACGGCCTGCCGGCGGTGTACGGCGATGCCGCGCGCCTGGTGCAGGTGCTCACGAACCTGCTGAGCAACAGCCTCAAGTACACCGAACGCGGCGGTTCGGTGACGGTGCACGCCGCGCCGCGCGGCGATTCGGTGATCCTCAGCGTGCGCGACACGGGAAGCGGCATACCGGCCGATATCCTCCCGCGCATCTTCGAGCGCTACTACACACGCCGGCGCGAGGCCAACAAGAGCGGCTCCGGTCTCGGGCTGGCGATCGTGCGCGGCATCGTGGAGGCGCACGGCGGCCACGTCTGGGTGGAGAGCGTGGTGGGATTGGGCAGCACGTTCTTCGTGGCGCTCCCCGCGGCGAAGTAGACGGCGCCCGGCCTAGCGGCGGGCGACGGCCTGCCAGACGTCGCGTGAAATACCGGCCATCAGCGCCTGCGCCACCTTGCGCTCGGGAATGGCGCGGGTGAGCACGACGAGCACGTATGGCGGCCGGTTGGACGGGTAGACGATGGCGGCGTCGTGCGTCGTGGCGGTGATCCATCCCGTCTTGTGCGCCACGGGCGTTCCCCTGGGCAGTCCGGCGGGAATCTCGTCGTTGAACTCCTGCCGGCGGAGGATGGCGCGCATCGCCTCGCACGATGCCCGGGACGCCGCCCGATCCTGGGCGAGGGCGGCCATGAGGACGCCGAGGTCGCGCGCCGAGGTCGTGTTGTTGAGGCCGGCGCTGAACGCCTTGCCGTCCTCGACGCCGCGGCGCACCTGCATGGTGGTGGCACCGAGCGCGTGCGCGGTGGCGTCGACCCGCGTTGCGTCGAGCAGCTCGATGACGGCGTTGGTGGCCAGGTTGCTCGACCGGGTGATCATGCGCTCGTTGAGTTCGCGGAGCGTCACGCGCTGACCCGTCTTGGCGTAGAGGGACGAGTCGGAATCGTCGAGCGCGTCGAGCGAGTAGGGCGAGCCGTCGACGATGGACCTGAATTCGTTGCGCAGGACGATGGCGCTGTCGAGCCGGAGTTCGCCGGCATCGTGGCGCCGGAAGAGCTCGATCATCACCGGCACCTTCATGGTGCTGGCGGCGTGAAAGCGCGTGCCGGCATTGACGGCGAGCGTCTCACCGGTGCCAAGATCGAGCAGCCAGACGCCGGCCTGGGCGCCGGGCACGGCGCTGATGCGATGCTCGATTGCGGAGCGAAGCTGGGTGAACCCGGCCGAAGCGGGCGCCGGTGCAGGCACGGGCCGGCGGGCGCCGAGGCCGCAGGCGGTGGCCAGGAGCAGGACGGGAGCAAGAAGAGGGCGCATGGGGCGAGTATACCTGCCGCGCGGGTGAAGGGGTAGGTTTCGCTGGTGCCTCGCCTACTCCGCACTCTCCCCACCATCGTCGCGCTCGCCCTGCTGGCGGGCGCCTGCATTCGTGGGCCGGTGGCCGCCGCGCCGGTACCAGCCGGCGGCGCAGGGGGGAGTGCCGGCGGGGGCGCCGCGGCAGCGTCACTCGACACCATCGCCGCGCCGCGCGATTCGGCCAATGCGGTCACCGTCGCCGAGGTTTCACGGGAGACGGTGCGCGTGTTCGGCGACAGCGCGCCGCCGCCGGTCGCCGACTCGCTGACCGCTCCGGGCGCGCCGGTTTGGGACATCGATGTGCATTCGTATGCAACGCACGCGCGTGTCGAGGACTACCTGCAGATCTTCAGCGGACGGGCCAAGGGCATCTTTGCCACCGCGCTGCAGCGACAGACGCGGTACGGCCCGATGATTCGCGAGCGGCTGCGCGGGCGGGGACTGCCGGAGGACCTCACGTACCTGGCGCTCGTCGAGAGCTGGTTCGACCCGCACGCCTATTCACGGGCCGCCGCCGTCGGCATCTGGCAGTTCATGGCCCGCACGGCCCGCAGCATGGGGCTGCGCGTGGACTGGTGGGTGGACGAGCGCCGCGACCCCGTGCGCTCCACGGAGGCGGCGGCGCGCCTGCTGCTGGGGCTGCGCAACCAGTTCGGGTCACTGTATCTTGCGGCGGCGGCATACAACGGCGGGGCGGGGCGAGTGTCGCGCGGACTCACGCGCTACGCCGATGCGCTGGATGGAGTGGCCGGCGAGGACCGGTTCTTCGCGCTGGCCACGAAGAGCTACCTGCGCCCCGAGACGCGCGACTACGTGCCGAAGATCATCGCCGCCGCACTGGTGGGCGAGGAACCGGCGCGATATGGCGTGACGGTGGAGTCGCTGCCGCCGTACGCGTTCGACTCGGTGCGCACCCCCGGCGAGACGCCGCTTGCCGCCGTGGCGAATGCCGTGGGCGCGGCTCCGGCGGACATCGCCGAGCTGAATCCCTCGCTGTTGCGCGGCATGACGCCGCCCAGTGACTCGATGTGGATCCGGGTGCCCGTGGGCAGCGCCGCTGGCTTCGGGGAGCGCTTCGATGCTCTCGAATCCGGGGAGCGTCGCGCGCTGACGCGGCTGGAGAGCAGGAAGGGGCAGTCGATGACGTCGATCGCCCGCACGCATGACCTCACGGCCAGGCAACTTGGCTGGTACAATCCCAAGGCGAAGCGGCTCAAGAGCGGCGCGCTGCGCGCGGGGCAGGTGATTCTCGTGCCCCGGCGCGACGTGGCGGTGCTGGCGCGCGATGTGCCCAATCCGGCGATCGAGAAGTACCCGGTGCGGCGCCGCGCCTCCAGTGCGCGACGCGCGGGAGCGGGGACGGCGAAGGCCAGCGCCAAGAAGCCGGCGGCAAAGTCTGGCGTGTCGAAGCCCGCGGCGAAAGTGAGCGCCAAGAAGCCCGCAGCCAAGAAGCCGACGGTGAAGAAACCCGTCGCCAAGCCGGCAGCGCGCTAGGGCGCCGGCGCTCCGCCCGCGGCGCGCCAGGTTCCGGACTTTCCACCGCTCTTCTCGAGCAGTCGCACGCCGTCAATCCGCATGCCCTTGTCGATGCTCTTGGCCATGTCGTAGATGGTCACCAGCGCCACGGCGACGGCGGTGATGGCCTCCATCTCGACGCCCGTGGCAGCCATGGTGCGCGCCTCGGCCTCGCACCGCACGCCGGGAAGGGCATCGTCGAGGACGAAGCGCACCTGCACGTCGGTCAGCGGCAGGGGGTGGCACAGCGGAATCAGGTCGGCCGTGCGCTTGGCTGCCTGGATGCCGGCAATGCGCGCCACGGCCAGCACGTCGCCCTTGGCGAGTGAGTTGTCGCGAATGGCGCGCAGGGCGCCGGCCGACATGCGAATGCAGCCTTCGGCGCGAGCCATCCGCGCGGTGGCCGGCTTGGCCGAGACGTCCACCATGGAGGCCTCGCCGGCGCGGTTGACGTGGGAGAGATCGCTCATGCGCCAAGCTCCGAGAGTTCGCGCAACAGGCGCGCGCTGAGCAGTTGCGGAGAGACGTTCTGCAACGTCGCAAGCTTGGCCTCCTCGACGGCACGCATGGCACGCGCGGCAGCCAGCGCCGTCTGGTCGTGCCCGGCCGTCGCCGCGGCGCGCGAGCGCTCGTGCAGCAGGACGCTGACGGCGTCGAGCACGTCGGAAAAGGCGCCCCGCGCCCCCTTGCCGCCCTGGGCGAAGGCCGTGCGAATCCACCGCTCGCGGCCGCCGTGCGCCGCGTCGAGGAAGGCACGGGCCCGGGTGAAGGCGGCGGCCTGCTCCGCATGACCCAGCAGCCGCCCTGGCGCGCCGTCGGCGAGACCGACGCGCTCGTCGTCGGTGCTGCCCGGGCCCAGCAGCTCGCGCACGGCCGGCTCGGCGAGAAACCGGCGCACGTCGTCTTCGGCGACGCGCGGCACGCGGAACGAGATCACGCGCGACCGGATGGTGGGGAGCAGCGACGACGGTTCGCTGGAGGTGAGGACAAACGTCGTGTTGGCCGGCGGTTCCTCGAGGAGCTTGAGCAGCATGTTGGCCGTGTCGGGATTCGCCGCCTGCGGCACCATCCGCTCGGCGTCGCCGAAAATGAAGACCTTGCGAAGTGCGATCGCCGGGGAGAGAGCGGCCTGCTGCACGAACAGGCGTGCCACGTACCGGTAGATCCCCTCGCTCCCGCCCGGTCGCTTGTACAGCCCGTGTTCCCTCACGCGCTCGGCAACGGCCTGATTGTACTCGTCCTTCACCTGCTCCACGTCCGGATCCGGCTCCTTGAGACGCGGACGCGGGAAGATCCAGTGCAGGTCCGGGTGCTGTCCGGCGAGCACGAAGTGGCAGCCCTGACACTCACCGCATGGCGCGTCCTTGCCGGTACAGAGCAGCATCTGACCGAGCCAGAGGGCCAGCCGCTGCTTGCCGACTCCTTCGGGGCCGTGCAGCAGCATGGATGCGGGAAGCAGTCCCCCTCGCCATTGGGCGGCGAGGCGCTCGCGAAGCGTGTGGTGGCCGAACAGGGGGAGCAGGGGCATGAAACGACGGTGGGCGGTTGGCGGTGGGCGGCTGGCGGTTGGCGGTGGGCGGTGGGCCGGCCACCCCATGACGATAGACGGTTGGCGTCCGACGCACCAGTTTCTACCCGCTGGTCTGCGTCTGGGACAATGTTACTGCAGCACTCTCGATTCCACGGATTAGGGGGATCAAGGCGGATCGGACGGTCTAATTATTCCGTTCGTTGGTGGCAGTATCCGTATGTATCGGCGGTTATCGGTGTGATCGTTCGTTCCGCAGTAGAACTGTATTTCGAGATGAAACCCACGATGCGCAACCTTGCCCTCGTCATGACGCTCCTTTCAGTCGCCACCTCGTCCCTCGACGCCCAGCGCGCCCGTGCGCGCGACCTCGGCGTCACCCCTGGAGTATTCGCCCCCGGCGCCAACAACGCGATTACCGATGTCGCCGGCGTGCGCGTGGGGCACGTGACCGTCACCGAGGGCGCCGGCGTGCGCACCGGGGTGACGGCGATCATCCCGCACGACGGCAACGCGTATCTGGAGCGCGTGCCGGCCGCCATCTGGGTGGGCAACGGTTTCGGCAAGCTGATTGGCAGTTCGCAAGCCAACGAGCTGGGTGAACTGGAGACGCCGATCCTGCTCACCTGCACGCTCTGCGTCTGGAAAGCGGCCGATGCCATGGTGGAGTGGCTGCTGCAACAGCCGGGGATGGAGCGCGTGCGCTCGATCAATCCAATTGTCGGCGAGACCAACGA
>JBBTJT010000078.1:0-23644 GCA_038059315.1 Gemmatimonadota bacterium
CCGCGCTCCGACCTGCCGCACTCCGACAGGCGCGTCCACCGCGTCGACCCGCATCGGAACGCAAATGCCCCGCCACCGGTAACCGGTGACGGGGCAATTACTTATCTTCAGTAGCTGGGGAGGGGATCGAACCCTCGACCTCACGATTATGAGTCGTGCGCTCTCACCAGCTGAGCTACCCAGCCGTGCAACCTGATAATATACGAAGCGGCAGCGCGACCTCAAAGGCCTCCCGCGCGCCGCGCTCCGACCACCAACCGCAACCGTACCCCTCGGCAAATCGTCCTTTACAGATGAGTCCTGACGATCCGTTCAAGCGCCCCTACCCCGACGAGAACTATGTTCCGCCGGACGAAGCGGATCTGCGCAAGCAGGCCCTGCAGCGGGCCTACGAGATCGCCGCGACGATCACCACGGACCAGGAGCGTCTCCTGGTCCCGAAGCCACCGACCGACTGGCCGCCGATCCTGCGCGCGTGCAACGCCGCGCTGGCCGTGGCGGCCGCGGCTTGGCTCTTTCTGTCGCCTCCGGCCTGGCTGCCGCAGAACACGCCCGACCTGCGGTCGAGCGAACAGCGGGAGCTTGGCCTCCGCGTCGTGCTGGCCATCGAAGCCTCCCGAGTCAATGCCTACCGCGACACCGAGGGGCGACTGCCGGAATCGCTGGCCGTGGCTGGCGGCGACGCGCGCAGCGTGCGCTACATCGTGATCGACGACACGCGCTACACGCTGTCGGCATCGGACGGCCCGGCATCGGCCACCTACGACAGCACCACCCCGCTGAACACGCTGCTCGGCGGCCGGGGCACGCCGTGACGGGCCCGCGCCCTCCCCGCGAGGACGCGCAGGGCCGCGGGCGGCGCTCCATTGCCGCGGAGCGCCCGCGCCCGGCGCTCGTGGTGGAGGTGCCGTGGCTCGAACTGTACGCCTCGCGCCTCCGCTGGGCGACCACCATCGCGATCGTGCTCATAGCGATACGCCTCGTGGCACCGCGCCCCGACGGCTGGCGGCGCTGGAACGATGCCACGTCGGCGCTGCAGGACGTGGAGTCGGCGCGCACGGCCGCGCTCATCTACTATCAGGCCGCTTCGCGCGAATGGCCGGCGCCGGGCCGCCTGGGGCAGGCACCGCTGGGCATGCTGCCGTATCTCCCGGGCGGGACGTCGTTCGGCCGGGAGCGCTATCACCTGGCCTGGGAGTACGCCGCCGACACCACCAGCGGCGCACGGGTCGTCGGCATCAGCGTGGTGGGCGACGATCCGCGCCTGGCGCTCGCCATCGCCCAGCGCGCGCCGGCCGGCATGGCCTTCGTCGTCAGTGGCGGGCGGTTCACCGCGCTCATCGCCTCGGCCATCGGACGCTAGCAGCCGGGCTTCGCGCGACTCCCCGAAAAACAGAACGGCCGGCCCCGAGGGACCGGCCGTCTGCATTGATGGCGGGGGCGGGATTTGAACCCGCGACCTTCGGGTTATGAGCCCGACGAGCTACCAGGCTGCTCCACCCCGCGTCGATGCAGGGAGATTAACGGTCGCACGTCGAGGAGTCAAGACAATTTGAGTGCCAATCGCACGAAATTGGGGCTCCGCACGGCACGGCGCCGGCGTCCCGTGCGTCAGCGGCCGTCGGTCGCCGGAGGGGCGTCGGCAAAGCGGTACAGGAGTTCCTTGTCGCCCCGGACCATCCCGAACTCTTCGCGCGCCAGTCGTTCCTGGACCAGCGGATCGGTTTCGATGGAGCGCTTCCAGCGCCCGAGGCTGTCCACCTGCGCCTGCAACGAGTCCACCTCGTGCCGAAGCACGGCGAGTCGACGGCGCTGGCGCACGAGGTCGGTGGTGCCGTATTCCCCGCCCTGCACGGCGAAGTAGGCCACGGCGAACATTGCGGCGCCGATGACGGCGAGCGCGGCAGGCGATTTCTTCTTCTGTGCGGACCTTGTGGCCACGGCGCGCTGGAGATGGGGGTGCAGCACAAGGACGAACGCGCGGGCCCCGGGGAAACGCCGGGAGGGAGGGGGTCTCTCACGAAGACCGGAGCGGACGAAGGGAACGGAGAACGGCACCGAATTCAACGGGGGGCGTGGCGGACGGCATCGTCCGCCACACCCCCTTCGAGGTTGTCGCCTGCTCCGTGACCATCCGATTCCCTCCGGTCTCCGTGAGAGACCCCTTCCTGTTACTTCCTCGCCGTCAAACCGTAGATGGCCCCGCCGGGATACTCGGCCGTTTCGCCCAGCTCGCCCTCGATGCGCAGCAGCTGGTTGTACTTGGCCACGCGATCGGTGCGGCTGGCCGACCCGGTCTTGATCTGCCCCGCATTGGTGGCGACGGCAAAATCGGCGAGGAACGTGTCCTCGGTCTCGCCCGAGCGGTGCGAGATGATGCTCTGGTAGCCGTTGCGGCGGGCGAGCTCCATGGTCTCGAGCGTTTCGGTGACCGTGCCAATCTGGTTGAGCTTGATGAGGATGGCGTTGGCCACGTCCTCCTCAATGCCGCGCGCCAGGAAGGTGACGTTCGTGACGAAGATGTCGTCGCCGACGAGCTGCACGCGATCGCCGAGTGCGTCGGTCAGGTTCGACCACCCCTTCCAGTCGCCCTCGGCGAGGCCGTCCTCGATGGAGACGATGGGGTACTTGGCCAGCCACTTCGCGTACATCTCGACCATCTGCTCCGCACTCCGGACTCCTCCCCCGCTCTTCTTGAACGTGTACTTCCCCTTGGCGAAGAGTTCACTGGCCGCGCAGTCGAGCGCGAGGCATACCTGCTTGCCCGGTTCGTAGCCGGCGGCCTCGATGGCCTCGAGGATGACGGTGATCGCCTCCTCGTCGTTCTTGAGGTCGGGAGCGAAGCCCCCTTCGTCACCGACGCCGGTGCTGAGCTTGCGCTTCACCAGCACCTTCTTGAGCGCGTGGAACACCTCGGCGCCCATGCGCAGCCCCTCGGTGAAGGTCGGGGCGCCCACCGGCACGATCATGTATTCCTGGAAATCCACCGTATTGGTGGAATGCGCGCCGCCGTTGAGGATGTTCATCATCGGCACCGGCAGCGTACGCGACAGCGGCCCGCCAAGGTAGCGGTACAGCGGCATGCCGACGGCATCGGCCGCGGCGCGGGCCACGGCCATGGACACGCCGAGCACGGCATTGGCGCCGAGCTTGCTCTTGTTGGGCGTGCCATCGAGCGCAATCATCGCCCGGTCGATCATCAACTGGTCGGTGCAGATCATGCCCTGCAGTTCCGGCGCGATGAGCTTCTCGACGTTCTGCACCGCCTTGCGCACGCCCTTGCCGCCGTAGCGCCTGGCGTCGCCGTCGCGCAATTCGTTGGCCTCGTGCTCGCCGGTGGAGGCCCCGCTCGGCACGGCCGCGCGGCCCAGGGTGCCGTCTTCGAGGGTGACGTCGACTTCGATGGTCGGGTTGCCACGCGAGTCGAGGATCTCGCGGGCGTGAATTCCAAGGATGGGATACATGGTATGAACCGGAATGCGGATGACGGAATTGGAATGCGAAGGCGGAATTCGAAGCGGAACGCGGAATGGGAACCGCCAACGGGAAAGTTATCATTCTCGCCGGTCGTTCGCTCCCGTCAGCGGCAGCACGCCGCGCGCGCGGCGCCCTTAGCGCGGGAGGGGGCTCATCACGCCGTATTCGCGCTCCAGGCACTCGGCGATGCGCGCCTGCGCCGCACGGGCCAGCATGTCGCGATCGTCGTAGGTCAGGCCGGCGGTGGCAATGGGCGGGAGAAAATGGACGTCAATGCGCCCGGGGCGGATGAGGATCTTCCCCTTGGCCTGCACCTCGATGGTGCCGTGGATCGCCACCGGCACGACGGGCGCCTGCGCCTCGATGGCCAGCACGAAGGCGCCCTTCTTGAACGGACGCAGCGGGTAGGCGTGTCCCCGCGTCCCTTCCGGAAAGAGGATGACGCTCGCTCCCTCGTGAATGCGCGCCGCCGCCTCGTGGATGGATCCGCGCGCCGACGTCTGGTTCTGGCGTTCGATGGCAATCATGCCTGCGGTGCGCATGGCCGGCCCGAAGAGCGGAATGCGGAAGAGCTCGGCCTTGGCCACGAACTTGAACCAGCGGAGGTGCGCCGCCATCACGAAGACGTCGAACCAGCTGACGTGGTTGGCCACGAACACGTGCTGTTCGCCGCGCCGGTGTTCGTCGCCGTGGATGACCACCTGCACGCCCGACGCGGCCAGCAGGATGCGCGACCAGACGCGTGGCGCCCAGTCGAAGACCGATCCCGGGCGATCCCGCCTGCCCAGCAGGCCGGCGACGATCACGATCGAACTGATGAGGGGTGTGAAGACCAGCGCCGCAAGATAGGCGAGGACGGAGCGCATCATGACGGCGGCAGGTGATCGTGGCCACGGGGCGCGGCGACGCGTTCGCCGGCGCGGCGCGTCTCCAGCGCGGCGACCCCGAGCACGCGCTCTTCCACGACGCCAATGCGCGTGAGGGGAATGCCGAAGTGACGCTCGAACGCCTCGGCGTCGAGATCGGCGGGCGCCGAGACCACGAGTTCGTACTCCTCACCGCTGCGCGCCGCCTCATCGACCGTCGCGCCGGCCAGTACCGGCAAGCAATCGAGATCGAGCACGATGCGCACGCGGCCCGCGGCGGCGAGGTGCGAGGCCTCGGCGACGACGCCGTCCGACACATCCATGCCCGCGGTGGCGCCGTGGTCGGCGAGCCAGCGGGCTTCGTTGAAGCGCGCCACCGGGTGCGCGAAGCGTGCACGATGCTCGTCGCGCGGCGTGGCGCCCCGCTCCCACGCCCTGAGCGCCAGCAGCGGGCCGCCAAGCCGGCCAGTGACCCAGAGCGCGTCGCCGACGCGCGCGCCGCGGCGCGACATCGGAGCCGCCACATGCCCGAGCACCGACACCGTGATGGACAGCGCACTGCCCCGCGTGAGGTCGCCTCCCACGATGCGCGTGCCCGCCCCTCGCACCGCCTCGCCGATGCCGTCGCAGATGCGCAGGAAGTCGCCGCGCCAGGAATCGGGGAGCGAGAGCGCCGCCGCCACGCCCAGCGGCGACGCGGCCATGGCGGCGAGGTCGCTCAAGGCGGCCATCGTCGCGCGATAGCCAACCTCCTCCGGCGTCAGCCAGTCCCGGCGAAAGTGCACGTCCTCCAGCGCCGTATCGAGGCTCATCACCAGTCGTTCACCGGGCGGCACATCGAACACGGCGCAATCGTCGCCGACACCGGCGGCCAGCGGCCCCCAGCGCGTGAGCGCCGCTTCGATGGCATCGAACTCGCCACCGGGTCCCATCGAGAGATGCGATGCGCCAGTCATGTGATGGTTCAGGGAATCAGTCCGTCGCCGGCGCGCCGCACGCGCACGACGCCGCCGAGCGTGGCAATCCAAGCCCACGGGCCATCGAGCACGATGCCGGTGACCGCGTCAGGAAGATCGCTCCCGGTACGCAAGGCGCGCGATCCCCCGGTGTCGCGGTCGACCGAGAGCACCCCGAACGCCCCGCCGACCCAGAGGGTGCGCGCATCGGCGGCGACGATCGCGATGTCGCCCACCGACCGCCAGGCCACCGCCGGCCACGGATCGCGCCACGCGCCGGCGCGCAGGTCGAAGGCGACGACGGCATCGCACAGCGCAACGAAGACGAGAGTGTCGGCGCGGGCCAGCGCCTGCACCGGTTGCCTGAGACGTGGCGTTCCCGGCGCTTCGCGCGGCCGGACGAACTGGCCATCGACGCCCGGCGTGCGCAACAGCAGGCCCGCTTCGGTGCCGATCCATAGCGTGTCGCCGGTGGCCAGCAACGCCCGCACGGGAATATCCGACACGGCGTCCGGCACCAGCGCCAGACCGCGAGCGTCGGCCGAATCAGCCGGAAGAAACGCCAGACCGCGCGCCGTTCCCACCCAGGTTCCCTCGGCGCGCGAGAGCACGCTCAGCACGAGGTCGCTGGGCAGCCCGGACAGCGGCGTGAAGGCGCGCGCGCCACTGCCATCCAGCGACACGCGAAACAGCCCGCGCGTCGTTCCCATCCAGAGCACGCGCTCGCGCGCATCGAGCGCCGTGGCCCGGCCGCCACCGAACCCGCGACGCGCGTCGTCGTCGAGCCACCGCCATGCCTGCAGGTCGCGCGCGGCGAACGTGATGGCCAGCCGCGACTCGCCGGGACGCGGTGCGGGAGCGATCCACACGCCGTCGGCGGCGCGAGCGATCGCCCCGGCGCCCGACACCGCGAGGCCGTACGGCTGCGGCGTGGCGCGGTTGAACAGCGGATCCACCTGAAGGAGCCCACCGCCCGCCGTGCCAAGCCAGACCTCGCTGCGATCGGGCGCGCGGGCGCCGGCGATCACGGGAAAGCCCTGCAGCGACTCGGCATCGCGCGTGAGCATGCCGCCAAACGACTGCAACGCCGGGAACTCGCGATACACGGCGTCGAGCGATCCGGCGCGCAGTCGCGCCGGCAATGCGCCGGCCGGCGCCCGCCCGACGTACGCCGTCTGCGGTCGCAGTGTCCACGCGCCATTGGGAGTCAGCAGCCAGGCGCTGTCATCGTCGGGATCGATCGCGACAGTTCGTACGAGCGCCGGGTCGAACCCGCCGTCGCGCGTAAAGGGCGGCAGCCACGCCCGGCGGTCGCGGTCGTATACGACCACGGCATCCGCCGTGACGGCGTAGACCCATCGGCGTGACACCGCGACGGCGCGCACCTCCGTGCCCCGCGTGATCGTGACGAGGTCCTCGCGGAGCAGGCTGCCCGCCAGGCCCCGGCGCGGTGCGACAGCGCCCGGCGCGCCTGATGGCAGCGGGCCACACGCGCCCAGCAACAGTCCCAGCAAGGCCGCAACGACTCGACGCCTCACCACCGTTCGCCCACCGCCGCGAGTTCGGCCAGCACGTGCGGCGAATGCGGTGACTGCTCGAGCTTCCACGCCTCGCGCAGCGCGCCGAGTACGTCGTCGAGCGTCACGCCGCGTATCTCGCCATGCGGCGCGGCGAGTTCGGCGGCGCGGCCGTGAATCCACGCCGCAGCCGCCCCCGCTTCGAGCGCCGAGCCCACCTGCGCCAGCAGCGTCACGGCGATGCCCGCCAGCATGTCGCCGCTCCCTCCCTGCCCCAGTACCGGCGTACCGCTCGCGCTCACGACCGAGCGGCCGTCCGGCGCGGTCACCACCGTCGGAACGCCCTTGAGGAGCACGGTAGCGCCCGTGACCAGGGCCAGCTGGCGCGACACGTCGAATCGACCGGCGTTCACCACCGCCGGGTCGATGCCGGCGACGCGGGAAAACTCCAGCGGATGCGGTGTCAGCAGCGCGCTCCGCGAGCCGATGAGCGGGGCGAACGCCGCCGGCTCGCCCGCGAACGCATTCAGCGCGTCGGCGTCAATCACCACCGGAACCGTGGACCCTTGCAGGCAGCGCCCGACGAGCGCCTCGGCGTGCGCGCCGCGTCCCAGCCCGGGTCCGACGAGCAATGCGTCACCCCACGCTCCGAGCTCGACCGCCGTCTCGTCATCCATCGGCCACGGCGCGGCCAACGCCTCCGGGAGCGAGCGCTGCACCAGCTCGATGTTGGCGGGATCGACCACGAGCTTCACGAGGCCCACGCCGCTTCGCAGCGCGGCGCGCCCCGCCAGCAACACGGCGCCGGCCATACCGTGCGCCCCGCCGATAATCACCACCTTGCCCCGCACGCCCTTGTGCGCGTCGGCGCCAATGCGGGGAACCACCGATCGTACCCACTCGGCATCGGCCAGCAGTGGCGCGCCGTCGTCGTACGCCGCGTGCGCGCCGAGTCCGATGTCCACCACGATGATGATGCCGCACCAGTCGCGCGCCAGCAGTTGGCCGCGCTTCAGGGACCCAAAGGTGACCGTGAGGTCGGCGCGCGGCGCGCCATCGTGCGCTCCGGTGGTGGCGTCGAGCCCGCTCGGTACGTCGAGGGCCACGACGAATGCGCCGTCGCGACGCGCCGCCTCGATGTCGCCGCAGGCTTGCGCAATGGCGCCGCGCGGCGCACCGCGCGCTCCCGTACCGAGCAGTCCGTCGACCACCACACCCGGACGGCCGCGCGGCGCAGCGGCGCGCTGCAGCACGGGCAGGGCCTCCGACTTCTCGGCGATAGCATCGGCGGTGCGGGGCGCCTCGATTTCATGCACACGCACGGGAAAGCCGGCCGCCGACAGCGTGCCCGCCACCACCCAGGCGTCGCCGCCGTTGTTGCCGCCGCCCGCATAGATGCCGATGCCCGCCGACGCGCGCGCCCCGGCGTGGCGCAGCAGTTCCGCGGCCGCCGCGCGACCGGCGGCCTTCATGAGTTCGCGCGATGGTGTGCCGGCGGCGATGGCCCGCGAATCCCGCTCGGCGGCCTGCGCCGCCGTCAAGACCCGCACGGGCATCATTGGGCCGTCACGGTCAGCTGACCGCGGATCCGTTCCACGGATAGTTGCGGTCGAAGGCGGCACCGAAGTCGAAGATCGCCGCGAAGTCGTCGCGGCTGTCGGTGGGCTGCGCGAGCAGGAGGCCGAGGTCGACGAGGGCAAAGACGATGTCGCCGAAGTGCGCGGTGGTCGTTACCCCCCAGTGCTCGAGCACCAGGCGCGACAGCACGCCGTAGCGCTGCAGGGCGAGGTCGCGGCAGGCCTCGGCGAGCTCGCGCCCCGAGAGGTGCCGGCGCTCGGCCTGTCGCGCCTGGGCGAACTCGAGGGCCGACAGCATGAACAGGAAGGCGTGCTCGTGGAACCGCGGTTCGCGAACGCGAATGCGGTCCATCACTCCATCACGAAACGCCAGTTCCGACACGGTCAGTCCTCCACGGGGTGCGCCCTACAAGATGCAACCGGCGTCAGCGTGGCGACAATGGTGACGCGCGTTCAGGGCGACTTGGAGCGCTGGACCAGGACCGGCAACTGCACACCACGAAGCCGCGAAGGACACGAAGAGGGCACGAAGAAGTACCTGGGGGGACTGCCAGCCGAAGCAGTTCCCCCAGAGACGTCAACTTCGTGGTCCTTCGTGTGCTTCGTGACTTCGTGGTGTGCAGTGCGAGCCCCACCCCGTGGAGTGCAGTTCGGCCGGACTACACCGCAACCCGCGCCTCAGGATACAATGGGAACTCGCCGGCCAGCGAGCGCACCTTGTCGTGCACCCGGTGGAGCGTCGCCTCGTCGCCCGGCGCCTGCAGCACCTCGTCAATGAGTTCGGCCACGCGCACCATCTCGCCGGTCCCCATGCCGCGAGTGGTCAGCGCGGGCGTGCCGAGCCGGATGCCGCTCGTCACGAACGGCGACTGCGTCTCACGAGGCACGGTGTTCTTGTTGACCGTGATGCCGGCCTTGTTGAGCGCCAACTCCGCCACCTTGCCCGTGAGGTTCTTGTTGCGCAGGTCCACCAGCATCAGGTGGTTGTCGGTGCCGCCGCTCACGATGTGGTAGCCCAGCCCGGCAAGCGCCGCCGCCAGCGCCCTCGCGTTGTCCACCACGCGCTGCGAGTAGACCTTGAAACCCGGCTCGAGCGCCTCGCCGAACGCCACCGCCTTGGCGGCGATCACGTGCTCCAGCGGGCCGCCCTGCAGCCCGGGAAAGACGGCCTTGTCGATCGTCTTGGCGTGCTCGGCCTTGCAGAGGATGAGCCCGCCGCGCGGCCCGCGCAGCGTCTTGTGCGTCGTCGTGGTCACCACGTCGGCATGCGGAATGGGCGACGGGTGCACGCCGGCGGCCACGAGCCCGGCGAAGTGCGCCATGTCCACCATCAGGATGGCGCCGACGCTCTTCGCGATCTCCGCGAAGCGCGCGAAGTCGAGGACGCGCGAGTACGCCGAGTAGCCGGCGATGATCATCCTGGGCTTGTGCTCACGCGCCAGCTGCCCGACCACGTCCATGTCGATGAGCCCCTGCTCGTTCACGCCGTAGTGCACCGCGTGATACAGCAGGCCCGAGAAGTTCACCGGCGAGCCGTGCGTCAGGTGCCCGCCCATCGACAGGTCCAAGCCAAGCACCGTGTCGCCGGGCTTGAGGAACGCCAGGTACACCGCGCCGTTCGCCTGCGCCCCCGAGTGCGGCTGCACGTTGGCATGGTCGGCGCCAAAGAGCTGCCGGGCCCGGTCGATGGCGATCTGCTCGGCGCGATCGACCACCTCGCAGCCGCCGTAGTATCGCTTGCCGGGAAGCCCCTCGGCATACTTGTTGGTCAGCGGCGAGCCCACGGCTTCCATCACCGCCGGCGACACGAAGTTCTCGCTGGCGATGAGTTCGAGGCCGTCGCTCTGGCGGGCGATCTCCGCCTCGATGATCTCGGCGATCCGGGGGTCCTGCGACCGCAATGCCTCACCGGGCGGACAGCGGTTCCACGACATCCACGACTGGTTCACTTCCCCTCCTCGCGTTCGATCTTTTCGACGCGACGTTTGTGCCGGCCGCCCTCGAAGGGCGTCTCCAGCCAGGTCTTGAGGATGGCGACGCCAGCCTCGTCGGTCACAAAGCGGGCGGGAATCACGAGGACGTTGGCATCGTTGTGCAGCCGCGCGAACGCGGCGATCTCCTGATTCCACGCCACCGCCGCGCGCACGTGCGGGTGCCGGTTGGCGGCGTACGCCATGCCAAGCCCCGTGCCGCACAGCAGGATGCCGCGCGCCGCCTTGCCCGTCTCCACCTCCGCCGCCACCGGGTGAGCGAAGTCGGCGTAGTCGGTGGACGCCGGCGAATGCGTGCCGAGGTCGGCGACCTCGAACCCGAGGCCGGACAGCACCGACTTGAGTTTTTCCTTCAGCTCGAATCCGGCGTGGTCGGCGCCGATGGGAATGCGCTCGCCGCTCACGACTTGCGCGGCCACAGCGGCCACGTCTTCACCAGGCCGTGAATCGCCGCGATGCGACGCTCGGCCAGCTTGTCGGCGGCATCGTACGTGAGGATCCCCTGCTCCTTGGCGATCTGGTAGATGCCGAGCATCGTGTCGAAGATCTCGTCGGCCTTGCGCAGCGCGCGCTCGTGCGTCCAGTTGGCGACTTCCCCGTACACGTTGATCACGCCGCCGGCGTTGGCCACGAAGTCGGGGGCGTAGAGAATGCCGCGCTTCTCCACGGCCGCGCCGTGCCTGCCCGGAACGTGGAGCTGGTTGTTGGCGCCGCCGCAGACGATTTCCACCTGCAGCTTGGGGATGGTGTCGTCGTTGAGGATGGCCCCCAAGGCGCAGGGCGCGAAGATATCGCCCTTGGCCGAGTAGATGGCATCGCCGTCGACGGCCCGGGCCTTGAACTCGCTGACGACCCGCTCGACCCGTTCGGGCCGGATGTCCGTGACGACGAGCGTGGCGCCGACGGCGTTCAACTCGCGGCAGAGGTAGTAGCCGACGTTTCCGAGGCCTTGCACCACGACAGTCTTGCCATCGAGCGACGGCGAACCCCACCGCCACTTGGCCGACGCCTCGATGGCGCGAAAGACGCCACGCGCCGTCACCGGCGACGGGTCGCCCGACTTGTTGGCCAGTCCGGCCACAAAGTCGGTCTCCATGTGCACGAAGTCCATGTCGGCCGTGCTCGTGCCGACGTCCTCGGCGGTGACATAGCGCCCGCCCAGCGACTCCACGAACCGGCCATGGGCGCGGAAGATCAGTTCGCGGTTCGTGGTGCGGTTGTCGCCGATGATCACCGCCTTGCCGCCCCCGAGGTTCAGGCCGGCCACCGCGTTCTTGTACGTCATGCCGCGGGCGAGGCGCAGGGCGTCGATGATCGCCTCCTCATCCGAGGCGTAATTCCAGAAGCGCGTGCCGCCCAGCGCCGGGCCCAGCGTGGTGTCGTGAATCGCGATGATCCCGCGGTAACCGCTGGACTTGTCGTGGCAGATGGCAATCTGCTCGTGACCCATCTCGGACATCGTATCGAAGAGATGCATGGAAGTGGATAGTCGAGAGTTGAGAGTAGATAGTCGACAGTTGACGGTCGACACGGGACCGACCTTCCCGCACAGGCAAACGGTGCAACAGCATCAGGCGCCACATCAAAACTTACTGCGCGACGGCGGTCGGCGAACCGTTGCTGCCGGCCCACTGCATCGACCGCCAACCACCAACCGCCAACCACCAACCGCCAACCACCAACCGCCTACTTCAGCACCGCCTTCCCGATCACGACGCGCTGTATTTCGGACGTGCCCTCATAGATCTCCGTGACCTTGGCATCGCGAAAGAGCTTCTCCACCGGGTACTCCTTGCTGTAACCGTAACCGCCAAAGATCTGCACGGCCTGCGTCGTCACCCACATTGCCGTCTCGGACGCGAACAGCTTGCACATCGAACTGTGCACCGCCACCGACTCGCCGCGGTCCTTGGCGGCGGCCGTGGCGTGGAGGAGCGAGCGCGCGGCGTGGATGCGCGTGGCCATGTCGGCCAGCTTGAACTGGATGCCCTGGAATTCGCCGATGGACTGCCCGAACTGCCGGCGCTCCCTGGCGTAGGCCACGGCGTGATCGAATGCCGCGCGGGCAATGCCAATGGCCTGGGCGGCGATGCCAAGTCGCCCGTGCTCCAGCGTCTGCAAGGCGTAGATGAAGCCCTGCGAAGGGTCCCCGAGGAGCCGGCTCTCCGGGACGCGCAGGTTGTCGAACACGAGTTGCACCGTCTCCGATGCGCGCATCCCCAGCTTGTTCTCCTTCCGTCCAACGATGAAGCCGGGGAGATCCGGCGTGAGGATGAACGCGCCAATCCCCCTGGCGCCCGCGCGCTGGTCGGGTGAATCGGTGCGCACCATCGCCAGGATCACGCCGGCGGACCGGCCCGCGGAGACCCACGCCTTGGTGCCGTTGAGCACCCAGTGGTCGCCGTCCCGCACTGCCTGCGCGCGCATCGACGCCGCGTCCGAGCCGGCATCGGGTTCGGACAGTGCGAACGCGCCGAGCCGCTCGCCGCGGGCCAGGGGCCCCAGGAACTCGGCCTTCTGCGCGTCGCTCCCGAACTTCAGCAGCATCTGCGTGGGCAGCGAGTTGTGCACGCTCATCAGCACGCCCACGGACGCATCGGCGGCCGAGATCTCCTCCAGCGCCAGCAGGTAGGTGGTGGCGTCCATCCCGAGGCCGTCGTAGGCCTCGGGGATCATCATGCCGAGAAAGCCGAGGTCTCCGAGCTTGCCAATGAGTGACGGGTCGAAATGCGCGTCACGATCCCACTGGGCCGAAAACGGCGCCACCTCGGTGGCACAGAATTCCCGCGCCGTCTCGACGACGGCGCGCTGGGTCTCGGAGAGGTGCAGGAGGGGATTCATTGAAGGACGGTAGACGGTCGACGGTCGACGGTGGAACGGGCGCGGCAGTCATTCTGCCGTCAACCGTCGACCGTCTGCCGTTTAGTACGTGTAGAACCCCCGCCCGCTCTTCTTCCCCAGCCACCCCTGCGCGACGTACTTCCGCAGCAGCGGGCACGGCCGGTACTTCGGGTCACCATGGCCGTGGTGCATGACTTCGAGAATGGCCAGGCAGGTGTCGAGTCCGATGAAGTCGGCCAGCATGAGTGGCCCCATCGGGTGGTTCATCCCGAGCTTCATCACCTGGTCGATGGCCTCGGGCGTTCCCACGCCCTCCATCACGCAGTAGACCGCCTCGTTGATCATCGGCATCAGGATGCGATTGGCCACGAAGCCGGGGTAGTCGTTCACCTCCACCGGCGTCTTGCCAACCGCCTTGGCGAGGGCGACGGTCCGCTGGGTGGTTTCGTCGCTCGTGGCCAGGCCGCGAATCACCTCGACGAGCTGCATCACCGGCACCGGGTTCATGAAGTGCATTCCGATAACGGACGCCGGTCGCTGCACTCTTCCGGCAATCTCGGTTATGGAGATCGAACTCGTGTTCGTCGCCAGGACGGCGCCCGCCGGGGCCAGGCGGTCGACGTCGGCGAAGATCCGGTGCTTGAGTTCGACGTTCTCGGTGGCCGACTCGATCACGAACGCCGCGTTCGCCACGGCGTCGATGGACGTGCTCGTGGAAATGCGGGCCAGCGCCGCCGCCTTGGCTTCCTCGGCCAGCGCGCCCTTCTTCACCTGGCGATCGAGGTTCTTCTCGATCGTCGTCCTGGCCTTGTCCAGCGCCGGCTGGCTGACGTCGATCATCGTCACGTCATGGCCGGCCACCGCGCAGACATGCACGATGCCGTTGCCCATCTGCCCGGCGCCGATCACTGCAATCCGGTCCGACATGCTTATGGCTCCCTGCGGCCCGTCGGCCGCACGTCGATGGCTACGCGCCATCCGCGACGGTGGACCTGCACCCACCCGGCACGGACGGCCAACAGAAAACTAATGACGAACATGCCGAGCGCGGCGGCCGCGCCCGCTTCCGGACCCCACGCGCCGCCGGTCAGCCACTCCGGTCCCGTCGACACCGTGCGATAGCCAGGCTGCGGGAGCGCGATGCCACTGACCGACGTGTGAAACACGGCGAGCTGCACAAAGTTGTACGCGACATGGGCCATCCATGCTGACCAGAGCGAGTCGAACGCGAGGCGCACGACGGCGAGGAAGGCGCCGGCCAGCGTGACGATCAGCACCGACCGCACCGACACGCCGGGGTTGAGCAGGTGCATCACGCCGAAGGCGACGCTCGTCACGGGGATCGCGACCCGGGCGCCCCAGGCGCGCTGCAGCAGCGTCAGGGCGTAGCCGCGGAACATCAGCTCCTCGGTGAGTGCTGCCGGGACGATCATCGCGGCCGCCAGACCGGCGGCGGCCCACCAGCTGCCCGGATCGGCCGGCACGATGGCCATGGCGCCCGTCCAGATGAGCACCCCGACCGGCACGGCAATCGCCAACCAGCCGGCGGCAAGGCCGCTCAGCAGCCTCCACCGGCCTCGCGCCGCGACACCCAGGCGCGTGGCCTCGCCCCACGACTCGTTGAACCATCGCAGCGTGAGTGCGGTGCCCACGAGCATCGCCGCGCACGACATCGCCGCGTAGGCGATGAGCTGCGTGCCGGCGATGGCCGACGCCGCCTGAAAGAACGGGTAGAGGAACGAAGGCGCCACGAAGACGGCCACCATCGAAACGCCGGCAAAGGCCGCCAGGCGTGCCACGACGCGCCCCGTGGCGGGGGCAGCTTCGGGCACGGGACGCGTCGGCTTCACTACACGGCTCAGACGCGCTCGACCGACAGCGCGACGGCGTTTCCGCCGCCAAGGCAGAGTGTCGCCAGGCCGGTGCGCAGGCCCCGGTCCTGCAGCGCGTACAGCAGCGTCGTCAAGATGCGCGCGCCACTGCTGCCGATCGGGTGCCCCAGCGCGATGGCGCCGCCGTTCACGTTCACGCGATCCCAGTCCCAGCCCAGTCCGTCGCCGTCGGCGAGCGCCTGCGCCGCGAAGGCCTCGTTGGCTTCGATGAGGTCGTAGTGCCCGATCGTCGTGCCGGTCCGCTTCATCAGGTTCTGCACGGCAATGATGGGCGCGAAGAACAGGTCCTGCGGGTCGCCGCCGCCCGACGCGTAGCCCGTGATGCGCGCCAGAATCGGGAGGCCGTGCGCCCGCGCGTATTCTTCCGACGCCACGACCAGCGCGGCCGCGCCGTCGTTGAGCCCCGGAGCGTTGCCCGCGGTCACCGTGAGTTCCTCGGCCCGCATGTCCTTGGGGGCATCGCCGGCGAACGCCGGTCGCAGCTTGGCGAGCGCCTCCAGCGACGTGTCCTTGCGCGGGCTTTCGTCGGTGTCGACGATCGTCGGCCCCTTCTTTCCGGCGATCTCGACGCTGGCGATCTCGGCCCGGAACCTCCCGGCCTCGATGGCCGCGACGGCCTGCTGGTGCGAGCGGAACGCGAGTTCGTCCTGCCGCTGCCGCGTGATGCCGGCTTTCTTCGCGGTGTACTCGGCGTGTCCGCCCATGTGCCGGTTGTAGAACGCGCACCAAAGTCCATCCCTGATCAGCGCATCCTGCATGACCTGCGCGCCGAACTTGACGCCGTTGCGCATCCCGGTCACGAGATGCGGGGCGTTCGACATCGACTCCTGCCCCCCCGCGATGAGCAGCTGTTCGTCACCGGCGCGAATGGCCTGCGCGGCGAGCATGACGGCCTGGAGACCGGAGCCGCAGACCTTGTTGACGGTATACGCCGGCACGGCGCCGGGAATGCCGGCCTTGATGGCCGCCTGACGGGCCGGCGCCTGCCCCACGCCCGCCTGCAGCACGTTGCCCATGATGACTTCGCCGATCTCGGTGGCATCGGCCTTGGAGCGTTCGAGCGCGGCCTTGATGGCGATGGCGCCAAGTTCGGGGGCCTGCAGCGCCGCGAGCGATCCGAGAAAGCGGCCGATCGGCGTGCGGGCCGCGGAGACAATCACCGGCTTCGACATTTGGAAAGAGACGGTAGATGGTAGGTGGTACGTGGTAGTTCGCGACTCCAAGCTAGCGTGTTTCGCGGGTGGCCGTGGCGACCGCCGTTGCCCCGATCGCCGACATCCAGACGGGGGCCATCCGGCGCCAGCGGCCCATGGAGCTGCGGCGCTCGGCGGTCACTTTCGTCATGGGCCAGCCGGCGTACTTGAACGAGACGGCAGTCACGACGGTTGAGACGGCCACGTTCAGGCCCCCGTCGCTGGACTGTCCGTTGGCGCGCGACACGAGCCACGACCCCGTCCCTGCCCCGAGTCCGCCACCGAGCCACAGCAGCGGCGTCAGCGCCCGCTGCAGTCGTGGCGACGTGACGTCCCCCGAATGCCCCTGCACGAGGTACGCCACGCCACCACCGACGACGAGGCCGGCATGACTGCCGACAGCGAAGCCGACGGTCCCGGCTCCGAGCTCGCCGGCGACGCGCAGCGGCTGGACCGACGGCGTCGTGGCGTGCTCGGCGCTGGCGAGACTCGCAGACACGACGAGCGCTGCGAGAGCGCGGCGCAATTGTGAGATGATCGCTGGCATGGCATCCCCCTGTGGCGAGGCAACTCGGGGGGCGTCCTGCACTGAGCATCCGTCATCCGACATCCAACATCCGACATCTGACATCTGACACCTGGCCTACCGCTGCCACTTCCGCGACGAGTTGAACGCGATCGTCCCGCCGAGTGCCGGCAGGCAGGCCTCGAGCGTGGCCGCGAGCCACTTGCGCTTCGTCGAGTCCTTGAACTCCGTGTAATGACGCCGCTTGAAGACGGCGCGCGACAGCAGCTCGCTGGCGACCGCCCCCACGCCGACGCCAAGCATGGTGGCCGGGAAGCTGCCGGTCTCACTCCCCATGTCGCCAACGACGTACACGAAGCCGCCCACCGTGAACGCGCCGCCGACGAGGCCGCTGCCGTGCACGATCTTCTCGCGCAGGCGCTCCCGGTCCTCCGACATCATCCGGGTGGCCATCGAGCCGACACCGCGACCGACGAAGTAGCCGGCGAGCCCGACGTAGGTGCCGCCGACCAGCTGGAGCGCCACGCGTTCGGGGCGCAGGTCGGGGCGCCCCTGACCGGTCGGAACCCCCGGGTCATCGCGCGGCACGTCCACCTGGGCGCGCGCCGAGATCGCGCCCAGCACGACCAACATCACTACCTGTAACGAGCGCGCGATCATGTGCCTTGCTCCCCTCCCGACGGTGTGAGCTCGCGCCCGGCGATCTCGCCGCACACCCGCTCAATGAATGCGTCCACCGCGATGATCTCCTGTTTCTTGCCCTCGCCACGCACGCGCACGGCCAGCGTTCCAGCCTCGGCCTCGCGCTTTCCGATGACCGCCATGTACGGCACCTTCATCACTTCGGCCTGTCGGATGCGGTAGTTCAGCGATTCGCCGGTGACCAGGTTCGCGCGAACGCCCGCGTCCTTCATCCGCCGCGTGATCGCGTTGGCCACGTCGGCCAGTTCGTCCGAGATGGGGAGCACCCGCACCTGCTCCGGGGCGAGCCACACCGGGAACGCCCCGGCAAAGTGCTCCACGAGGATTGCAATGAAGCGCTCGAACGAACCGCTCACGGCGCGATGGATCACCACCGGACGGTGCGCGGCGTTGTCCTCGCCCGTGTACGAGAGGTCAAACCGTTCGGGCGCGTTGTAGTCGAGCTGGATCGTGCCCAGCTGCCAGTGCCGGCCAATCGAGTCGGTGACGGCAAAGTCGATCTTGGGCCCGTAGAAGGCGCCGTCCCCCGGCACCATCTCGTAGGCGCGCCCCGTCGCGTCGAGTGCGGCCTTGAGCGCCGCTTCGGCCCGGTCCCACAGGTCGTCGGAGCCGATGCGCAGTTCCGGGCGGGTCGCGAACTTCAGCTGCGCGGTGAGCCCGAAGGTGTCGTAGTAGCCGAGGATGAAGTCCATCAGGAACTGCACCTCGTCGGCAATCTGGTCTTCGCGCAGGTAGACATGGCAGTCGTCCTGCGCAAACTGCCGCACGCGCGTGAGCCCCGACAACGCCCCGGACAGTTCGTTCCTGTGCAGCACGTCGAACGTCACGTACCGCACCGGGAGTTCCCGGTACGAGTGCTTCGACGAAGCGAAGTAGAGGTGGTGCGACGGACAGTTCATCGGCTTCAGCGACATGTCGTGTTCGTCGGTCTCGTTGTTGAGCACGAGGAACATGTTCTCGCGGTACTTCCCCCAGTGGCCCGACTGCTCCCACAGCTTCTTGGTGTAGAGGAGCGGCGTCTTGATCTCGAGGTACGACTCGCGCTGCCGCTCGCGGACGAATTGCTCCAGCGTGTTGTACAGCACGGTGCCGCGGGGGGTCCAGAAGGCGGCGCCGGGCGACACCGGGAAGAACTGGAAAAGGTCGAGCGCGCGACCGACCACCCGATGGTCGCGCCGCTTGGCTTCCTCCATCCGGTGCAGGTGGGCGTCGAGCTCTTCCTTCTTGAAGAAGGCAGTGGCATAGATGCGCTGCAGCATCTGCCGCTTCTCGTCGCCGCGCCAGTAGGCGCCGGCGGTGTGCAGCAGCTTGAAGTGCTTGAAGTACGACGTGTCCGGGACGTGCGGCCCCCGGCAGAGGTCGACGAACGGCCCGTCGGTGTAGGTCGAGATGACCTCGTCGGTCCCCTCGAAGTCGGCGAGTCGCTCGAGCTTCAGCGGATCGTCGCAAAAAACGGTGTGTGCCTGTTCCTGTGTAACTTCAGCGCGCACGAACGGCAGCTTCTCGGCGGCCACCTTCTTCATCTCGGCCTCGAACGCCTCCAGGTCCTCGGGCGTGAAGGGCTTGTCGACCTCGAAGTCGTAATAGAACCCGTCGTCGATGGCCGGGCCGAAGCCGATCTTCGCCTCGGGGCGCAGCCGGCGGACCGCGGTGGCGAGGATGTGCGCCCCCGAATGACGCAGCACGGAAAGCGCGCGCGGGTCCTTGTCGGTGATGACCGTGAACGCGCCGCCCCGGCGCAGCGGCGTCATGAGGTCCTGCACCTCGCCGTCGACCGAGACGGCGATGGCCGCCAGCAGCAGGCGCGGGCCAATGGACCCCACGACGTCCTTGGGAAGCGTACCCGGCGCGACTTCGCGCACGGCGCCATCGGGGAGCGTAAGGGTCAGCAGTGTCGACATGCGAAACGGATTCCGGGCGGCAGAGTACAGGACCTAGTGTTCGGCGAGCGTCTGCAGGAGCGACGGTACGCGATCGGCGAACCTGAAGAAGCTCACCAGGGCAGCGACCAGCAGGATGAAGAACACCGTCCACGGCGCGAGGATCCGCATCCTGGTGCGGCTGGTCGGGGCGGGCGTCGGAATCGTCAT
Source organism: Gemmatimonadota bacterium (assembly GCA_038059315.1). Classification (GTDB taxonomy): domain Bacteria; phylum Gemmatimonadota; class Gemmatimonadetes; order Gemmatimonadales; family Gemmatimonadaceae; genus PNKL01. The sequence goes on from JBBTJT010000078.1 coordinate 19,629, forward strand.
GCGAAGGGCGAGATCAGCGGGAAGGAAGGCGCTGCGTGGCGAACATACCAACTTAGCAGAATGGACGGGGGGGAGGATAGACGGCAGACGGCAGACGGCAGACGGTAGACGGTAGACGGCTGGTGGTTGGTGGTGGGTGGTGGGCCTCCTATGGCCAAACGCCAACCGCCAACGGCCAACCACCATCCACCAACCACCAACTACCTACAGCCTCCTGCCAGCCGTAGATTCACTCACACATGACCAACCCGCCTTCCTCCGACATCCCCGCCCAGTACGACGCGGGCGCCACCGAGCGCGCCCTCTACGCCGCTTGGGAAGCTGCCGGCCTCTTTCACGCGGAGAGCGCGCAGACGACCCGCGGCGGCGGCACGCGCGATCCCTTCACCATCGTCATCCCGCCCCCCAACGTCACCGCCGTGCTGCACGTCGGCCACGGCCTCAACAACGCGGTACAGGACGTGATCGTCCGCTGGCGGCGGATGGCGGGCGACGAAGCGCTCTGGGTTCCCGGCACCGACCATGCCGGCATCGCCACGCAGAACGTCGTCGAGAAGCTGATCGCCGCCGAGGGCTCGACGCGCTTTGCGATGGGACGCGAGGCCTTCGTCGAACGCACCGCCGAGTTCGTGCGCCAGACGGGCGGCGTGATCCTGCAGCAGTTGCGGGCCATCGGCGCCTCGGCCGACTGGAGTCGCACCGCGTACACGCTGTCCCCGGAACTCTCGCACGCCGTGCGCGAGTGCTTCGTGCGCCTCTACGAAAAGGGCCTGGTGTACCGTGGCTACCGCGTCATCCACTGGTGCCCGCGTTGCCTCACCTCGCTCTCCGACGAGGAAGCCGAGTTCAAGGACACGCACGGCAAGCTGTATCACGTGCGCTATCCGTTCGCCGACGACCCGGCGCAGTCCATCACCGTGGCGACCACCCGTCCCGAGACGATGCTCGGCGATGTCGCCGTGGCCGTGCACCCGGACGACGCGCGGTACCGGCACCTCATCGGCACCGAACTGCTGCTCCCCATTGCCAACCTGCGCATCCCCATCGTGGCCGACGCGTTCGTCGACAAGGAGTTCGGCACCGGCATGGTCAAGATCACGCCGGCGCACGACCCCAACGACTTCGAGGCGGGCAAGCGGCTCGGCCTGGCGATGCCGGTGGTGATCACGCCCGATGGCCACATGGGCGAGGTGCACGACGCCGACGGGCGCGTTCCCGCGTCGTTGCGCGGTCTGGAGCGCTTCGACGCGCGCAAGAAGGTGGTCAAGATGCTCCAGGCCCAGGGCTTTCTCGTGAAGATCGACCAGCATCACCACGCCGTGCGGCACTGCTACCGCTGCCATACCGTGGTGGAGCCGCGCCTCAGCGACCAGTGGTTCGTGAAGATGGCCCCGCTCGCCAAGCCGGCGCTCGAGGCCGTGCAGGCCGGCAAGGTCCGCATCGTCCCCGAGCGCTGGAACGCGGTCTACGTGAACTGGATGGAGGGGATCCGCGACTGGAACATCTCGCGCCAGCTCTGGTGGGGGCATCGTATTCCGGTCTGGCATTGCGCCTGCGGGCACGATGCGGCACTGCGCGAAGACCCGACCGGCGGCTGCCCCAGGTGCGGCGGCGCATGGACGCAGGATGAGGACGTGCTCGACACCTGGTTCTCGTCGTGGCTCTGGCCCATCAGCACGCTTGGCTGGCCCGACAAGGTCGACGGCGCCGACCTGAAGGCGTTCTACCCCACCGACGTGCTGGTCACCGCCCCGGAGATCCTGTTCTTCTGGGTGGCACGCATGATCATGGCCGGCCTCGAATTCACCGGAAGGGTGCCGTTCCACACGGTCTACCTGCACGGCACCGTGCGCGACATGCAGCATCGCAAGATGAGCAAGTCGCTGGGCAACGGCATCGATCCGCTGGAGGTGGTGGAGAAGTTCGGCGCCGACGCGCTGCGCTGGACGATGATCGCCGGCATGGGCATGGGCGTCGATGTGCTGCTCGATCCCGACGACCTCGAGAAATCGTTCGCCCCGGGGCGAAACTTCGCCACCAAGCTGTGGAACATCGGGCGCTTCCTGCTGATGCAGGTGGGACACGAGCCGGTGCGGGCGCTCTCGTCGCTGGACCGGGCGAGCTTCCGCAGTGCGGATCACTGGATCGTGAACCGCCTCGCCGATGCCGTGTTCGACTGCGACGCCGCGCTCGGTCCGGCGCGCCCGCCGCAGGGCACGTGGCCGGAACACCAGCGGCAGGTGGGCCTGCGCCTCGACGCGCACGCCGAGGCCGCCCGCCGATTCCTGTGGAACGACCTCGCCGACTGGTACGTGGAGGCGTGCAAGTCGCGCCTCGCCGAACCCGGCGAGGATCGTGAACTCGCCCGGGCCCTGCTCGTGCACTGTTTTGACCACGGACTGCGCCTGCTGCACCCGATCATGCCGTTCATCACCGAGACGCTCTGGCAGCGGCTGCCCGGGTACGTCGACGGCACGTGGCTCATGAAGGCCGCCTGGCCCGTCGCCCCGGCGCGCTCCGATGCGTCGTCCTCGTTCGACGTGGTCAAGGACGTCATCACCGCGGTGCGGCAGATCCGCAACGACTACGCGCTGCCGCCGACCCAGCAACTGACGGCGCACCTCCTCGGCAATGCCGCGGCGGCGGAGATCGCGCTGGCCGAGCGCGTGTTCGTGCAGCGCATGGCGCGCGCCGAACTGGCGACGGCGGACGTCGCCGCGCTGGGTGCGGCGGCACACGCGCTGCTCGCCGGCGGACTCGAGGTCGTCATCCCGCTCGAAGGCATCGTCGACGTGGCCAGGGAACGCGGCAAGCTGGAGACGGAGCTGGCCCAGCTCGACAAGCAGCTCGCCTCCCTGCGCGCTCGGCTCGGCAACGCGGGCTTCACCGACAAGGCGCCGGCGCCGGTCGTCGACGCCGAGCGCGCCAAGGACGTGGAGTGGACGGCACGCGTGGCGCAGTTGCGCGCGAAGATCCGCGCCATGGGCGGCGCGTGACGTCGCGCCGCCGGCGCCGCGCCGTCGTCTCGCTCGCCGCGCTATGCGCTGCGGCGTGGGTTGCCGCCTGCGCGTCGCCGGGCTCGCCACCGGGCGGTCCGGTCGACCGCGCCGCGCCGATCATCCTCAAGGTCTCGCCCGACTCGGGCGCCACGGGAGTGCGCAGCAAGGGCGTCACGGTGGAGTTCAATGAAGTGATCAGCGAACGCCCACGCACCGGCACCGACCTTGGAGCGGTCGTGCTGCTCTCGCCGTCGGATGGCGCGGCCCGCGTGGACTGGCATCGCGATGCCATCACCGTGCGCCCCCGCAAGGGATTCCGCGCGAACACCGCGTACGCGCTGACCATTCTCCCCGGACTCGGCGACCTGAGCAGCAACGTCATCACCAGCCCGCGCACGTTTGTCTTCAGCACGGGCGCCTCGATCCCGCGCGGCGTCGTGCGCGGTGCGGTCTTCGACTGGACCACCGTCAAGCCCGCCGGCCTGGCGCTGATCGATGCCACCGTCGGCGGCGACACGTCCTTTCGATGGATCGCCAGGACCGACTCGTCGGGGCGCTACTCGCTCCCGTTCCTCCCGCCGGACAAGTACACGCTGCGGACGATCATCGACGGCAACCAGAACGGGCGGCTGGATCCGCGCGAGCTCTGGGATTCGGTGACCGTCGACGTCGCCGACTCGGTGCGTCTCGACCTCTACGCCTTCACGCACGACACGCTGGGCGCGCGCATCGTCGGCGTCGACGTCAAGGACTCGCTCACACTCCGCCTTGTGTTCGACCGGGCCCTGGCCCTCGACCCGGCACTCGCGCCCAACCAGGTGGAGCTGCGTCGCGCCGACTCCAGCCGCGTGCGCGTGCGAACGGTCGTGCGCGCGTCGGCATTCGACTCGGTGACGCGGGCGCGCGAGGCGGCGGTCCGCGACTCCACCCTGCGTGCCGATACCACCGCGGCCGGGCGCCGGGCACGCGCGCGCGCCGATTCGGCCCAGCGCTTCTCCAGCCCTTCGAGGAATGCTG
>JBBTJT010000078.1:23654-36824 GCA_038059315.1 Gemmatimonadota bacterium
GGGCGTGCGCGCGCCGATTCGGGGCGCGTGATCGCGCAGCAGGACTCCATCGAGGTCGCGCGCCTCGAGGCGCGGCGCGCCGAGCGCGACACGGTGAGGCGCGTCCCACCGCCCGTCCCCGGACGCATGGCGATCAGCTCCGAGTTCGTCGCCGAACTCGAAGAAGCCATCGGGCCGGCGACCTACCGGCTGACCGCGCGCGACGTGCTGAGCGCGTCACGGGTGCGACGCACCAGCGAGCGCACCTTCACGCGGGCCAGGCCCGTCGAGAGGAAGCCGGAGGCCCAGGCGGACTCCGCGGACAGGAAACCGCCCGGAGCGCCGGCACCCGTCATCAAGCCGCCCGGAGCGCCGGCACCCGTCATCAAGCCGCCCGGCGCACCAGTGCCCGTCACGATACTTCCCGCGGCCGGTGCGCCCGCGACCAAGCCGTTGACGCCACCCGTGAAACCGCCCCGGCGATGAACGACCCGCGCCGCGCCATTCCTTCGGTGCACGTGCTCCTCGAGCAGGATGGCGTGCGCGCTCTCACGGAACAGGCGCCGCGCCACGTCGTGGCCGAGGCCGTGCGGTCCGCCCTGGCCGCAGCGCGCGTCAATCCGGCGACGGCGCCGGCCACCGAGGAGGACTGGGCCACCGACATTGCCCGGCGCCTGGGCGCCAGCGAACGCCCCTCACTGCAGCCCGCCCTGAACGCCACCGGCGTGGTGTTGCACACGAACCTCGGCCGCGCCCCGCTGGCCGAGTCCGCTATCGGCGCGCTGGCCGACGTGGCGCGCGGCTTCTCGACGCTTGAGTACGACGTGGAGCGCGGCGTGCGCGGCTCGCGGCATGTCCACTGCGCCGCGTTGCTGCGCGAGCTCACCGGTGCCGAGGACGCACTGGTCGTCAACAACTGCGCCGCCGCGCTGGTGCTGGCGCTCAACACGCTGGCCGATGGCCGCGAGGCCATCGTCTCGCGCGGCGAGCTGGTGGAGATCGGTGGCTCGTTTCGCGTCCCCGAGATCATGGCCAGGAGCGGCGCGCGCCTGGTGGAGGTGGGAACGACCAACCGCACGCACGCCGACGACTATCGGCGCGCCTGCACCCCGCAGACCGGGGCCATCGTCAGCGTGCATCGCAGCAACTTCACCGTCGAGGGGTTCGTGGCGGCCGTGCCGGCGCGCGAGCTCGCCGCGTTGGCCGACGACGCCGGAGTGCCCCTGATCCACGACTTCGGGAGCGGGCTGATGCTCGACCTGGCACCGTGGGGATTGCGCGGCGAACCCACCGCCCACGACGCCGTGGCCGCTGGACCCTCGCTGGTGGTCATGAGCGGCGACAAGCTGCTCGGCGGCCCTCAGGCCGGCATCATCCTCGGCCGCGCGCCGGTGGTTGGCGCATTGCGCGCCAATCCGCTGGCCCGCGCGCTGCGCGTCGACAAGCTGACGCTCGCGGCGCTGCACGCCACGTTGCGCCTGTATCGCGAACCGGAACGCGCCGTAAGGGAGATTCCGGCGCTGGCGATGCTCACCACGCCGCTGGCGGCGTTGCGCGAGCGCGCGGCGGCGCTGGTGTCGGCGTGGCAGGCATTCGGGGTCGGGGCCCGCGTCGTGGACACCGAGTCCACGGTGGGCGGCGGCGCCTTTCCGTCGGCCCGCATTCCGTCGTGCGCACTCGCGCTCGCCGGCAACGCCGCGTCGCTCGAGCGCGCGCTGCGCACGGGAGCGCTGCCGGTGATCGGGCGCATCGCTGACGGCGCGCTGCTGCTCGACCTGCGCGGCGTGGCGGCCGCCGAGGACGCGCGCCTGACGGCCGCGGTGCGCGAGGCGCTGGCATGACGCTCCCGACGCCGGCCCAGCAGCGTGCCAGCACGTCGCTCACCCGCCGCGCGGTCTTTCTCGACCGCGACGGCACGCTGATCGTGGACACGCACTACCTCAAGGACGCGAAGTCCGTCGAGCTGATCCCGCAGGCCACCAACGCGGTACGCCGCTTCAACTATGCGCTGGTCCCGGTGATCGTCTGCACCAACCAGTCGGGGATCGCCCGCGGCCTGATCACCGAGAGCGACTACCGGGCGGCGCGGGCGCGGATTGACGACCTCCTGGAGGAGCGCGGGGCCTTCGTCGACGACCACTATCATTGTCCGCACCATCCGGACATCACCGGGCCCTGCGCGTGCCGCAAGCCGGGCATCGGCATGTTCGAGCAGGCCATCGTCGAGCACCACCTGGACGCGGCGGCGTCGGTGTTCATTGGAGACAAGTTCCGGGATCTGCTGCCTGCCAGGTCATATGCGGCGCGCGGAATCCTCGTACCGTCCCCCGAGACGTCAACCGAGGACGTCGAGCAGTCGCTCGCCGCGGGTTTCGGGATCGCCGCGTCGCTCACCGAAGCCGCGGTGATGATCCTCGGCATCCCCCACACGCCCGAGCCGTGACGTGACGCGCGTTGCCGTGCTTGCCTCCGGTGCGGGCAGCAACCTGCAGGCGCTCCTCGAGCACCTGGACTCACGGCCAGGCAGCACCAGCGCCGCGGTGTCGCTGGTGGTGAGCGACCGCGCCGAGGCGCACGCGCTCGAGCGCGCACGGCTGCGCGGTATTCCCGCCGTGCACGTTCCGCGAGGCGCGCCGGCGGAAGCGCTCGAGCAGGAACTCGCGGCGCACGACGCGGACCTGGTGGTCCTGGCCGGCTATCTGCGACTCGTCCCGGCCGCGGTGGTGCGCCGCTGGGCCGGACGCATCCTGAACGTGCACCCGGCGCTGCTTCCCGCCTTCGGGGGCCACGGCATGTACGGGCATCGCGTCCACGACGCGGTCATCGCGTCGGGCGCGCGACTGTCCGGGGTCACCGTACATTTCGTCGACGAGCAGTTCGATCGCGGCGCGATCATCGCGCAGTGGCCGGTGCCGGTGCCGCTCGACGACACGGCCGACGCGCTCGCTGCCCGGGTGCTCGCCGTGGAACACCGCGTCTACCCGTGGTGCGTCGAGGCCGTGGCCAACGGGTCGGTGCGGCTGGGCGATGACGGGAAGGTGCAGGGCGAGCTGCCGTACGGGTTTTCGGGCTTCGCGGTGGAAGGTGGGCACCCGTTCGTTCCGGACGTCTGACCTGCGAAGAGAAGCTGTGAGCTGTACGCCATACGTTGTACGCCGTCCGCTGTCTATCAACTATCGACTATCAACTATCATCTGTCCTCCAGAATGCCTTCCGCACTCCTGAGCGTTTCAGATAAGTCCGGCCTCGCCGATTTCGCTCGCGCGCTGGTCGCCCTCGGCTTCGACCTCATCTCCACCGGCGGCACGGCCAAGGCGCTGCGCGATGCCGGCCTGGCGGTGCGCGACATCGGCGAGGTTACCCATTTTCCGGAGATGCTCGACGGTCGCGTCAAGACGCTGCACCCCGTGGTGCACGGCGGGCTGCTGGCGCGTCGCGACCTGCCCGAGCACATGGCGACGATCGCCGAGCACGGCATCGCCCCCATCGACGTCGTGGTCGTGAACCTGTATCCGTTTCGCGAGACGGCGGCCAGGCCCGGCGTGAAGCCCGAGGACGTCATCGAACAGATCGACATCGGCGGACCGTCGATGCTGCGTTCGGCAGCCAAGAACTTCGGCGCCGTCACCGTGGTCGTCGATCCGGCGGACTACGGCCGGGTGCTCGACGCGCTGCGACAGGGCGGCGACCAGTTGCCGCTGCGCCGCACGCTCGCCGGCAAGGTGTACGCGCACACGGCGGCCTACGACGCGGCCATCTCGGGGTGGTTTGCCCACCAGGCGGGCGATCGTTTCCCGGAGCGCATGTCGCTGGCGTTCGAGCGCGCGCAGTCGCTGCGCTACGGCGAGAACCCGCACCAGAAGGCCGCATTCTACGTGGACGCGCCGCACGCGGGACTGGCGGGCCTCGTGCAGCGGGGCGGCAAGGAGCTGAGCTTCAATAATTTCCTCGACCTCGAGGGCGCGCTGCTCGCCGTCGGCCCGTTCGAGGGCGACTGCGCCTGCGCGATCGTGAAGCACACGACGCCGTGCGGGCTGGCCACCGGAACGAACGCGCTCGAGGCGTACCAGAAGGCGCTGGCCTGCGACCCGGTCTCGGCGTTCGGTTCAGTCATCGCCTTCACCGTGCCGGTGGACGCGGCCACGGCGCAGGCGATCGCGTCGCTCTTCGTGGAGTGCGTCGTCGCCCCGGCGTTCGCGCCGGAGGCCGTGGACATCCTCGGCGCCAGGAAGAACCTGCGCCTGCTCGAGGGGCGGGCGGTCGAGCGCCCCGGTGCGCTCGACGTCAAGCGCGTGCGCGGCGGCGTGCTGGTGCAGGAGAAGGCGCCGACCGCCATCGACGACGCCGCCTGGCGCGTGGTGACCAGGCGCTCGCCAACGGCGGCCGAGAAGACCGACCTGCTGTTCGCCTGGCGGGCGGTGGCCAGCGTGAAGTCCAACGCCATCGTGCTGGCGCGCGACGGCGCGACCATCGGCATCGGCGCCGGGCAGATGTCCCGCGTGGATGCGGCCTTCCTGTCGGTGCACAAGGCGCAGGGCGCGGGGCACGCCACGGCGGGCGCCGCGCTGGGATCCGACGCCTTCTTCCCGTTCCGCGACGGCGTCGATCACGCGGCCTCGGCCGGAGTGACGTCCATCGTGCAGCCCGGCGGATCGGTGCGCGACGCCGAGGTGATCGCCGCCGCCGACGAACACGGCATCGCGATGGTGTTCACGGGACAGCGGTTGTTTCGGCATTAGCGCGGCGTGCGGGGGTCGTGAGGTTTCTCACGAAGACCTGAGGGAGGCGGAGGGCACGGAGGCTGCAACAATCTTCAAGGGGGTGTGGCAGACGGTACTCTCCGCCGCACCCCCTCGAGTGTCTGTTGTTCTTCGTGTCCTCCGTCGGCTCCGGTCTCCGTGCGAGCCCCCCTCCCCCGCAACTTCTTGCCACGGTCTGGTGTCCAAACGAAGGCTCCGCCCCTTCCCCCTGCCCGACCCCCTCTCCGATATTTCAAGGTTCTCAAAGAGACCTCCCTCGCCCCGAGTCCGATGGCGTCGACCGCTGCTAGCTCCGACCTCGATACCCGCCCGTCCTACCTGGCGGCGGGCATCGCCTTCGCGGCCGTGTTCCTGCTCTACCTCGTCACCCTCTCGCCCGACACGGCGATGTGGGACACCAGCGAGTACATCGCTGCCGCCTACACGCTCGGCATTCCGCACCCGCCCGGCAATCCGTTCTTCGTCCTGATCGGACGGGTGTTTGCGGTGCTGCCCATCGCGCCGACGGTGGCCATGCGCATCAACCTGCTGGCCGCCATTTCCAGCGCGACGGCCGCGGCCATGTGGTTCCTCATCACCGAGCGCGTGCTGGTGGGATGGTTCGAGAAGCGCTGGCAGCGCATCGTCGGCGGCGCCCTGGCCGTGCTGATCGGCTCCACCGCCTTCACCGTCTGGTCGCAGTCGGTGGTGAATGAGAAAGTCTACACCATCTCGCTCGCCGGACTGGCCATCACCGCCTGGCTGACCGTGCGCTGGTGCGATGACCCCGACGGGCCGTCGGCGGACCGTCTGCTCGTGCTCATCGCCTATGTCTGCGGCCTGGGATACGCCAACCACATGGCCGGCATTCTCGCGCTGCCCGCCGCGGGCCTGGCGGTGCTGATCCGCCGCCCGCGCACGATCACGCGCTGGAAGCTGCTGCTCGCCTGCGTCGGCGCCATCGTGCTGGGCGGCACGCCCTTCCTCACGCAGCCCATCCGCGCCGCGCACTTCCCGGCCATCAATGAAGGCGAACCGACGGCGTGCCGCGACGGGCTCAAGCTGTCGTGCACCATGTCCAAGGGCACGTACGACGCCTTCATGTACAACTTCAACCGGGGACAGTACGGCAAGCCGTCCCTCGTCGAGCGGCAGGCCCCGCTCGGCGCGCAGGTCGGGATGTGGTGGCTGTACTTCAAGTGGCAGTGGCTGCGCGACGTCGACGGCGTGCGCCCCGGGCTGCAGGGTTCGCTGGCCGCGATCTTCCTGGTGCTCGGCATCCTCGGAGGCTGGGTGCACTACAAGCGCGACCCTCGAAGCTTCACCTTCTTCGGGCCGCTGATGTTCACGCTGACGCTGCTGCTGATCTACTACATGAACTTCAGGTACGGCTACTCGCAGGCGCCGGAGCTTGGGGAGAGCGTGCAGCGCGAGGTTCGCGACCGCGACTACTTCTATCTGTGGAGCTTCTCGGCGTGGAGCGTGTGGGCCGCACTGGGCCTGGTCTTCGTCTGGGAATCGTTCGCCGCCATCATCGGCAGCGAGAAGGCAAAGGTCGGCGCCGAGACGCTCGAGCTTCCGACGAACCGCAGTTGGGCGATCACCTCGCCCATCCTGCTGCTGGCCGTGGTGCCGCTGTTCGGCAACTGGACGGCATCCACGCGTCACGGCGAGACCGACACGGGCGACTTCGCCGCCGACCTGCTGAACAGCGTCGAACCGTACGGCATCCTCGTGACCGTGGGCGACAACGACACGTTTCCGCTCTGGTACGCCCAGGAAGTGATGGGCGTGCGCAAGGACGTGGTGGTCGCCAACACGTCATTGCTCAACACCGACTGGTACACGCGGCAGCTGCTGCGCCGGCCGGTGTACGAGTACGATGTGGCCAAGGGCCCCGCGGTCTACCGCGGCAGGACCTGGGTGAAGCCGTCGGGACCGCCGATGTCGATCACCATGGACCAGGCCGACTCGGTGCCGCTCGGCCAAGACATCACCCAGCCGCAGTTGTTCGTCGCCGGCAACATCCGCGCGGTGGTGCAGCCGAGGTTCCTGTCGCGCGCCGACATCTTCGTGCTGAAGATGATCCAGGACTCGAGGGGGCGTTCGATGTACTTCAGCCGCACGTCGGGCGGGTATCCGTTCGAGCTTGGGTTGAAGGACTACGTGCTCACCCAGGGGCTGGCCCGCAAGCTCCTGACCGACTCCATCGTCGGCGGCCGGGATACCGTCATGGTGCAGGGCGAGGGGTGGGTGGACGTGCCGCGCATGAAGGCGCTGGCCGGCGCGTTCAAGTCACCGGGCGCGCTGGAACGAAAGAACAAGTGGGTGGACCGGGCGTCGGTGGGCATTCCCTACCTGTACGTCTCGACCAACTACGTGCTCGCCGAGGCGCTCAACGCGCAAGGCGACCGGGCGGGGGCGGACAGCGCGCTGGAGAGCGCCATCAGGGTGGCCAAGGCCACGGGGCTGGGTGACCTGTTCGCGGGCGCCGCACCGCCGCCCCCACCGCCAATCGTCTCGGGCGACTCGATCAGGAAGACAACGGTGCCGATCAAGCCGTAACGCCGTGCAGCCACTCCACGGCCGTCGTGTACTGCGTGTGCACGGCGGCCGTGTGCAGTTGGGCAGCGGCCGCGTCGCCCTGCCTGCTCGCCTGCTCCACGGCGACGCAGGCGTTGCCCATGGCGACGAGGCCCAGCTGACGCGCGCTCCCCTTGAGGGTGTGGGCCACGGCCCCTGCGGTGACGAGATCGCCTGCGGTCACCGCTTCCTGCAGCGCCTGGACGCGGTCTCGCGAGTGGTCCACGAACACCTGCACCATTTGCTTCAGCAGGGCGTCACCGCCCAGCGACCGAAGGCCCTCGAGGGCGGTGCGCACATCATCCGGTACCTGGCTCAATGGCTCCTCGCTTCGTGATACGCGCGTCCGCCAGTCGACGACCCCAAGGTAACGTGTCCCGCGCGCGACCGTTGAACGGCGAACCTGGGATGCCCCGCCTTCCGGGCGCTCCGATGCGGCCGCTTCCGGGAGGCAGATTTCGACCCCGCATCGTAGCTTTATGCAACTGCAGCATCTCCGAAGACCCTAGCCTTGCCATGGCCACCCGCCTCAATAACGCCCAGGTCCTCCCCTCCGGCGACGCCCCGACCACCGCCGAAGTCGTCGCCGCGTTCAAGGACACCGTCGTCGCCAAGCTCACCTACTTCGTCGGCAAGGATCCGCAGCACGCCCTCGATCACGACTGGCTGCTGGCGGCGTCGCTGGCCGTGCGCGATCGCGTCGTCGAACACTGGATGGACTCGACCAAGCGCACCTATCGCGAGGGAACCAAGCGCGTCTACTACTTCTCCTTCGAGTTCCTCACCGGACGCCTGATGGGCGACGCGCTCTGCAACCTCGGCCTCACCGACATCGCCGATTCCGCGCTCGCCGACCTCGGCGTGGACCTCGACCGCCTGCGGAAGCTCGAGCCGGACCCGGCGCTTGGCAATGGCGGCCTCGGCCGGCTTGCGGCGTGCTACATGGAGAGCCTGTCGACGCTGCGCATTCCGGCGCACGGGTACGGCATTCGCTACGACCACGGCATCTTCCGGCAGGGCCTGCGGGACGGCTGGCAGATCGAGCTTCCGGAGGATTGGTTGTCCGCCGGGAACCCGTGGGAGTTCGCGCGGCCGGAGGTTGCCTACACCATCGGGTTCGGCGGGCGGGTGGAGGTCGTCGCCAATGCCGACGGCACATCCCGCTCGGTGTGGCATCCGGCCGAGAGCGTAAAGGCCGTGGCGTATGACACGCCGATCACCGGGTGGCGCGGCGCGCACGTGAACACGCTGCGCCTGTGGTCGGCGCGTGCGGCCGACCCGCTGTCGATGGAAGACTTCAACAAGGGCGATCACGTGGGCGCGCTCGCCGACCGGGTGCGCCTCGAGGCGATCTCACGCGTGCTCTACCCCGACGACACCACGCCCGCCGGCCACGAGCTGCGGCTCCGGCAGGAGATCTTCTTCGCGTCGGCATCGCTGCAGGACCTCCTGCGCCGGCACAAGGCGGAGCACGGCGACCTGCTGTCGCTGCCCGATCATGTCGCCATCCAGCTGAACGACACGCACCCGGCGATCGCCATTCCGGAGCTGATGCGGCTGCTCGTGGACGAGCACGGCATACCGTGGGAACTGGCCTGGGACATCGCCCGTTCGGTGTTCAACTACACCAACCACACGCTGCTCCCGGAGGCGCTGGAACGGTGGTCGGTTCCCCTGATGGAAGGGCTGCTGCCGCGGCACATGCAGATCATCTACCTCATCAACGCGCTGCACCTCGACGAACTGCGCGTGCGCGGGTGCGACGACGTGCTGCGGCTGGCGGCGGTGTCGCTGATCGAGGAGAACGGCAGCCGCCAGGTGCGCATGGGGAACCTCGCGTTCCTGGGCTCCCACCGCGTGAACGGCGTCTCCGGGCTGCACACCGAACTGATGCGCAAGACCGTGTTCAGCGACTTTGCGGCGCTGTACCCGGGGCGCATCGTCAACAAGACCAACGGCATCACCTTCCGCCGCTGGCTGTACCAGGCGAACCCGGGACTCACCGATCTCATCGTCAGGGCCGTGGGGCCGCGGGTGCTCGACGACGAGTCCCGGCTGGTCGAGCTCGTCCCCTTCGCCGAGGACTCGGCGTTTCGCGAGCGCTTCGCCGCCGCGCGCCGCACCAACAAGATCGCGCTGGGGCGGCTCGTGGCCGAGCGGCTGTCGATCGCCCTCAATCCGGACGCGATCTTCGACGTCCACATCAAGCGCATTCACGAGTACAAGCGGCAGTTGCTCAACATTCTCGAGACCATCTCGCTGTACAACGCCATGCGCGCGCAGCCGACGGCGCAGTGGGTGCCGCGCGTGAAGATCTTCGCCGGCAAGGCGGCGGCGGGGTACCACCAGGCCAAGCTCATCATCAAGCTGGCCAACGACGTCGCGCGAATCGTCAATCGCGACCCGGTGGTGCGCGACCGGCTCAAGGTGGTCTTCCTCCCCACCTACAACGTGAGCCTCGCCGAAGCCATCGTTCCGGCCGCCGACCTGTCCGAGCAGATCTCGACGGCCGGCATGGAGGCGTCGGGCACGGGAAACATGAAGCTGGCGCTGAATGGGGCGCTGACCATCGGCACGCTCGACGGCGCCAACATCGAGATTCGCGAGCACGTCGGCACCGAGAACCTCTTCATCTTCGGCCTGCTCGCCGAGGAGGTCGCGGCGCGCCGGCGCGCCGGCCTCGACGCGACCGACGCCATTGCCGCGTCGCCGGCACTGACCGAGGTGCTCTCCGAGTTGGAGTCGGGGGTGTTTTCGCCGGACGACCGTTCGCGGTACAAGTCGCTCGTCGAGGGCTTGCGCCACCACGACCACTTCATGGTGGCGACCGATTTCGAGGCCTATCGCCTCACGCAGCGCAGCATCGACGCCTTGTGGCGCGATCCCGCCGCCTGGTGGCGCATGGCGATCCTCAACACCGCGCACATGGCGTGGTTCTGCTCGGACCGCGCCATCCTCGAGTACGCACACGAGATCTGGGATGCCTCGCCGGAATCAGGCTGAGACCCGCGCCGTCGCCGGGAGGCTCTCCCGCGAGGCGGTGAACGCCCTGGTCGCGGGCCGGCACGGTGATCCCTTCTCCGTGCTGGGAATTCATGCGGCGGGCGACGGGTTCGTGGTGCGCGCGCTCGTGCCGGGCGCCGAGCGCGTGGAGGTCGTGGCCCTCAACGGGCGCGTGATGGCGCGCCTCGAGTGCCGCCATCCGGCCGGCTTGTTCGAGGGCACGATGCCGCGGCGGACGCGCTACGTGCTGCGCGCCCGCCGCGGCGGCGCCCAGTGGCGCTTCGCCGCCCCCTTCGCCTACGGCCCCGTGCTCGGCCAGATGGACGACTGGCTCATCGGCGAGGGGACGCACGCCGCGCTCTACGACCGGCTCGGGGCGCACCGGATCGAGCATGAGGGAACGACCGGCGTCCATTTCGCCGTGTGGGCGCCGAACGCCAGGCGCGTGTCGGTGGTCGGCGACTTCAACGCGTGGGACGGACGTCGCCACGCGATGCGGCTGCGCCACGGCACGGGGGTGTGGGAGATCTTCGTTCCCGGCGTCGGTCCCGGCACGCTGTACAAGTACGAGATCGTCGGCATCGCCGGCGAGCTGCTGCCACTGAAGTCGGATCCGGTCGGCTTCGGGGCCGAGATGCGTCCGTCGACCGCGTCGATCGTGTGCGACACGACCGGCTTTCGCTGGACCGACGACGCCTGGATGGCGGCGCGGCCGCGGCGCGAGGCGCGCCGCGCCCCGATGAGCATTTACGAAGTGCACCTCGGCTCGTGGCGGCGCGGCGAGCATGGCCAATGGCTGACGTACGATGAGCTTGCCGAGACGCTGGTCCCGCACGTCCGGGACATGGGCTTCACGCACATCGAGCTGATGCCGGTGAACGAGCACCCGCTGGATGCGTCGTGGGGCTACCAGCCGATCGGCCTGTTTGCACCGACGGCACGCTTCGGCGATCCCGCGGCCTTCGCGCGTCTGGTCGATCGCTGCCATGCCGGCGGGATCGGCGTGATCGTCGATTGGGTGCCCGCCCACTTTCCGGTCGACGAGCACGGCCTCGCGGCCTTTGACGGCACCGCGCTGTACGAACACGACGACCCCCGCCAGGGTTTTCATCCCGACTGGAACACGGCCATCTTCAACTTCGGCCGCCGCGAGGTGGTGAATTATCTCATCGCCAATGCGCTGTTCTGGCTCGACCGCTATCACATCGACGGCCTGCGCGTCGATGCGGTGGCGTCGATGCTCTATCTCGACTACTCGCGCAAGGACGGCGAGTGGCTGCCCAACCGGGAGGGCGGGCGCGAGAACCTCGAGGCCGTCGCCTTCCTGCGGCGGCTGAACGAGGCCGTCTACGCGCGGCATCCGGGCGCCATCACGCTCGCCGAGGAATCGACCGCGTGGCCGGGCGTGTCGCAGCCGACGTTCAGCGGCGGACTCGGGTTCGGATTCAAGTGGAACATGGGCTGGATGCACGACACGCTGCAGTACATGGCCGAGAATCCCGTGCACCGCCGCTGGCACCACGACAAGATGACGTTCGGCCTGATCTACGCGTTCACCGAGAACTTCGTGCTGCCGCTCTCGCACGACGAGGTGGTCCACGGCAAGCGGTCGCTGCTCGACCGGATGCCCGGCGACGCCTGGCAGCGGTTTGCCGCGCTCCGCGCGTACTATGCATTCATGTGGGGCTACCCGGGCAAGAAGCTGCTGTTCATGGGACAGGAGTTTGCGCAGGGACGCGAGTGGGACTTCGACGGGCAGCTCGACTGGCCGCTGCTCGACGTGGCGGTGCACCGCGGCGTGCAGGCCCTCGTGCGCGACTGCAACCGGCTGCATCGCGAGGAGCGCGCCCTGCACGAGCGGGACTGCGAGCCCGAGGGGTTTCGCTGGATCGTCGTCGATGACGCGCCCAACTCGGTGTTCGCGTGGGCACGGTTCGGCGGCGAGGGGGCACGCGCCGTGGCCGTGATCGCCAATTTCACGCCGGTGCCGCGCCCGCACTATCGCGTCGGCCTGCCGCACGGGGGACGGTGGCGGGAGGTCCTGAATACCGACGCCTCCATCTATGGCGGATCGAACGCGGGAAATGCCGGCGTCGTCATGGCCGGCAAATCGCCCAGTCACGGGTACCCGTGCTCGGCGACCGTCACGTTGCCGCCGCTGGGCACCATCTGGCTGGTTCACGAAGGGAAGTAGGACGCACGCCGCAGACCCGCGGTACTGGAGAGCACCATGCCCCACGTCACCTACTCGACCCCGCTCGCGCGCTCGACGATGGCCTATGTCCTCGCCGGCGGGCGCGGCGCGCGGCTCATGGAACTGACCGATCGCCGCGCCAAGCCGGCCGTCTACTTCGGCGGCAAGTCGCGCATCATCGACTTCACGCTCTCCAACGCCATCAACTCCGGCATCCGTCGCATTGCCGTGGCCACGCAGTACAAGGCGCACAGCCTGATCCGGCACATGCAGCGCGGCTGGAATTTCCTGCGGATGGAGCGCAACGAGAGCTTCGACATCCTGCCGGCCAGCCAGCGCGTGTCGGAGGACCAGTGGTACGCCGGCACGGCCGACGCCGTGTTCCAGAACATCGACATCATCGACGGCTATGCCCCCGAGTACCTCATCATCCTCGCCGGCGACCACGTCTACAAGATGGACTACGAGCGGATGCTGGTGCAGCACGTGAACTCCGGGGCCGACGTCACCGTGGCCTGCGTGGAGGTGCCGGTCGCCGAGGCCTCGGGCCTCGGCGTCATGCACGTCGATGCGAAATACCGCATCGTCGACTTCTTCGAGAAGCCGGCGGTGCCGCCCGAAATGCCCGACCGCCCCGGCTTCGCCATGGCGAGCATGGGCATCTACGTCTTC
>JBBTJT010000079.1:0-12833 GCA_038059315.1 Gemmatimonadota bacterium
TACTCGCTGATGATCCCCTGGTAGCAGCCGCCGTAGACGTGGCGTGGCTTCGCCCGGTCGAAGGCCAGGTAGGCGCTCTCGCAGCCGGCCACCGCTGTCCACTCGCGCACCGTGATGCCAAAGCCGTCGCTGCGGCTCTGCGTGCGTACGCTCGAGTTGTCCTGCTGGCCGCCGTAGACGTTGTACGGTTCCAGGTCATCGACATTCACGCGATAGAACTGCGCGGTGGGCTGGTTGTCCTGCGTACTCCAACTCCTGGCGCCATTCATGGAGATCGACGCACCGCCATCATTGGCATTGGCGAGGATCTTCGGGTCGCGCGGGTTGATCCAGAGGCCATGATTGTCGCCATGGGTCGCGTTGACGACGGCAAAGGTCTTGCCGCCGTCGATGGAGCGGGTGAGCGGCGCGTTGATGACCCAGACGACGTCGGCATTCTGCGGGTCGGCCACGATGTTGGTGTAGTACCAGGCGCGCGCGCGGATCAGCCGGTCATCGCTGAGCCGGCGCCAGCTCTTGCCGGCGTCATCAGAGCGGTAGAGCCCGCCATCTTCAGCCTCGACGATGGCGAACACGCGGTCGGGATTCGCCGGCGAAACCGCCACGTCAACCTTGCCCATGAGCTTGGGAAGCCCCTCGGTCAGGCGCACCCAGGTGTCGCCGGCGTCGGTGGACTTCCAGATGCCCGAGCCCGGACCGCCCGAACGCACCTTCCATGGCGTACGCTGATGATCCCAGAAGGCGGCGTACAGGATGCGGGAATTCGAGGGATCGAGCGAGAGGCCGCTGGCGCCGCTGGTGCCGTTGCTCCCCTTGAGCACCAGCGTCCACGTCTTGCCTCCGTCCACTGACCGGTAGATGCCGCGCTCGGCGGTCCCGGTCCAGCGATTGCCTTGGGCGGCTACCCACACGACTTCCGGGTTCGTGGGGTGGACGCGCACCGCCGAAATCTGCTGGGTGGCATCGAGGCCGAGGTGCTTCCACGTCTTGCCCGCATCGGTGCTGCGATAGGCGCCATTGCCGAAGGAGGACGACTGCCCGCGCACGGCGTGCTCACCCGTGCCGACGTAGACAACGTTGGGATCCGACTCGGCCACGGCAATGGCGCCAATGGAGCCAAGGCGGAATTGCCCGTCGGAGACGTTCTTCCAGGTGAATCCCGCGTCGTCGGTCTTCCAGACACCGCCGCCCGTGTAGCCAGTGTAGAAGACCATCGGTTGCGATGGGATGCCGGCAACCGCACTGGCACGGCCGCCACGAAACGGGCCGACGCTCCGCCACTGAAACGCGGCAAAGGAACTGGTGTCGAAGGCTGAAGGGGCCGCTGCCGGGAGCGGCTTCTGGGCCACTGCGACAACCGGGGTCGCGACGAGCGCGAGTCGGGCGAGGAGACGAAGCATTTTTTTTGTGGGGAGTAATGGGTGCGCGGAGTGTGGCGCACCCCCGCACGACCGTCAAGCGGTAGATTCTCCGCGTGCACTCGCGACGGCTTCAGAGATGAGACCCAGATACGGTACAGTGGTTCGCTCCACCGAACGCGCGGCTATTGACTCGCTGGTCGCTTCCGGCCTCGACTGGCTGATGCTCGACGGCGAACACGCGAGCGTCAGGCCGGCAGAAATCACCGCGATGGTGTCCGCCGTTGGCGGCCGAGTGCCGTGTTATGCCCGCGTGCGCGAACTCGATGCGGCGGCTGTCGGTCATGCGCTGAATGCCGGAGCGGACGGCGTCATCATCCCGAACGTGGATACCGTGCGGCAAGCCGAGGAGTCGGTGCGTTGCGTGCCCGGATTGCGCTGGCCCCAGGCCCGGATTGTCGTGCAGGCCGAGTCCGTCGAGGCGGTGCGGAACATCGAGGGTATCGTGGCGGTTCGCGGAATCGAGTGGGTGCTCATTGGACCCAATGACCTGACCCGCAGCCTGGGAATCGCCGGGCAGTTTGACCATCCGGCGTATGAGAAGGCGGTTTCGGTCATTGAATCAGCGTGCCGGGCGGCCAATATTCCGGTTGGGATCTTCGGAATGACCCCGGATCGCGTGAGGCCCTTTGCCGACCGTGGCTTCGAGTGGCTGCTCACGGGGATCGACCGGCCGGCCTGAGGGTTACCAGATGCGTGGCACAGGGTCGGCAAACATCCACGAACAGGGAGGACAATCATGATGAAGCGCGCGTCTATTGCACTGGCCGTCGTCCTGGCGGCGGCTGCGGTGCCGCTGCAGGCTCAGACCGGGTTCTATGTCGGGGCGCAGGTCACCGGCGCATCGCTGAGCTACAAGGATGCAGCCGAGAAGCTGGACTTCGGGTCCGGCTTCGGTGTTCATGCCGGCATCACGTTGGGGAGTTCGTTCGGCGTGCTGGCAAACTACGACAAGAACACGCTCGGCTCATCGGGCGGTGACACTGATCTGGGGCAGTGGGACTTGCTGGGCCGCCTCGGATTCGTTGGCATCGGTCCGGTGAAGACCTATCTCACGGGCGGTATCACCGGGCGGGTGGCGAGTTCACCGACGTTTGATGGCGGAGTGGGCGACTACGAGTTCTCGGGTACCAACCCCACGGCCGGGGTGGCAGCCCAGGTGTTCGTGACCAACAAGCTGGCCATCGACGGCTCGGCGCTCTGGACGTTTGGCAAGTTCGGCGACACGGGCGGATACAGCACGTCGCGCGTGGAAGCCACAGGCTCGCGCGTCTCGGTGGGGGTCAGCTGGTACCTGCTCGGAGGAAAGTAGGGAGGAAGGGCCGAAACTGACCCGAAACGGGTTAGATTTCGGGATGACCAAGCGCACCAACAATATCCCCGAGGCGGGCTTCTCCACCCTCGGTCTTGACCCTCGCCTGCTCGACGCGCTGACCACGCTGGGCTACGAGGAACCGACACCAATTCAGCGTGCCGCGATCCCGCCCCTGATGGCGGGACGCGACGTGCTGGCCATGGCAGCCACCGGCACCGGCAAGACCGCCGCGTTTGCGCTGCCGCTGCTGCACAACATCGACGCAACGCTTCCGCCGCGGGCGCGACTGGCGGTGCTGGTGCTCGTGCCGACGCGTGAACTCGCCATGCAGGTGGCCGAGGCCATCCATCGTTACGGCAAGCCATTCGGCGCCTCCGTGCTGTCCATCTACGGCGGCGCGCCGATGGAACAGCAGATTCGCTCGCTCAAGCGGGGTGTCGACGTGGTGATCGCGACGCCGGGACGCGCACTCGACCACATCCGCCGGAAGACGCTGCACCTCGATCACGTGAAGACCGTGGTGCTCGACGAAGCGGACGAGATGCTCGACATGGGATTTGCCGAAGACCTCGAGGCCATCCTCAGCGCGCTCCCCGAGAAGCGGCAGACCGCGCTGTTCAGCGCCACGATTCCGGCGCGCATCACGAAGATTGCCAATTCTCACCTCAAGAACCCCGAAATCGTGCGGATCGAACGCGCGATGGTCGCGGCAGGAGAGACCGCCAAGGTTCGTCAGGTCGCGTACATGGTGCCACGTGCCCACAAGATGGCGGCCCTGGCGCGCATCCTCGACGTGGAAGCGCCGGAAAGCGCCATCGTATTCTGCCGCACGCGCACCGAGGTTGACCAGCTCACGGAGTCGCTGGCCGGGCGAGGCTATCGCGCCGAGGCGCTGCATGGCGGATTGTCGCAGGAGCAGCGTGACCGCGTGATGAAGCGGTTTCGCGCCAAGGGAAGCGACCTGCTCATCGCCACCGACGTGGCGGCACGCGGGCTCGACGTGAAGCACGTGACCCACGTGGTGAACTACGACGTCCCGTGGGAGTCCGATTCGTACGTGCACCGCATCGGCCGTACCGGCCGCGCCGGGCGCGAGGGTGTGGCGATCACCTTGGCCGAGCCCCGCGAGCACCGCTTGCTGCGCAACATCGAGGCGGCGACCAAACAGAAGATCGAGATTGGCGCGGTGCCGACAGTGGCCGACCTGCGCACGCGCCAGCTCGAGCAGCTGCGTGACCAGGTGGCGGCCCTGCTGACCGCCGGAGAACTCGATCGATACCGTCCCATGGTCGAGCAGCTTGCCGAGGAGCATGACGTGATGGACATCGCGGCGGCGGCCATCCGGCTGGCGGCGCGCAAGACGGAGAGTGAGAGCGAGCCGGACGAGATACCGAACATGGCGACGCGCGGCGGCGATCGTGATGCCCATACGCCGCGTCCCGCGCGGCAGGGCCGCCGCGAGTTCGCCGGCAAGGTGGGCGGCAAGGTGGCAAAGCTCTACGTGGGCGCCGGTCGCAAGCTGAATATCCGCCCGGGTGATATCGTGGGTGCGATCGCCGGTGAAGCGGGGCTCGGCATCGGGGAAATCGGCGCGGTTACGATCGGCGACCGGCATTCCATCGTGGAGGTGCCGGAGGACAAGGTCGATCACATCATTCGCGCGCTGTCGGCCAGCACGATCAAGGGGAAGAAGGTGCGGGTGCGGCGGGACCAGGCATAGGGCGAGGAGAGGGGGGTCTCTCACGGAGTTGAGGGGTCTCTCACGGAGACCGGAGCGAAAGGAGTTTCACGGAGACTGCAACACCTTTGGAGGGGGTGCGGCGAAAAGAACTCTCCGCCACGCCCCCTTGAAGGTTGTTGCAGCCTCCGCGTCCTCCGTATGACTCCGGTCTTCGTGAGAGACGACTCGAAGCTAGCCACGCCCCTCGTCAGCGCGCGCACGCGCGTGGCACCCGTGCACGTGATCGTTCACGAGTCCGGCGGCCTGCATGAACGCGTACATCGTGGTCGGGCCGACAAACCGCCAGCCGCGTTGCTTGAGATCCTTTGAGAGCGCCACGGATTCCGGCGTCGTGCCCATCGCCTTCAGTACGCGCCAGGTGAGCCTGCGCGGACGCGAGCTTGCCGCGGGCTCGAAGCGCCAGGCGTAGTTCGTCAGCGAGCCTTCGGCGTCGATCAGTTTGGCGCAGCGACGGGCATTGCCGATGATGGCTTCGATCTTTCCGCGGTGCCGCACGATGCCGGCGTCGCCGAGCAACCGGGAAACGTCGCGCACGCCGAAACGGGCGACCTTCTCGATGTCAAAGTCCGCAAAGGCCGCGCGGAAATTCCGACGCTTGCGCAGGATCGTGATCCAGCTGAGGCCCGCCTGGAATCCCTCGAGGCTCATCTTCTCGAAGAGGCGCCGATCGTCACGCACCGAAAAGCCCCATTCGGTGTCGTGGTAGTGCGTGTAGAGCGGGTCACTGCCACACCAGAAGCAGCGGGTGACGCCGTCGACGCCGACGGAGAGGCCGTGAGGGAGGGCATGCCGATGATGATGATGGCTGGAGGTCCCTTCGACGACAACACCGGCCCTCGATTTCAGCGTGATCTGAGGCGTATGTTTCCCGGTCGTGGCGCCTTCGCTGCAGCACGCGAGGACTACGCGCCCAGTGACCGAGGCACACGATAATCATCGCATCCGATTGACCACCACCCTGCCTAATGAACTGCCCGACGCTTCTTGCCTTGTTGGCCCTCTCCGCGGCGTGCCAGCATGCGCCGGCCGCGTCCACGCCAGGCCGGGCCGCCTCCGAACGCGCCGTGCTGCTCGTCTCGCTCGACGGATTCCGGGCCGACTACATCCAGCGTCCGGCTGCGGTGCGACTGCGCGCGCTTGCCGCCTCGGGCGTCCGTGCCGAGCGCATGATCCCGGCGTTTCCGTCGAAGACATTTCCCAACCACTACACCCTGGTCACCGGCTTGCGTCCCGAGCATCACGGGATCGTCGCCAACTCGATGTGGGATGACGTGATCGGAAGGAAGTTCACGATCTCCGACACGGCGGTGACGCACGACCCCCGATGGTGGGGCGGTGAGCCACTGTGGGTGACGGTGGAGACTCAGGGCAAACGGGCGGCTTCGTTCTTCTGGGTCGGTAGCGACATCAGGATCAATGGCCGGCTTCCCACGTGGTTTCGCCCGTACGACGCGAAGGTGCCCAACGAGACGCGCGCGCGCACCGTGCTCGACTGGCTGGCCATGCCGGCGGGCACTGGTCCGGCGTTCGTCTCGACCTACTTCAGCGACGTGGATGATGCGGGGCACAGGTACGGCCCCGAGGCTCCGCAGGTCGACCGCGCCATCGCCCGGGTCGATTCGCTGATTGGCACCCTGGTTGACGGCATTGCCGCGCGGGGACTTGCCGGTCAGGTCGATATCGTCGTCGTTTCGGATCACGGCATGGTGAGCCTGGCGGCAGAGCGGGTCATCTACCTCGACGACTATCTCGACCTTGCCTTGGTCGACATCGTCGATATCGCGCCCGTTGGGGCGATTTCGCCGAAACCCGGATACGAAGCCGAGGCGTTTGCCCGGCTCAAGGGCGCGCACCCGCACATGCAGGTCTATCGCAAGGGCGAGATACCCGGGCGCTTTCACTTCAACACACACCCGCGCATCACGCAACTCGTGACGCTGGCCGATGAAGGCTGGACGATTACAACCCACGCCCTGGTGCGGCAGAATGGTCTGCCGAAGGGCGGGGCGCATGGGTACGACAACCAGCTCTCCTCGATGGGTGCGCTGTTCGTGGCATCGGGTCCGGGTTTCAGGCAGGGGGTCATCGTGCCGCCGTTCCAGAACATCCACGTCTACGAACTGCTGGCGCGGCTCCTCGACGTACGGCCGGCACCGAACGACGGCTCCCTGGACTCAACGCGCTCCTTCCTGCGACGCACGCCGTAGCGGCACCGCGCGGGAGAACAAATGACGAGGCGCCGATTGATCAGATCGGCGCCTCGTTGCGTTTCCACTGCGGATCAGTTGTGTCCTACGCCATCTCCATCGGTGCAGGAAGCCAGAGACCTGCTTCTCGGGCCAAGGCCGGAACCATGCCCGAAGCTGCCGCGAGGGCATCGAGAACGTGCTCCATCGTCAACGGAGCAGCGATATCCTCGATGGCGTATCGGATCTCGTCATCCCTCCAGTACGCATATCCGATGCGTAAACGGTTCGCGTTGACTTCGTTGAGCCACGCGCAGAGATCCTCGCTGAACGGCACATCGGAACACACGGTACCGAGTACCCTTACCACGGGCGGTTCTTCTTCCACCTGAATGCCCAGGGGAACGTCATCCACGCCAACCACGATCATCCCCGTCTCGTCGATCTTTAGTGTGCCCTCCGGCACATAGGGAGCGAGGCCAGTGAGGACTCGCTTGATGAGACCTTGTCGATCGAAGCTGGAACGGCGACTCGTCGATGATTTGGACGACGTCGAAGACCGCTTGGCTCGGGCCGGCTTCCTGCGCACTAACGGCATCGGAATCACCTCCCCGAAGTGGGCGCAGGGACACGATGCACTCCTTTCGGGAAAATTGAAATAGTCAATCATCCGACATCGGTGTGAGGCAAATCGGCGCGCCGGTGCGGCGCATGCCTGCCCATGCATAAGGCATGCCCGACGACACGTGCCCGTTACATCGACGGCTTCCGGCGGAAGCTCTCCGCCATTTCCTTCAAGAGTCGATACATCATCACGGCAGCGCGTTCGGTCTGCATGGTGAGCGCGGGCAGGTTCACGGATTCGCTGGGAGAATGCGATCCGCCTCCCATAGCCCCAAGTCCTTCAATCCCATCGATGTACGGCGCCACGAAACTGAGGTCGCCGGCGCCGCGACGTGTCGGATCGCTGGCGGTCAGCTGGCCATAACCGAGCGCTTCGCCGGCGTCGCTGTAGAACCCGAGCAGTCGCTCATTGCCTGGAGTTCGCTCGGCATCCGGCGAACCAGACAGGCTTCCGAAGCCCGCGGTCGCACGAGAGATTAGGCATCCTCTCCCCTACCCGAGTTCATCATGACGACCCGCCGTGATTTCCTGAACCTGTCGGCCACGGCGGCGGCTGCCACCGCCCTCTCGCCGCGCCACACCGCGGCGGCACAGGAGCAGGGCAAGGCCGATGACCCGCCGGCGATTGCCGCACTGAAGTCCATGCGTGACCAGGCCACGCCCATCACGGTCGATGAGCGTCGCAGTCGCCTGGAGCGTGCCCGCATCCTGATGCGCGCCAACAAGCTGGACGGCGTGATGCTCAACGGTGGCACTTCACTCGACTATTTCACGGGGATGAAGTGGGGGCTGAGCGAGCGCTTGCTGGCCGTGATCATCCCGGTGGAGGGCAGCGCGTTCCTGGTGACTCCGAAGTTCGAAGAGGAACGCGCCCTCGAGCAGGCCCGCACGGGTCCACTGGGCGCGAGCACCGAGGTGCTGGCGTGGGAAGAGGATGAATCTCCGTACGCATTGGTTGCCCAGGGACTGCGTGCGCGTGGCATCGCGACGGGAACCCTGGGCATCGAAGAGACGGTGCGCTGGCAATTCAGCGATGGCGCCCGCCACGCGCTGCCGCAGACGACGTTGTCAAGCGCCACGCCGGTCTCCGCGGGATGCCGGATGATCAAGGATGAACACGAGATTGCGCTGATGCGCCTGGCGGCGAAGGTCACGCTCAAAGCCTACGAGGCCGCCTGGAAGTCGATACGCGAAGGAATGACGCAGGGCGAATTTGCCGCACTCGTGGGTCGTGCGCACGCGAAGCTTGGTTTCGAGGGCGGCGCCGGCGTGCAGGTGGGGCAGTATGCCGCGCTCCCGCACGGCTCGACCACGCCCCAAGTGGTGCGTGAAGGCTCCATCCTGCTGATGGATGGCGGCTGCCGGGCAGAAGGTTACAGTTCCGACATCAGCCGCACCTTCGTGCTGGGCAAGCCGACGCAGAAGATGACGGACGTCTTCGAGATCGTGCATCGTGCGCAGACGACCGCGCTCAGGACGGCGCGTCCAGGACTGGCGTGCGAGGCGTTGGATGCGGCCGCGCGAAAGGTCGTCGTCGATGCCGGATATGGACCGGGCTACAGGTACTTCGGGCATCGCGTTGGCCACGGCATGGGCATGGACGGGCACGAGTGGCCCTACCTGGTGAAGGGCAACACGCTGCCGCTGCAGCCGCACATGACCTTCAGCGACGAGCCCGGCATCTACATTCCGGGCGAGTTCGGCGTGCGCCTCGAGGACGACATGCACATCACGGAAGACGGGGCGGAACTCTTCACGCCGCAGTCGAACAGCCTGGAGAAGCCGTTCTGACAAGCGTACAGCAGCTGTGAGCTTAACGCGGTACGCCATACGTCATACGCCGTCTACCGTCTACCGTCTACCGTCTAAAGTGCCCCGCCCTGACTACGAATCCCTTGCTCGCCAGCTCGACGAAACCGGCGAGTTCAAGGTGTTGCGCCGGTTCGTTCCCCGCCCGTCCTACGGCGAGGCCGAACAGGGCGAAGAGATGCGCGCGGCGCTGTTCGTCGACGTGGAGACGACGGGCATGCACTGGTCAGCCGACCGCATCATCGAGTTCGCGAGCGTGCCGTTCGCGTTCGGCAAGGACAGCGGGCGCATCGTCAGCGTTGGCGCTCCCTTCGTGTCGCTCGAGGATCCCGGGCGCCCCGTGCCGCCGGAGATCGTGCGTCTCACGCACATCACGGACGAAATGGTCGCCGGCCAGCACATCGACGACGCGCAGGTGAAGGCGCTCGTCGATCGCACGCAACTCGTCATTGCCCACAATGCCCGGTTCGACCGTCCGTTCGTGGAGGCGCGGTTCCCGTTCTTCGAGGACACGCCCTGGGCGTGTTCCATCAACGACGTGCCGTGGGATGCGCACGGCCTGGGATCGGTGAAGCTTGGCTGGCTGCTCATGGAGCATGCCGGGCTCTACTTCCGCGCGCACCGCGCCGAAGACGACTGCCTGGCGGCCATCCACATTCTGGCCACGCCATTTGCCGATGATGGCAGCCTGCCGATGCGCCACCTGCTCGAGACGAGTCGCCGGCACACCATCATGGTGCGGGCCGTCAATTCGCACTTTGACACCAAGGAGCTGCTGAAGGCGCGGCACTATCAGTGGGACAACGGTGCGCCGGATCGCGCCAAGGCGTGGCAGAAGGAAATTGCCGAAGACGCGCAGGAAGCGGAACTTGCCTGGCTGCAGGAAGTGATCTACAAGGGCAAGGGTTCGCCGGAAATGAGGAAACTGACGGCGCGCTCGCGCTATTCCGGGCGTCGCTGAGGTGGCGCACACCCCGCCGCCCGGTGAAAGATGCCGGAACCTTGAGGCTGCCCGCGGCATAAAGCACCTGATTTCCCCCGTTCAACACCGACGCCGTGATTTCGCTCTTCGTCGTCCTCTCCCTCCAGGCGGTTTCGACCGCCGCGACCGCGCCTTCAGTCGCTCGTGA
Source organism: Gemmatimonadota bacterium (assembly GCA_038059315.1). Taxonomy (GTDB): domain Bacteria; phylum Gemmatimonadota; class Gemmatimonadetes; order Gemmatimonadales; family Gemmatimonadaceae; genus PNKL01. The sequence continues at coordinate 10,224 of JBBTJT010000079.1, forward strand.
CACGGCGACGTATCAGTCGCCGGCGCTTCGCGAGATCATCACCGAGGCGGTCCGGCTCAACCGACGCGTGCCGGCCGGACTCGGGTCGTACCGGGCGCAGATGGAGAGCGAGATTTCCATCGGAAGCCAGCGTCCGGACAACGGGGAACAATCGGTTTCGGTGGAACAGGTGGCCAGCGAGCTGGCGTGGAATCGTACGGGGGCGTTCGAGCAGCGGGTTACCGGGTACCGCTTACAGTCGTTGGGGCTGCAATTGGCGTCGATCGGTTTCTTCCGTGATGCCTGGGCCGTGCCGTCGCTCTATGGAAACCGGCTGGCCCTCCTGTTCGGGCGCGACACGACGCGCCGCGGTTCATCGAGGCGCCGATCACGGTTCGACCGGTCGACGGTGTACGCCATTCACCCGCTCGCCGAGGATCGCGAGCGCGTCTATCGCTTTCGCGGAGGCGACACCATCCAGGTGCTGCGGGTCAACGAACGCGAGATACCGATCATCCGCGTCGACGTCGAACCCAAGGAGAGTGCCCCGAATGCCACGGTGATCTTCACCGGAGAAATCGACCTCGATGCCAGCCGCAGGCATATCGTTCGGATGCGCGGGTACTTTGCGCGAGTCGGAGGCCCGAAGCCGAAGTTCGACCTGCTGAGCCAGGCGCGACTGCAGAGTATTGCCTTCGTGGAACTCGTGAACAGCGAGGTGGAGCAGGCATTCTGGCTTCCCTCGTACCAGCGGTTCGAGGCGCAGGCCACGGCACCATTCATTGGTGATGCGCGCGCGGTCTTTCGCGTTGTCTCGCGCTTCCGCAGCTACGACATCACCGTCCCGGACGGCACGATGATTGCCGGCGAGCCGGCGGTTGCCGACACCCTGCAGTGGCGCAAGCACCTCTTGTCGTTCGCTCCCGGCGACTCGCTGAGGGACTTCGCGGCGTGGCACGCCGACATGGGGGCCTTGAGTTCCGAAGTGGCGGCCACGGACTTTGACGACGTCGCCCCGGACCTGTGGCGCGTCACGGGACCACCCCGCACCACGGTGCGTCCCGAGCGGGTGAACGACGTGATCCATGTAAATCGCATCGAAGGAATCTGGACCGGTCTTGGCATCACGCGGCAGTTTCGCGACGAAGTTCCCGGACTGACGATGCGGGCCGTTGCCGGCTACGCGTGGAGCGAACGAACCGTGCGCGGTCGCGCGATCGCCGGGTACCAGCGCTCGCGCATGCGATATGGCATACGCGCCGGGCGCTCACTCGACATCACCAACGACTTTCGCATCGCCTTCGATTCAGGCAGCGCGCTGAGCGCGATCTTCGGTGTCGACGACGACGATTATGTCGACCGAAGCTCGGTCATGCTGTCGGCCGCCCGGCTGCTTCCGGGGCGTTTCGGCAGCGCCGTTCGCATTGACCTCGGCCTGGCCGATGACCGCGGTGCGTCCGCGTCGATGGAAAGGGGGTTGTTGGGCCGGAAGGAATTCCGGCCCAACCGCAACGTCCTCGACGGACGCTACCAGCGCACCGTGCTCACGCTCGACTGGCGCCCCGACGTCAACGGGGAGTTGATGCGCACCGGGTACGGGGGGCGCCTCTATTATGAGCGCGGCGATGGCGACTTGAAGTATCAGCGCCTCGAACTGCGGGGTGCGACGCGCTGGAACCGCGGGAGGGTCACGGTAGCAGGCCGCGCGGATGCCGGACAGATCTTCGGCAAGGTGATTCCGCCCCAGCAGTTGTTCGAGCTGGGGAGCTCCGAAGCACTGCCCGGTTACGGGTACAAGGAATTCGCCGGCAATCGTGCGGCCCTGCTGCGTGCCCTGATGATGTACCGCCTTAACGTATGGACCGCCCCACTGCGCCTGCCCAAGCGCCTCTGGCTGCCCAGTCCGTCACCCGCGCTCGCTGTCGGTGTGCAGGCGGGGTGGACCGACGTTTCCACGGGTGCGGCGCAGGTGGCAATGGCCGAACTCGGCCGGGTTGCCGACTCGACGTCGCTCGCGCTGTGGCGGGCCGTCTCGCGTCCAAGCGATGGCGTGCGGGCCACCGTGACCGGCGGCGTCCGGTTCTTCGGCGGCGCAGTGGGGTTGCTGCTCGTACGCCCACTCGACCAGGGCGGCAAGTGGCGAGTGGCGCTGACGTTGGGGCAGCAGCTCTGACGAAAGACGGTGGCCAAGTGGATCGCCGGCCACCGATTCGGAGCGACCCCAGCCTCCGCTTCTGATTTCAGGACGTCTCTCACGGAGACCGGAGCGGATATCGTAATCTCTCACGGAGACCGGAGTGGACGAAGGACACGGAGACTACAAAACACTTAAAGGTTGCTCGACGGACAGTACTGACCGCCGAACCCCCTTAATTGTACTGTGTTAGTAAATATACTATACTTCCGACGTCTGCACCAGACCTCGGAGGGAGGCCATGCGCCACACGGTGGAATCGCGATTCGCTCGGTATGCCGAGGTGATGGTCGAAACGCTGGGCCACGCTGATCGGGCCACGCCGGCACGCTGGTATCTGCAGGGTCTGATGCTGCCGGGGCAGCGCAAGAGTGTGGAGCCGATGGCGGCGCGGGTCCATCCGCAGGATGTGCGCTCCGCGCATCAATCGATGCATC
>JBBTJT010000080.1:0-5838 GCA_038059315.1 Gemmatimonadota bacterium
CGCCCCTCGAGGTGCCGGCCGCCGCCGCGGCGATCCTATGGGATCGTCCTGCGCCCTAGGCGGCGACGCACGGTCACATCGTGCGCACGAGAATGACCGGCCCCTCTTTCGCCGATCCGCCGAACTTCTGCATGGCCGCCGCGGCGCTCAGGAACCGGATCTCGATGACGCCGGCCACATGAAGCCGTTTCAGCTCGTCCAGGGCCAGCACGCCACTGCCGTCGATCGACGCGTGGACCTTGCCCGACTCGGTGTCGACCAGGCCGGCGTGGCCCTCGACGGCAACAACCTGCGTGCCGCGACTCGCGAGGAAGTTCGGGCGCAGCGTCCGGATGGCGTCGTACACGCTCAGCGCGCTCATCGCCGGCGCGGCGAGTTCCTCACTCGTGATCACGTTCGGATCGCGCCGCGTTGACGATGGCCGGTCCGACGTCGTGGCGCCCGGGGCCCCGCCGCTCGCGCAGGCGGCGACAGCCGAGACAGCGGCAAGCAGCAGGTACACTGGCAGTTTCTTCAAGGGCACGGGGCCGCTCCTGCAGAGGGTGGTGCGACTGTGCGTTTCGATGGAATATGGGACGAACCCACGATGCGGGCAACGCGGCCCGCCGCGGTGGCCCGCCGCGGGTCGACGCCAGGGAACGCGAGGACCGTCGCGCTGAGATGCCGAGCGGGGCACTCCGGCTGCCCGAAGTGCCCCGCCCGTCAAACCAGTCGAACCTTCGTGAACTACTTATCCCACCACATCCGCGTGGCGTAGGTGTCGGGACCCTGCCGGGCGACGGCCTCCGCCCTGGCAACGGCGTTCACCGTCTGCTCATTGCTCGCATACGGCCACCGACGCGGCACTTCGAGGACATCCGAGTACGCCTTCGGACCCATCTTGATCGACGCCGGATTGCCCGTGCGACGCCACTCGGCCCACGCTTCGGCCCCCTGCGTGAACATCGAGATCCACTTCTGCAGGCCGATCTGCTTGAGCCCCGTTGCACCCGGCACGTACGCCACGCCGGGCTGCGCGAGGTAGGCCGCGGCCTCAGCAGCCGTCCCGCCCCACTGGGTGATCGAAGCGGTCACGCCGGCGGCGTAATGCGCCGCCGCGCCGGACTGTCCACCAAGGCCCCGTTCGGCGGCCTCGGCCGCGAGGAACTCCACTTCCGCATACGTCATGAGGACCGCCGGCGTCTTCTTGCCGGCCGACGTGCCGAACGTGCCATAAACCGTGGCGCCCGGATAGAACATCGCTCCGACCCGCGAGGTCGTATTGAAGAACGGCGCCACCGTCCCATTGTCCATGCCGTTCTGCAGCCCCGTATACTTCGTGGGGTCGGCCTTCGTCGGTTGCGCGTACACCTTCACGCGCGGATCCGAGAGGGCGCTCATGGTGTCGAGCAGCGTCTTCGACACGCGATGGTCGTCGCGGGTGGCGAAGTTGGCCGACCACCCATTGTCGAAGACGCCGTCGCCCGGATACGCCAGGATGGCGTTGTCGGCGTTGGACGTCATCAGGCCGCCCGCGAACGCCGCCGTGAGTTCGGTGGCCGCCTTCGCCGGATCGGCCTTGGAGATGCGCATCGCCATGCGGGCGCGCAGCGAGTTGGCAAACTTCACCCACCTCGCGCTGTTGCCCTTGAAGACGATGTCCGCGCTGCCGAACCCTGCGTCGGTCGCCGTCTTCATCGCCGTCGAGGCCGTAGTGAGCGACGCCAGCAGCCCGTAGTAGATGTCCTTCTGGGCGTCATACTTGGGCTTCAGCGGCCCGTCGGGAATATCTCCCTTGAGCGCCTCGCTGTACGGAATGTCGCCGAAGATGTCGGTCAGGTTCTGGTAGCCCCACGACTGCATCACCAGCGCCGGCCCCCAGATGTTGGCCGAGCTCGACGCCTTGCCCTGAGCGATGACCTTTTCGAAGTCCTCCTGTTCCGAGATGTAGGCATTCGTGTACATGTTGTCGATCGTGGTGGCGCGAATATGACCACGGTCTTCGTCGAGGTACTGCACCTGTGCCAGGTGCTGCGCCATGAGGGACGTGCCCGACAGTTGCCCCGCGCCGAGGTAGCGCCCAATGGCGTTGATCGACGCCTGGCTGAACAACGTGCCGGCGGGCGCGGTGGTCGGACTGTTCGGGTTGACGTTGATCCCGGTGAGGTCCGTCTTGCAGGAGGCCGCAGTCAACGACAGGATCGTGACGAGCGCGGCCGAGTATCGAGTGATTTTCATGGTTGAGTTCTCCCGGTAGGCGGTCACGGAGTGATCGTGAAGTTGAGACCGAACGAGCGCATCGTGGGCAGGGCCCCCATGTCGAAGCCCTGGCCGCCGTTGCCGGCGTTCGAGGAGTTCTCCGGATCGAAGTTCGGGAACGACGTCCACGTGTAGAGATTGCGCCCGACGAGGGCCACGTTCATCTCACGCAGCTTGAGCTTCGACGCGTACCGCTCCGGCACGTCGTAGCTCAGGCGCACTTCGCGCAGCTTGACGAAGGCGGTGCTGTAGATGGCCGCTTCGGCGATCGGGTACTGGGAGTGATTGAAATCTTCCGCCGTCACCCGCACGGTATTGGCCTGGCCGGTCGCCCGGTCAATGCCCTTGGCGATGAGGCCCGGCTTGTCCCAGTCCACCTCACGCCCCTCCAGGGTGTTCGCCAGAACGCCGGCATACGTGCCCCACCAGTTGCCGATGGAGAAATTCTCGCCACCCTGGCGCACGTCGAGCAGGGCGCTCAGCGCGTAGTTCTTGAACCGGAACTCGTTCGACCAGCCGCCAACCCAGTCGGGATTCACGTTGCCGAGCACGGACTTGACGGAGGCCCGCTGATACATACCGCCGGAAAGCAGTATCTCGCCGCTTGCCGAGTCACGCTTGAAGCCATAGCCGAAAAGCGTGCCGTACGGCTGCCCTTCACGGGCTTCGAGGGTCGTACCCCACGAGCCGGTGATCGTGACGGTGGTGAGTCCCGGCGCGAGTACGTCAACCTTGTTCCTGATGCGCGAGTAGTTCACCGCCGTCGTCCACTGGAACCCGTTGGCGAGCCGCACGGGACGCGCCGTGATCATCGCCTCGATGCCGCGGTTGCTGATCTGGCCGGCGTTGATGGTGGTCGCCGAGAATCCGGTGGCCGGCGCGATCGTGAGCGGCAGGATCTGGTCGCGCGTCAACTTCAGGAAGTACGTCGCGTCGATCGTCAGGCGCTCGTCGAAGAGCGAGACTTCCACGCCGCCTTCCGAGCTGGTCGTCTGCTCGGGCTTCAGCGCCGCGTTCGCCGACGTGTTGTCCAGCGTGTATAGCGGAAGGCCGCCAAACTTGTTCGACGAACCGTTGTACAGCGTCGCCAGCCGGTAGGGTGCGGCGTCCGAGCCTACCTTCGCCAGCCCACCGCGGAGCTTCAGGTACGAAAGGACGCCGTTCTGCGTGATCGAGGGGAACAGGTCCGAGACGACCAGCGACCCGTTCACCGACGGGTAGAAGTACGACGAATTCTCCTTGGGCAGCGTCGACGACCAGTCGTTGCGTCCCGTCACCTCGACCGTCAAGTAGCGGTTGAACGTCGCGATCGCCGAACCGTACGCGGAGTTCACGGCCGAGTGCGCTTCGCTGTTGCTGAAGCTCGGCGAGATGCCGGCGTTGGCCAGGTTGTAGATGCCCGGAACCAGGATGCCCGAGGTCGAGAACGCGTCGCTGAACCTGTCGTTCTTGCGCAGGTTCCCGCCGGCGTTCACGGTGAGGTCGAACTTCCCGTAGGTCCGGCGAGCGGTGACGATTCCCTCGAAGTTCGTCTCCTTCGACCGCTCGTTGAAGGCGGTGAACCCACCGTTGTAGCTGGCACTGGCACGGTCGATGTTGCCGGCGGCGAAGTGCTCTTCGCGGGTGAACCGGTACGAGTCGCTGCCGCCACGCAGAATGCCCGACAGCCACGGCGTGAACGCGTAGTCGGCGGACAGCTGGGCCGTCACGCGATCACGCGAGTCCGGCGCGGGATTCTCGTACTGCTGCCAGTAGGGATTCCGGTGGTAGTTGTCGTTCCAGTTGTAGAGGCTGCCGTCGGCGAACCCGTACGGGCTGCTCTTGTTGTAGTACTTGCCCTTGAGCGACTGGATATCCACCTGCCGGCCGAACCAGGTGAAGCTCATCAGCGGATTGCCTTCGGTGTAGCCGTTCTCCGGCCGGTTCATGCCGTGGGTCTGCGCGTACTGCAGCGAGCCGTTGACTGTCAGCTTGCTGTTCACCGCGGCGCTGGCGGCGAGCGATCCCGAGAGCTTGCCCAGAGACGAGTTCGGAACCAGCCCCTTCGTGTTGTCCTTCGTCAGCGAGAGACGGGCGCCCATGCCCTTGGCCGCCGTCGACACGCTGATGTTGTTGGATATCGAGCTGCCGTTCTGGAAGTAGTTCTTCACGTTGTCCGGATGGGCGATCCACGGCTGCGCCTTGCCGTGGAACTGGTCGATGAGCCGGCCGTCGAGCTTGGGGCCCCACGACTCGTCGGCGCCATCGTTCACGCCACTCCCCGCGCCATCGACGTACTGGAATTCACCGACGAAGCCCTGGCCGTACTTGTTCTGGTAGTCCGGCAGCACCGACGGCATTTCCGTGGACATGCGGCTGGTGAAGCTGAACCGCGTGCCCTCCACCCCGCCGCGACCGGTCTTCGTCGTGATCACCACCGCGCCGTTCGAGGCGCGCGAACCATACAAGGCGGCCGCGTTCGGGCCCTTGAGCACCGTCAGCGAGGCGATGTCGTCCGGGTTGATGTCGGCCGCCGCCGTCCCGTAGTCGCGGCCACCGTAGGACGACGCGGTGGAGAAGCCGGCGTTGGACACCGGCATGCCATCGACGATGAACAGCGGCTGGTTCTCGCCGAGGATCGAACCGGCGCCGCGGATCACGATGCGCGACGAACCGCCCATGTTGCCGGTCTGGCTGATCGCCACGCCGCTCACCTTGCCCGACAGCGAGCTCACGACGCTCGGCGTCTGCGTGCGGACCAGCTCGTCACCGGTGAGCGTCTGCTGCGACGTGCCGATGGTGGTCTTCTCGGCGAGGATGCCCAGCGCCGTCACCGTCACGCCGGTGAGCTGCGAGGCCTGCGGGGCGAGCGCGAATTCGACGCTCGCCGCTCCGCCAACGATGGTGACCGACTTTTGCTGCATCCTGAAGCCGATGCGGCGCGCCATCACTTGCTGCGTGCCGGTGACGCTCGCATCAACGATCAGCGTGAAGCTGCCGTCGGCCTTTGACTGCGTGCCGAACCTCGTCGTCGGGATCGTGACGCTGGCGCCCTCGATCGGCATACCTGCCTCACTGAGGACGCGGCCGGTAATCACGGTCGAACGCTGCGCCATCGCGGGGGACGAATACCCCGCGACGATCGCCAGGGCGACCGCAACCGCGAACAACGTTCGAGCCAATCGATTGGGCATGTGACGTGCCTCTCTTTCTGAATGGGGTGGGAACAGTAGTCACGGCAAGAGCGAACGTACCGGGCGCACGGCTGGGAACCGGAAGCCCACTGCTTTCCGGTAAATCGGAAACAGCGAGCGGACTGCGAGAGCAACCCGCGTGAGGCCGGGCGTCAGTGTGAAATACCCGGGTTGCGGCGCCAGCGTCACCAAGATCAGGCACAGGCCTTCGTCCGACGCGCCATCAAAGCGCATCCGCCCGGCAGCCCAGCCTGGCAGCGCGTGCGCAGGTGACGAAGCCCTAACGTACGGACACGACGTCGACGGGGGCTGTCAGGAGTATCAGGGGATTGTCGTAAGGTATTTCCTGAAGCCTTTCACCTGCTGCTGCGCGACCGCCCCTGTCGAAAGCGCGCCAGCAGATCCTGCGTCCGCAGGCGGGTCAGCG
>JBBTJT010000081.1:0-22349 GCA_038059315.1 Gemmatimonadota bacterium
TCGCGTCCCGAACTGTCTCCGTGGGCGCGCGCGGCGCGCGCCCAGGGGCTGCGCAGCGAGTGAGCGGCGGCGTCACGCTCGACATCACCAGCATCGCCGCCGGCGGCGACGGCGTGGCGCGTCACGAGGGGCTGGTGGTGTTCGTGCCGCGCACGGCGCCCGGTGACCGCGTGCACGCCCGGCTGACGACGAAGGGGCGGTTCGCGCGGGGCGTGCTCGTGGACATCGTTCAGCCGGGGCCGGGACGCATCGCCCCGCCGTGCCAGCACTACGAGCGCGACCGCTGCGGCGGCTGCCAGTTGCAGCACCTCGACGTCGACGCCCAGCGCGCGGCCAAGTCGTTCATCGTGCGCGACGCGTTTGCGCGCATCGGCAAGCGCGAGGTGCCGTTGCCGGAGGTGCTGGGCGAGGCGGACGGCTTCCGGTATCGGCGCAAGCTCACGCTCGCGCTGCGGTGGACGGGGAGCGGCTGGCGCGCGGGGCTTCACCGCGCCGGAGCCCCCGATGAGATCTTCGCGCTCGACGACTGCCTCATCACCGACGCGCTGGTCGTAGCCGGCTTTCACGACGTGCTGGCGCAGGGCGCCGGGTTGCTGCCGCAGGCGCGCTCGCTGCGCGCGTTGCTGCGCCGCTCCGGAGACGACCTGTTGCTGGTGATCGAGGGCGGTGAGCGGTGGCCGCGCGCGCGGGCGTTCGCCGACGCCGTGTCGACGGTGGCCGCCACGTGGTGGGTCAACGAACACGGGGTGCGCCGGCTGGTGCTGGATCGCCGGGGCGTGCGCGATCCCGGGGCGTCGTTCGCGCAGGTGAATGCCCCGGTGGCCGCGCGGCTGGCGGCGCACGTGGAAGCACTGGTGATGGCGCATGCGCCATCGACGGCGGTGGATGCGTATGCGGGAACCGGCGACCTGGCCGTGTCGCTCGCGGCGCGCGGCGTCGCGGTGACGGCCGTCGAGCTCGACGCCGCGGCGAGCGCGTGGTGCGCCCAGCGGCTCGCGGCGCCGTCACGGGCCGTCGCCGCGCGCGTGGAGGAGGTGATGGCCGGCCTGCTCCCCGCTGACGTGGTGCTGCTCAATCCGCCACGCGCGGGCGTGACGGGCGCCGTCACCGATGCGCTCTCGTCGAACGGCCCGCGTCCGCGCGCCATCGTGTACGTCAGTTGCGACCCGGCCACGCTCGCCCGCGACGTGGCGCGGCTTTCCGGGTGGAGGGTGGCGTCACTCGTCTGCTTCGACATGTTTCCGCAGACCGCGCACGTGGAAACGGTGTGCGAACTGGTGCCGGAGGCGGCGTGAAGTACATCGTGGAGATCAACGGCGAACTGATCGAGGTCGAGCTCGACGGCGGGACGGCGCGCATCGGCGACTCGTCGCACGCCGTCCACCTCGCCGATGTGGAAGGGACCCCGGTGCACCTGGTCGGCATCGATGACCGGGTGCACCGCGTGGTGGCCGACCGTCCGGGTGAACGGGGCCGGTACACGCTCCGGCTCGACGGCTGGCGCATCGAGGCGGTGGCACTCGACGAGCGCTCCCGGGCCATCCGCGACCTCACGGCGCGGCAGGCGGCCGCCGTCGGCCCGTTGTCGGTGACCGCGCCGATGCCGGGGATGATCGTGCGGGTGGACGTGCAGCCCGGGGACACGGTGCGCCCGGGACAGGGGGTGATCGCAATGGAGGCGATGAAGATGGAGAACGAACTGCGCGCGACGACGGCTGGTCGCGTGACGGCGGTCCTGGTGCGGCCGGGCCAGGCGGTGGAGAAGGGCGCCATCCTGGTGGAACTCGAGTGATGCGGCGCCTCCGGTGGATCCCGGTCGTCGCCGCGGCGATGGCGTGCGCGAGCGCCACCGCGCGCGGCCCCATGCAGCGGGCACTCGACCCGTCGATGGAGAGGGCGTTGCGCGCCGAGACCTACGTCCGCGCGGTGTCGGGGATCACCGGCGACGCGCTGCGCTTCGCCCGCAGCGACGGCTTCGTGTACCTGGCCGACGTCGCGCCGTCGTTGCGCCATCTCGGGCTCGCCGGCGACACCGCCTCGTACCGGCGGCTGCGCCGGTTCGTCGAGACCGGCATGATCGAACGCGATTCCTCGGGCGTCCAGCCGCGGCGCCGCGTGCGCGCTGGGGCGCCCACCGAGCGGGCGACGCCATACGCGGTGGGCCGCCTCGGTGACGCCCTCGCCATCGGGTGGCAGTCACTCGGCGACACGGCGTCGGCCGTGCTCGCCGCCAGCCTGCGGGCGGGCGAGTCTCCGGAACCGGCCGGTTCGGCCACGGACCAGCTGGTGGAACGGTGCGTGACGGCGCTGGCGTCCGTGAGCACGGATGCGGCGAAGGGCCGGCGTCTCCTGTCCAGTTCCAGGCAGTTCCGTGGCGGCGAGTCGGCCGGACAGGCGAGCACCCTGGACCTGCGGGGGAGCGATGGGGACCTGGTGGCGCTCGCCTGCCTCACGCGCCTGGGGCTGGCCGTGAAGGATCCGGACGAGACGGTGCGGTTCCTCGACCGGATGCTCGACCTGCTCGCGCCCCTCCAGGCGAGGAGCGGTCGCCCCGACCCCGGGGCTGCCGCCGAGGTGCTGCAGGCGCTGCGCGAGGTCCGGGCGGTGGGGCCGCAGTACTATCTCACTCCGTAGTTCTCTCTCACTTGACCCAGGCTAAGTCCTTGCCTAACTTACAAGTCTGTCCAAAAACAGCCCTTTGTGGCGGCCGAGACCCGGGTTGCGTTCCGCACCGGTGAGGCGAGGTACCAACCGCAGTCGAAGTACTGCATCAGTCGTCCCACATGAAGACCTTTTCTGCAAAGCCGCAGGACATCGAGCACCGCTGGTTCGTCGTTGACGCCACCGGACTCGTCCTCGGCCGCCTGGCCACCGAGGTTGCCCGCATCCTCCGTGGCAAGCACAAGCCGATGTTCACGCCGCACATGGACACCGGTGACAACGTCATCGTGATCAATGCCTCGAAGGTGCGGGTCACCGGACGCAAGGCGGAACAGAAGGAATACTTCCGCCACACCGGGTACATGGGCCACGAGCTGTACACGCCGTTCGCGACGATGCTCGCCAGGCACCCGGAGCGCGTCATCGAGAAGGCCGTGTACGGCATGCTGCCGAAGAACGCCCTGGGCCGCGGCAAGCTGCGCCTCAAGCTGCGCGTCTACCCGGGTGCCGAGCATCCGCACATCGCCCAGCAGCCGACCCCGCTCACCTTCCCGTCGCTCGAGGCGAAGTAAGCAATGGCCGACCAGACCATCAATACCATCGGCCGTCGCAAGGAAGCGGTGTGCCGCCTGTACCTGAAGCCGGGCTCGGGCAAGTGGAGCATCAACGGGCGCACGCTCGGTGACTACTTCCCGCGCCCCGTGCTGGTGACGGGCATCCAGCAGCCGTTCACGGCGACCGACACGCTCGGCCGTTTCGACGTCTACGCCAACATCGACGGCGGCGGTGTCACCGGCCAGGCCGGCGCGCTGCGCCTGGCGGTGGCCCGTGCCCTCGTCATCGCCGACGAGACGCACCGCCGCAAGCTCCGCGACCTGGGGTTGCTGACGCGCGACGCCCGCGCGGTGGAGCGCAAGAAGCCGGGCCGTCCGAAGGCGCGCAAGCGGTTCCAGTTCTCGAAGCGCTAAGCGCTTCGAGAGACGGTAGACGGTGGACGGTAGACGGTAGTCTCCGCCACCTCGGTGACTCCCGCCGTCTACCGTCTACCGTCTACCGTCAGTTTCACATATCCCTCACCGTGGGGGAGCCCGTCAGGGGTCCGGTTCGCCGGCCTGCACGGGCGCTGAACCCGCGGGACGATCAAACCAGTTCGAGGTTCACGTACCATCATGGCTCAGCCCACGCTCGACGATCTCCTCAAGGCCGGTGTCCACTTCGGGCACCAGACCCGCCGCTGGAATCCCAAGATGCGCCGCTTCATTTTCGCGGAGCGCAACGGGATCCACATCATCGACCTGCAGAAGACTCTTCGGCAGATCGAACTCGCCCAGAAGCTGGCCCGCGAGGTCGTGCTGCGCGGCGACCAGGTGCTGTACGTCTGCACCAAGCGCCAGCTCTCGGCCATCGTGCTGCTGGAAGCGGAGCGCGGCGGCGCGCTGTCCGTGACCGAGCGCTGGCTCGGCGGGCTCCTCACGAATTTTGCCACGGTCAAGAAGCAGATCCGCCGCCTCAAGGAACTCGAGGCCGGCGCCGAGTCGGGCGGTGGCTTCAAGAACTACACCAAGAAGGAGCAGCTGATGCTCACGCGTCAGAAGGACAAGCTCCTGAAGAATCTCTCGGGCATCAAGTCGATGTCGCGCCTGCCGGGCCTCATGTTCGTCGTCGATGCCAAGAAGGAGCGCATCGCCGTGGACGAGGCCAAGAAGCTCGGCATCCCGATCATCGCCATCTGCGACACCAACTCCGATCCGGACCTCATCGCCGTGCCGATCGCCGGTAACGACGACGCCATCCGCTCGGTGGAACTGCTCACGGCCGCCGTGACCGACGCCATCGTCGAGGCGCGCCGCGAGGCGCCGGTGCGCGACGAGGCGGAGGACGGCGCGTCGTACACGTACTCGAGCGACCGCGGCGCCGAGCCGGAAGGCGACGGGCGTCGCCGGGGCGGCAGCGGCGGCGGCGGCGGCGGTGGTGGTGGTGGTGGCGATCGTCCGCGGCGTCGCCGGGCCAAGCCCGACGCCATTGCGGCCCGCCTGAAGGGTGGCGCCGAGGGTGGCGAGGGCGTGGCCGAAAGTGGTGGCGAAGCCGCACCGGCCTCCGAAACGCCGAGCGCGTGACGGCGGCGGCGTGGTCATCACGCCGACCTGCGCGTACTTTTCCCGACGCCGCCGGCCGTACAGCCGGCGGCGTCTTCACACGGACACTCTGAAAGGCATCAGCACATGGCTGTGATCACCGCGAAGGACGTCGCCGAGCTCCGGGCCCGCACCGGCGCCGGCATGATGGATTGCAAGAAGGCTCTCGAAGAGGCCGGGGGCGACATGGAAAAGGCCGTGGACGTCCTTCGCAAGAAGGGGGCTGCCAAGGCCGAGAAGCGCGCCGATCGTGCCGCCTCGGAGGGGCAAATCGTCACATGGGTGGCTCCCGATGCCACCGCGGCGGCGATGATCGAAATCAACTCGGAGACTGACTTCGTGGGCCGAAACGACGAGTTCGTCGCGCTGGCCAGGCAGATGGTCGAGCAGGTGTCCAAGGACGCCGCCGTCACCGCCGTGGTGAAGGTGGGCGCCGAGGGCGCCTATCTGGCCACGCCGTGGTACGCCGACACCGGTCGCACGGTCGGCGCGGTCGTGAAGGCGGCCTCGGCAAAGACGGGCGAAAACGTCGTCCTCAAGCAGGTGGCGCGCTTCCAGACGGCCGGCGGCGCCGTGGGGCACTACCTCCACTTCAACGGCAAGGTGGGCGTGCTGGTGGAACTCGCGGGCATCTCGGGCGCGGCAGGTCAGGCGCTGGCCAACACGATTGCCGAGCATGTGGCCGCGGGCGTACCGTCACCGGCCATTGCCGTCGACCGCGCCGGCGTGGACGCCGACGTCGCCGCCAGGGAACGTGCGATCTTCGTCGAGCAGGCCATCGCCAGCGGCAAGCCGCCGGCCATCGCCGAGAAGATGACGGAGGGACGCATGAACAAGTTCTACGGCGAGATGGTGCTCATCGAACAGCCGTGGGTGCGCGAGGACAGCAAGACCATCGGCGCCCTGCTGAAGGAAGCCGGCGCCGGCGCCTCGGTGGTGCGGTTCGCCCGCTTCAAGATGGGCGAGGCGTAGTCCAGGTGACGGCGCTCAAGTACCCCCGCGTCCTGCTCAAGCTCTCCGGCGAGGCCTTCGCCGGGGACAAGGACTTCGGTTTCGACTTCGAGACCATGACCCGCTTCGGGCACGAGATCCGCAAGATCCACGCGATGGGCGCGCAGATTGCGCTGGTCATCGGTGGCGGCAACATCGTGCGTGGTTCGCAGCTCTCGAAGGAGGGCATGGACCGCGTGAGCGCGGATTACATGGGGATGCTCGCCACCGTCATCAACGCGCTGGCGATGCAGGACGTCCTCGAACGCGACGGGCTCGACACCCGCGTGATGACGGCCATCCGGATGGAAGAACTGGCCGAGCCGTTCATTCGCCGCCGCGCCATGCGGCACCTCGAGAAGGGACGCTGCGTCGTCTTTGCGGGCGGCACCGGGAACCCGTATTTTTCCACCGATACCGCGGCGGTCTTGCGGGCCATCCAGATGGAGGCGAACGTCATCATCAAGGCCACGAGCGTCGACGGCATCTACTCGGCCGATCCCAAGAAGGACCCGAACGCCACGCGGTACGAGCGCATCAGCTACCGCGACGTGATGCTGGAGGAACTGGGCGTGATGGACCAGACGGCGATCACGCTGTGCAAGGAAAACTCGCTGCCCCTGATCGTGCTCAACATCAATACCGCGGGTGCCGTGGCCGATGCGATCCGCGGCGAACCGGTGGGGACCCTCGTTTCATGACCACGATTCCGAACATCCTGAAGGAGTGCCGCGCCCAGATGGACAAGGGCGTCGAGGCGGCCAGGCGCGAGTTCTCGTCGGTGCGCTCGGGCAAGGCGACGCCGAGCATGCTCGACACGGTGAAGGTGGAGGCCTACGGCGCCCTCGTGGCGCTGAACCAGGTGGCGACGGTCAACGCGCCAGAGCCGCGCGTGCTCATCGTGACCCCGTTCGACAAGGGGCAGGTGAAGGCCGTGGAGAAGGCCATTCGCGAAGCCGACCTTGGCCTCGACCCGGCCATCCAGGGCGCGTTCATCCGCGTGCCGCTGCCGTCGATGAACGAGCAGCGACGAAAGGAACTGGTGAAGTTCGTGCACAAGTACGCCGAGGACGGCCGCATCGCCATCCGCCACGCCCGCACGCACGCCCGCGAGCTGCTGAAGAAGATGGACGGCGTCTCCGAGGACGACGTGAAGCACGCGGAGAAGGACCTGCAGAAGATGCACGACGAGTTCATCGGCAAGGTCGATGGCCTCATGAAGGCGAAGGAAGCCGAAATCCTCGAGGTCTGACCGCGACATGAGCGCCGCCTCCGACGAGCTGCTCGCGCAGGTGCGCGTGCACGGCTCCATTCCGCGCCATGTGGCGATCATCATGGACGGCAACGGGCGGTGGGCGCGCGAGCGCCTGCTGCCGCGCCCCGTCGGTCATCGCCAGGGCATGAAGGCCGTGCGCGAGGTGGTGGAGGCGTCGCTCGAGGTGGGCGTGGGCGTGCTGTCGCTCTTCGCGTTCTCGCAGGAGAACTGGCAGCGTCCCGCCGGCGAAGTCTCGGCGCTGATGTCGCTGCTCGAGGAGTACATCCAGAAGGAGGCCGACGAACTCGACGAGCAGGGCGTGCGCGTCGTCTTCCTGGGTGACCTCGACCGGCTGGGCAAGCCGCAGCGCGACGCGGTGGATCGCGTGATGGCCCAGACCGCCGGCAACGGCAAGCTGATCCTGAACCTCTTCATCTCGTACGGCTCGCGCGCCGAGATCACGCGCGCGGCGCGCCTGCTGGCCGAAGAGGTGCTTGCCGGCCGCATGACACCGGCGCAGGTCGACGAGGCCGCGCTCTCGGGCCGGATGTTCACGGCGGGCTGCCCTGATCCCGACCTGCTGATCCGCACGTCGGGCGAGATGCGCATCTCGAACTTCCTCCTCTGGCAGCTGGCGTACACCGAGCTGCACATCTCGCCGGTGCTCTGGCCCGACTTCGGGCACCGCGAGCTGTACGAGGCCATTCTCGAGTTCCAGAATCGCGATCGCCGTTTCGGCCGCGTTCCTGCGTAACCAGGCAACACCTGTGCGAGAGTTCCCCAAGCGGGTGCTCGTCGCGATCGTGCTCATCCCGATCGTGCTGGGCTGCGTATGGGCCGGTGGCCCGGCGCTCGTCACCCTGCTGTCGCTGGCTTCGGGCCTGGCGGCGTGGGAGTTCTACCGCCTCGCCGAGGCGCGCGGCGTGCCGGCGCTCCGCGGGCCAGGCATCGTGCTGAGCGCGCTGATCCCGGTGCTGGTGCACGCCCGCTATCTCGGCTTGTGGGTGCCACCGGTGAGCTGGGTGGCCATGCTCGTGCCCGCGCTCCTGACCATCGCGCTGTTCGCGCGCGGCGTCGCCGGCGCTCCGATGGCCGCGGTGGGCGCCACGCTCACGGGCATCGTCTACACGGGCGGCATGCTCAGCTTCGCCTACGCGCTGCGGTACCACCAGTTCGTGGTCGGCGCCAGGGCCGGCACGGCGGTGCTGATGCTGCCCATCGTGGTCACCTGGCTGAACGACAGTGGCGCCTACCTGGCGGGGCGCGCCTTCGGGCGCGCCAGGCTGATGCCCACCGTGAGCCCGGGGAAGACCTGGGCCGGCGCGTACGGGGCCGTGGTGACCAGCGTCCTGGCGACGTGGCTGATCGCCACCTTCGTCCTGCCGCCGTGGGCGCACCTCACGCTCCGCCTTCCCGGCATCCTCGTGGTGGGCATCGCGCTCAGCGTCGCGGCACAGGTGGGCGACCTGGCCGAGTCGATGTTCAAGCGCGAGGCGGGCGTCAAGGACAGTTCCGCCCTCATCCCCGGCCACGGTGGCGTGCTCGATCGCGTGGACTCGCTGCTGTTCACGCTGCCGGTGGGCTACGTGCTGCTCGACCGCCTTCTCCGCTATACGCCCTGATGACGGCGCAGGGCGTCGCGCTCCTCGGCTCCACCGGGTCGATTGGCACCACCGCGCTGCGGGTGCTGTCGCGGCATCGCGACCGGTTCGTGGTGCGGGCGCTGACGGCGCACGGCAGCGCCGAGCTGCTGCGGGCCCAGGCCGCCGAGTGGCAGCCGTCGTTCGTGGGACTGGTGCAGGGCGACGGCGTCGCCGATGCGACGTGGCGGCGCGGCCCCGAGGCGCTGGTAGAAGCCGCCACCCGCCACGATGTGGAGATCGTGCTGAACGCCGTGGTCGGCGCGGCGGGACTCGATGCCACCATGGCCGCGCTCGAAGCCGGCAAGCGCGTGGCGCTGGCCAACAAGGAATCGCTGGTGATGGGTGGCGCGCTGGTGAAGGCGGCGGCGCAGCGCGGCGGCGGCACGCTGGTGCCCGTGGACAGCGAGCACTCGGCCATCCTGCAGTGCCTGGCCGGACGCACCACGGCCGACATTCGCCGGCTGGTCATCACCGCCTCGGGCGGCCCGTTCCGCGAGTGGCCGGCCGAGCGCGTGCGCGCGGCCACCGCCGCCGACGCGCTCAACCATCCCACGTGGTCGATGGGGCGCAAGATCTCGGTGGACAGCGCGACGCTGGCCAACAAGGCGCTGGAGGTCATCGAGGCGCACTTCCTGTTCGGTCTGGGGTATGACCAGATCGACGTGGTGGTGCACCCGCAGAGCATCGTGCACTCGATGGTCGAGTTTCGCGACGGGAGCGTTCTGGCGCAGCTGGGCGTTCCTTCGATGGAGCTTCCCATCCTGTACGCGCTGTCGCATCCGGACCGGCTGGAAGACGGCGGAGTGCCGGCCTTCGATGCCGTGGCGGCCGGACCGCTGACCTTCGAGGCCGTGCGCTACGACGCGTTTCCGTGCCTGGGGCTGGGCGTGGCCGCCGGGCGCTCGGGCAGGGCGGCGCCGGCGGTGTTCAACGCCGCCAACGAGCAGGCGGTGATGTTGTTTCTCGAGGGGAAGATTGCGCTCGGCGCCATCGCCGACTCGATCGCAGTGGCACTGGAGCGGCACGCCGGGCTCGCCGGCGACAGCCGAGAAGCGTTGTGGGACGCCGATGCCGCGGCACGGCGAACAGTCAGGGAGAAGTGCGAATGCTAGCGTGGCTCGCCCCAGTTCTCGTGCTCGGCATCGTGGTGTTCATCCACGAACTCGGGCACTTTCTTGCCGCCAAGTGGACGGGCGTGTACGCGCCGCGGTTCTCGGTGGGATTCGGCCCGGCGTTGTGGAAGATGCGCCGTGGCGAGACCGAGTACGTGCTGGCGGCACTGCCGCTCGGCGGGTATGTGCGCATGGCGAGTCGGGACGATGAGACGATGGCCCTCATTGAGGGGGGCGGATCTCCGGAAGGCACGGCGAAGGGGCACAGTGAGGTGCAGGGGGCGGAGGCAGAGGCAAAACCGAAGGATTGGGATGAAAACGCGATGGTGCCGTTCGGCCCCAAGCCGGTGCCCGCCGACCGCTGGTTCGAGAGCAAGCCGCTGCGGGCGCGCCTGGTGATCATGCTGGCCGGCGTGACCATGAACGTGGTGCTGACGCTGGTTGTTTCGACGGGCGTGTATTCGTACTACGGTCGCTCGTACGTGCCGGCGGTGATCGACTCGGTGGTCGTCGGGATGCCGGCGGCGCAGGCCGGCCTGCAGCAGGGCGACTCGATCGTGGCGATCAACGGCGTGAAGGTGCGCGCGTGGAACGACATGTTGACCACCATCTCGGCGTCGGCCGGGACGCCGGTGTCGTTCGACGTGCGGCGGAACGGAGTGTCGCGCGTGCTCACCATCACGCCGGTGGCCCAGCAGGGGGCCGACGTCTACACCGGCAAGGAAGTGACGGAGGGGCGCGTGGGCGCGTTCGCGAAGAACAAGGTCGAGCGAGTGCGACTGGGGCCGCTGGCGGCGGCGGGTGCCGGCTGGAACGCCACGTGGTCCATGGGCCGATCGGTGGTGGGAGTGCTGGGCGGGCTGCTCCGCGGCACGATCTCGGTGAAGAACCTGGCGGGGCCGGTGGGCATCGTCCGCACGTCGGTGGCCGCGGCGCGCTCGGGTTTCGAGTCGGTGTGGGCGCTGGTCGCCTTCCTGAGCATCAACCTGGCCGTCCTCAACCTCCTGCCGATTCCGATTCTCGACGGCGGCCAGGTGCTGATGACGATCGCCGAATCGGCCAAGGGGTCGCCGTTCAGCGTCCGGACGCGGGAAAACGTGATGCGGGTGGGGCTGGCGGCCATCGTGGCGCTGTTTGCGGTGGTGATGTTCAACGACCTGGTGGCGTTGTTCCGCTGATGTTCTCTGAGGTCGAGTGCGGGGTGCGGGGGAGCGGGGCGCTTCCCCGGACCGCCCAATGACTCCTTCTCGAGCCTCCACTCATCCCCCCTCCTGAGCCCCCGCACTCCGCACCCGACCCGGGTAAAGACGAGCGCAGGGGGGCTTTACACCAGCTCAAAGGCAGTGTAACTTCATCTGCTATAACGGAATGGCCCTAATTACCGAAGTACGCAGAGACCCAGGATAATGGCATTCGACAAGACGCCGGCGATCGCAAAGCATCGCCGCCACGACACCGACACCGGTTCCTCCCACGTGCAGGTCGGCATTCTTACGGAACGGATCGTCTACCTGACCGATCACTTCCGTTCGCATGCCAAGGACCACCACGGCCGCCGCGGCCTGCTGAAGATGGTCGGCACGCGCCGTCGGCTGCTTGACTACCTCAAGCGCACGGATGTGGACGGATACCGGAAGCTCATCGCAGACCTGGGTCTGCGTTACTAAGAACCACGCAACGCAACTCGCGCGGACGCATACACGGCGGCCCGCGCGTTTTGTGTTCCACCGAGACACAACATCATGATGCATCGCATTGAACGGACGTTCGCCGGCCGCCGCCTGGTCATCGAGACGGGGCGCATGGCCAAGCAGGCCGCGGGATCGGCGCTCATCACGTTCGGCGACACGATGGTCCTCGCGGCCGTCACCGTCAGCGACAGGCGGAGCTCGCTCCCGTTCTTCCCGCTGACCGTCGAGTACAAGGAAAAGACCTACGCCGCCGGCAAGATCCCGGGCGGGTTCATCAAGCGTGAAGGGCGCCCGCGCGACGAGGAGATCCTCTCGTGCCGCATCATCGACCGCTCCATCCGCCCACTGTTTCCCGAGGGCTTCCAGAACGAGGTCCAGGTCTTCATCTACGTCATCTCCGCGGACCAGGAGAACGACGCCGACGTGCTCGGCCTCGTCGCCACCTCGTTTGCGCTCAGCGCGTCACGGATTCCGTGGGCCGGCCCGATTGCCGCCGTGCGGGTGGGCCGCGTGGAAGACAAGTGGGTGCTGAACCCGACGTTCCAGGCGCTCGAGTTCTCCGACATGGACCTGGTGGTCGCCGGCTCGCAGGACTCGATCATGATGGTCGAGGGTGGCGCGCTGGAGATCGGCGAGGATGACGTCATCAAGGGACTCGAGATCGCCCAGAACGGCATCAAGGAACTGATCGCGATGCAGGAAGAGCTGCTCTCGCAGCTCACCATCGAGAAGATGGAATGGAGCAGGAATGAGACGCCAGCCGACGTCGTGAAGACGGTCACCAAGGCCGCCAAGGCGCGGATCGTCGCGGCGATCAACCAGAAGGACAAGCACACGCGCATCGCCGCCGTGGAAGCGGTCAAGGGCACGGTCAAGGAAGAGATGGCGACGGTGCTCACCCCCGAGCAGCTGCCGTTCGTCGGCAGCGTACTGGGCGACCTCGAGTACAACGCCCTCCGCGAGCAGGTGCTCGAGACGGGGCTGCGCGTCGACGGCCGCAAGCCGACCGAAGTGCGGGCGATCTCCATCGACACCGGCCTGCTGCCGCGTGCCCACGGGTCGGCGCTGTTCACGCGCGGGCAGACGCAGGCGCTGGTGGCGGCGACGCTCGGCACCGCCCGCGACGTGCAGCGCATGGACTCGATCGACGAGGCCAAGGAAACCACCAAGGCCTTCATGCTCCACTACAACTTCCCGCCGTTCTCCACGGGCGAAGTGAAGATGATGCGCGGCACCAGCCGCCGCGAAATCGGCCACGGCAACCTGGCCGAGCGCGCCATCCAAGGTGTGCTGCCGACGTTCGAGGAGTTCCCGTACACCATCCGCATCGTGTCCGACGTGCTCGAGTCCAACGGCTCGTCGTCGATGGCCTCGGTGTGCGGCGGCTCGCTGTCGTGCTTCGACGCGGGCATCCCGCTGAAGGGCGCGGTGGCCGGCGTGGCGATGGGCCTGATCAAGGAAGGCAAGAAGTACGCGATCCTCACCGACATCCTCGGCACCGAAGACCATCTCGGCGACATGGACTTCAAGGTGGCGGGCACCAAGGACGGCATCACGTCGATCCAGATGGACATCAAGATCCAGGGGCTCGAGCTCAAGATCATGACCGAGGCGCTGGCGCAGGCGAAGCTGGGACGCCTGCACATCCTCGGCGAGATGTCGAAGGCGCTCGACGCGCCGCGCGCCGAGCTGTCGACGTGGGCGCCGCGCATCGTGACGATGAGCATCAATCCCGAGAAGATCGGCGACCTCATCGGCCCCAAGGGCAAGACGATCCGCGGCATCCAGGAAGAGACGGGCGCCGAGCTGACGGTGGACGACGCCGGCCTGGTGACGATTGCCGCCGTGGGCGGCGAGGCGATGGAACGCGCGCGCCAGATGGTGGCCGCCATCACGGCCGAGCCGGAAGTCGGCCTGACGTACCAGGGCACGGTGAAGAGCGTGACGGCGTTCGGGGCGTTCGTCGAGATCATGCCGGGCACGGAGGCGCTGCTGCACGTCTCGGAGATGCGCCACACGCGCGTCGAGAAGCCGGAAGACGTGGTGAAGAAGGGCGAAGTGGTGACGGTGAAGCTGGTGGAGCGCGACGAGCGCGGCCGCCTGCGCCTGTCCATGAAGGCGCTGCTGCCCAAGCCGGGCGCTGGCGAGGCGGGCGCATCGCCGGCGGCGGTGGCGGCTCCCGAGGGCGACGCGTACGCGACGACCGAAGGCGCGCCGAGCACCGAGCCGGCCGCCGATGGCGGCGATGAACGTGCCGAACGGCCGCGACGGGACGGTGGTGATCGCGGTGGCCGCGGTGGCCGCGGTGGTCGCGGGCCTCGCAAGTAGTGGCGGCGCTCACCCTCGCCCCCGAGTTGGGGGTGCAGCGCACGGTGCTGGCCAATGGACTGACCGTACTCTCGGAATTCTATCCGGGAGTGCGGTCGGTTGCGTTCGGGGCCTGGGTGCGCGCGGCATCCGTGCACGAGGCGCGCGAGGTGATGGGCGTCTCGCACCTGCTCGAGCACCTGGTGTTCAAGGGCACCGAGCAGCGCAGTGCGCACCAGCTGGCGCTGGCCCTCGAGGCGCTGGGTGGCTCGCTGGACGCCTACACGTCTCGCGAGCACACCTCCTTCCAGGCGCGCGTGCTCGACGAGCACCTGAGCGAGGCGGCCGACGTGATGGCCGACCTGATGTTCCGCCCGCTGCTTCGCGCCGAGGACCTGCGCCTCGAGCGGAAGGTGGTGCTCGAGGAGATCTCGATGATGGAGGACACCCCCGACGACCTGGTGTTCGAGCTCCAGAACGAGGCGCAGTGGGGGGCGCACCCCATGGGCTACTCGATCCTCGGGACGCGCGAGACCGTGGCGGGGATGAAGCTCGACGACCTGCGCGCGCTGCACGCCCGGGCGTACCACCCGCCGCACATCGTGGTGTCGGCGTCGGGCAACGTGACGCACGAGCAGCTGCTCGCCGTGCTCGCCGGGACCGGATGGGCCGACCTGCCGCGCGGAGACGACGCGCCGCTCGCCGAGGTGCCGTCCGCGGCGGTGACGCCGCTGGTGCGCCACGTGGTGCGCGACGGGGCGCAGAGCCACATCGTCATGGGGTCGCCGACGGTGCCGCACCGCGACCCGCGGCGCCATGCGCTGATGCTCGTCGACACGCTGCTCGGCGGCGGCATGAGCTCGCGCCTCTTCCAGAAGGTCCGCGAGGAGCTCGGGCTCGCCTACAGTGTGTACACGTTCCAGAGCTTTCACACGCAGATGGGGACGCACGGCGTGTACGTGGGCACGGCCCCCGGGACGCGCGACCAGGCCCTGGCCGCGGTGCAGGGCGAACTGCAGCGCCTGGTGGACGATGGCATCCCCGCGGCCGAACTCGCACAGGGCAAGCAGCAGTTGAAGGGGCAGATCACGCTGGCGATGGAGAGCCCCGCGGCGCGCATGTTCCGCGCCGCCTCGGTGGAACTGTATCGCGAGCCGTTCCTGACGCTCGACGACGTGCTGCAGCGCATCGACGCGATCGACGCCGAGACGGCGCGGGCGGTGTGCGCCGAGTTTTTCCGGCCGGAGCTGCAGACGGTGGTGAGCCTGGGGCCGAACAAGTAGACGGTGGACGGTCGACGGTAGACGGTGGATGGCGGACGGTGGATTGCCTTACGCCCCATCGGGGAACCGCCGAGTGTCCGCACCGAGGCCAGTCGTGCTAAATTGCAGCGTTGGTTTCTGACGACTCTCACTTTCCAAATCGACCATACCCATGCGTATCGGAATTCCGAAGGAAATCAAGACGAACGAAAACCGCGTTTCCCTGGTTCCTGCCGGGGCCGAAGCGCTGGTGTCGGCCGGGCATGCCGTGTTCGTGGAAAAGGCGGCGGGCGAGGGGAGCGGCTTCAGCGACGAGCAGTACGTCGCCGTGGGCGCCAAGATACTGGGCACGGCGGACGAGGTCTGGAAGGAAGCGGAGATGATCATCAAGGTGAAGGAGCCCATCGGCGTGGAGTGGCCGCGGATGCGCAAGGGCCAGGTGATCTTCACCTACTTCCACTATGCCGCCGACGAGAAGCTGACCCAGGCGCACATCGACTCGGGCGCCATCTGCATTGCGTACGAGACGGTGGAACTGGCCAATGGCGACCTGCCGCTGCTCATCCCGATGTCCGAGGTGGCCGGGCGCATGGCCGTGCAGGAAGGCGCCAAGTACCTCGAGAAGCTGTACGGCGGTCTCGGGCTGCTGCTGGGCGGCGTGCCGGGCGTGCAGCCGGCGAACGTGGTGGTGCTGGGCGGCGGCATCGTGGGCATCAACGCGGCCAAGATGGCGGCGGGCATGGGCGCGAAGGTCACCATCCTTGACCTGTCGCTGCCGCGGCTGCGCTACCTGAGCGACGTGATGCCGGCCAACGTGACGATGATCTACAGCAATCGCCACAACATCCTCGAGCAGATCGCGACGGCTGACCTGGTGATCGGCGGCGTGCTGATCCCGGGCACCAAGGCGCCGAAGCTCATCCGCAAGGACGACCTCAAGCTGATGAAGCCGGGTTCGGTGATCGTCGACGTCGCCATCGACCAGGGCGGCTGCGTGGAGACCATCCATGCCACGACGCACGAAAACCCGGTGTACACCGTGGACGGCGTCATCCACTACGGCGTGGCGAACATGCCGGGCGGCGTGCCGCGCACGTCCACGCTGGCCCTCACCAATGCGACCTTCCCGTACGCCCTGAAGCTGGCGAACAAGGGGTGGAAGCAGGCGCTCAAGGATGACCCGGCCCTGCTGAAGGGACTGAACGTCGCCGACGGCAAGGTGACGTACCAGGGGGTCGCCGACGCGTTCGGGATGAAGTTCGTGGCGCCGGAGACGTGCCTCGGCTGACGGCTGGCATCCGCGCGCCGAGGTCTCTCACGGAGACTGGAGGTGGACGGAGGACGCGGAGACTGCGACAACTTCTTGAGGGGGTTTTGGCGTACTGTCCGCCGGGCCCCCTTGAGTGTTTTGTCGTTCTCGGTGTCCTCCGTCCGCCTCCGGTCTTCGTGAGAGACGTCGGCACACGGGCGCCTGCCAGACCCGCCGTCTTGTCGCAAAGTGCGACGGCCCATAGCTTTCCCCCTGTTCGCCGCCCCGCACTCACATAGATGTCCGCCCTGAGCCGATCGCGCGTTGCCGCGGTCGCGCGTGAGCTTCAATGCGCTGGAATTTTCCGTTCTTCAAATCCGGGTCACTCTTCCCCGCGAACGCGATCGCCGTCGATCTCGGCACGGCGAACACGCTCGTTTACGTGAAGGGCGAGGGGATCGTGCTCAACGAGCCCTCCGTGGTGGCGATGGATCGCGAGACGAAGAAGATCAAGGGCGTCGGCCTCGAGGCCAAGCGCATGCTCGGCCGCACGCCCGAGGGGATCATCGCCGTGCGACCCATGAAGGACGGCGTCATCGCCGACTTCGACGTCACCGAGAAGATGCTGCGCTACTTCCTCGAGCTGATCATCGAGAAGCACGTCTTTCGCGTGAAGCCGCGGGTGATCGTCTGCGTGCCGTCGGGAATCACCGAGGTGGAGAAGCGCGCGGTGCGCGACTCGGCGCTCGGCGCCGGCGCCAAGGAAGTGTTCATGGTGGCCGAGCCGATGGCGGCGGCGATCGGCGTCGGGCTCCCGGTGGAGACGCCGACCGGCAACATGGTCATCGACATCGGCGGCGGCACCACGGAGATCGCCGTCATCGCGCTGAGCGGCATCGTGTCGGACACGTCGATTCGCACCGGGGGTGACGAGCTCGACATCAGCATCGTGCAGTTCATGCGCTCGCAGTACAACCTGCTGATCGGCGAGCCGACGGCCGAGCAGGTGAAGATCCAGATCGGCTCGGCGTCGCCGATGAGCGAGGAGCGCGAGATGGAAGTGAAGGGGCGCGACCTCGTGTCGGGCATCCCCAAGACGGTGCGCGTGCACAGCTCGGAGATTCGCGACGCGATGCAGCAGCCCATCCAGCAGATCGTCGATGCCGTGCGCCGGGCGCTGGAGATCACGCCGCCGGAACTGGCGAGCGACATCGTGGACCGCGGCATCGTGATGACAGGCGGCGGTGCGCTCATTCGCGGGCTCGACGTGCTGTTGACGCAGGAAACGGGGCTCCCGATTCACGTTGACGAGGATCCGCTGACGTGCGTGGTGCGCGGCACGGGTCGCATCCTCGACGACGAAGAGAAGTACTGGTCGGTCCTCTCCACCTGACGCACGGTGCCGCGCCCGGCACGCACATCCTCCCAGGCGGACCAGGCGATGCTCGTCGCCTGCGTGCTGCTGTCGCTGGCGGCGCTGGTGCTTCCCGCGTCGCTGCGGTCGACCATCGCCGGCGGACTGCGCGGCTCGATCGTCGTGCCGCTGGCCGCGCTGCAGGAGCGCGCCGAGGTGTCGCGACGCGCGATCCTCGCCTACGACGCATCGCTGCGCATCGCCGACAGCCTGCGGCTCCGGGCATCGCAGGCCGACGTGGTGAGCGCCGAGAACGAGCGGCTGCGACAACTGCTTGGCCTGGGCGCCGCGCTCACGTGGGGCTTCGTCCCGGCCGAGGCGCTGCATGGGCGCGGCCTGGGAGACGACTACACGATGACCCTCACCGCCGGTCGCGATGATGGCGTGGTCGCGTTCAGCCCGGTCGTCGCGCCCGAGGGACTGGTGGGGATGATCGAGACGGTCGATGCGTCGACGTCGATCGCCATCGTCTGGCCGCACCCGGACTTTCGCGTCAGCGCGATGTCCGCCGATGGCACGGCCTTCGGGATCGTGTACCCGCACCTCGGCGCCGGTGCGACGCGGTTCCTGCTCGAGTTGCGCGGCGTGGCGTTCCGGAGCGCGCTGCGCGAGGGGACGCTGATCGTGAGTGCCGGGCTGGGCGGCGTCTATCCGCGCGGCATCCCCGTGGGCACCGTGGTGTCGGAACTGCGCACGGCCGAGGGGTGGGCGCGCAACTATCTGCTGCGGCCGGCGGTCCGGCTCGTCGACGTGACCACCGTGATGGTGGTGCAGCCGCGACGCGCCAAGGAAGGGGTGGCGGCCGTCTGGCAGACGGCGGTCGACAGCGCCCTCCGCATGGTGGTGGGGGCCGGCGATTCGCTCGCCAAGCTCCGGACCGATTCGCTGGCGACGGCCGAGCGCGCGCGCTTCGACTCGCTGCAGGCGCTGCGGCCCCGGCCCGACGCACTGCCGGCGACGACGCCACGGTCCGACTCGGTGCCACCGCGAAGGGCGCGCCCCGACACGCTGCGCGCGGTGAAGCCACCCGCCGACAGCGGCGCGGCACCGGCGGCCAGGCCGCGGGCGATGCCATGATCTCGGCCCGCGGCGCGTGGTTCGCAGTGGTCTTCGTGGCGCTCGTCGCCCTGCACTACACGCTGCGCCCGGTGCTCGGGTGGCACGCGTCGGTCGACTTCCTGGCCATCGCCGTGCTGCTGGTGGCGGTGCGCGCGCGCCCGGGACTGGCGACGGCGGTCGGCTTTTCCGTCGGGCTCATTTCCGATGCGATGACGCCGGACGCATTCGGCGCCGGCGCGCTGGCGTTCAGCGTGGTGGCGTACGCGGCGTCGTCGCTGAAGGCGGCGTTCTTCGCCGACAACCTCGCGCTGAACGCGGTGTTCGTGTTCCTCGGCAAGTGGACCGCCGACCTGATCTTCCTGGCGGCCGATCACCGGCTGAGTGGCAGCGAGTTCCTGGTGCAGGCACTGCTCTGGTCGCCGCTGGCGGCCGCGTTGACCGCGGCGGTCGGGCTGGTGGTGCTCGTGCTGGTGCGCCCGGTGGTGGGAACACCGCGAGGATGAGCTTCCACCCGAACGAGGTGCAACGCCGGGCGCGGCTCGCTGCCGCGCTGCTGTTCCTGTCGTTCGTCTTCCTGGTGGGCTCGTTCTTCCGGACGCAGGTGCTGCAGCACGCGCAATACGTGCTGCAGTCCGAGGAGAACCGCCTGCGCGAGGTGCCGCTGCCGGCGCCGCGCGGCGTCATCTACGACCGCCGGGGGCAGATCATCGCCGAGAACCTGCCGGGGTATTCGGTCTCGCTCCTGGCACCGAGCGTCGATTCGCTGCGCGCCGCGCTCCGGCGCCTGTCGGGGACGATCTCGCTCTCGCCGGAGCAGGTCGACCAGGCGGTCCGGCGTTTCCGCCGCGCGCCCAACCGGCCCGCCGTGATCTTCTCCGACGCGTCCTTCGACGTGGTGTCGGTGCTCGAGGAGCACCGGGTGGAGTTCCCGGGGCTGATCATCCAGAGCGCGCCAAAACGGTACTACCCCGACGGACCGGCGGTCGCCGCGTTCATCGGATACACGGGTGAAGTCAACGAGAACGAACTCGCCAGTGCCTCGTTCCGCGGCTACAAGGCGGGCCAGCAAGTGGGGAAGGACGGGCTGGAGCGGCAGTACGAGAGCCAGCTTCGCGGGCGCGAGGGAACGCGGTTCGTGGAGGTGGACGCACGCGGACGCGTAGTGCGCGAGTCCGGGGCGCGGCAGGACCTGCTGCCCGAGGCCGCGCCGCCGATGTACACGAACATCGACCTCGACCTGCAGAAGTTCACGGTCGAACTGTTCGGCGACTCGCTGATCGGCGGGGTGGTGGCGCTGGATCCGCGGAGCGGCGCCGTGCTGGCCCTGCATTCGGCGCCGACGTTCGATCCCAACCGGTTCATCGGCGGCATTCCGGTGGAGTACTGGCGCACGCTGAACCAGGATGATCGGCGCCCCCTCTACAACAAGGCCATCAAGGGGACGTACGCGCCGGGCTCCATCTGGAAGCTGGCCACGGCGGTGCTCGCCCTGCAGGCCGGGCTGGCGACACTCGAAGACCAGATGCCGCTGGCGTGCACCGGCGGCTTCCAGTACGGCAACCGGCGATTCAAGTGCTGGGACAAGAAGGGGCATGGCCATGTGACGCTGGCCCAGGCCATCGAGGTCTCGTGCGACGTTTACTTCTATCAGTTGGGTCTCAAGATCGGCTTGTCGCGCCTGGTGGCGGGTGGCGTGGACCTTGGCGCGCGCGAGCGCTCGGGAATCGACCTGCCATCCGAGACGCGATCGATCTTCCCGACGGCACCGGCCACCGAGTATTACAATCGCCGCTTCGGTCCGCGCGGGTGGACGCAGTCGGCCAGCCTCAACCTCGCCATTGGACAGGGCGAGAACGCGCAGACGGTCATCAACATGGCGCGCTTCTACACCGCGCTGGCCACCGATGGCGCGGCGGTGCAGCCGGAGATCGTGCGGGGCGCGGCGCAACGCACCAAGCTGTTTGCCCTCACTGACGAGCAGATGACCGGGGTGCGCAAGGCGCTGGCCGGCGTGGTGCAGCGCGGCACGGCGGCGGCGTCGCAGATCCAGGGCGTGATGCTGGCCGGCAAGACGGGCACGGCGCAGAATGCGCAGGACGCCACGCGCGATCACGCGTGGTTCGTGGGCTTCGCCCCGGCCGACGACGCCAGGATCGTGGTGGCGGTGATGCTCGAGTTCGGCGGGCACGGAACCCGCGCGGCGCGCATTGCGTCGAAGATCATCGAACACTACCTGAAGACGCAGACCACGCGGGCGATCCTCACGGAGGGCGGGTGAGCGCCGCGCGCCGCCGTATCGCCGACCCGACCCTCGTGGCGCTCGCCGTGGTGCTGACGCTGTTCGGCATCGCCATGGTGTACAGCGCCGGGCAGACCGACGTGCCCACGCTGGTGGCGCGACTCTACCGGCAGCAGTTCCTCTGGTTCTGCCTGGGACTCGGCGCCGCCTACGCCGTAAGCCGTGCCTCCGTGCGCTTCCTGGACTGGGTGGCGACACCGGCCTACGCGGCGTCGTGTGTCCTGCTCCTCCTGCTCCTGTTCATCGGCGCGGGAGCCGGCACGGCGGCGAGCACCAAGAGCTGGCTGTCCATCGGCGGCGTGCGGCTCGGCCAACCGTCTGAACTGGCCAAGATCGTGGTGGTGCTGATGCTCGCCAAGATCCTCGCCGCGCGGCGCGACGCCCCCAAGTCTCTGCTCGACCTCTGGAAGCCCGCGCTGGCCGTCTTCGTGCCGTGGGTGCTGATCATGCAGCAGCCCGACCTGGGCACCGCCATCGTGTTCGTGGGAATCTTCTTCGCGATGCTCTTCTGGGCCGGAGTGTCCTGGCAGCTCCTCGTGCTGGTGGCGAGTCCGGTGGTCAGCCTGATCCTCGCGTTCGGCCCCGGGGTGTGGGGCGCGTGGTTCCTGGTGCTGATCGCGCTGGTGCTCTGGTACAAGCCCTACCTGGTGGAGGGCGTGGCCGTCGTCCTCGCCAATGTCGTCACTGGCGTGGTGGCACCGATCCTGTGGGACAAGCTGAACCCGTACCAGCAGAAGCGCCTGCTCGTCTTCCTCGACCCCACGGCGGACCCGCTGGCGTCCGGTTACCACGTCATCCAGTCGCAGGTGGCCATCGGCTCGGGCGGCTGGCTTGGCAAGGGATTCACGCTCGGCAGCCAGAAGCGGCTGGCGTTCCTGCCCGCCCAGCACACCGACTTCATCTTCCCGGTGGTCGGGGAAGAACTGGGGTTCCTGGGGATCACGGTGGCGATGTCGCTCTTCCTGATGCTCCTGCTGCGCTCCGTGCGCATTGCCGCCCGGTCACCCGATCCGTTCCCCAGCCTGGTGGCCTTCGGCCTGGCGTCGGCGTGGTTCGTCCACATCCTCGTGAACGTCGGCATGACGCTGAACCTGATGCCCATCACCGGCATCCCGCTGCCGTTCTTCAGCTACGGGGGTTCGTTCCTGCTGGCCTGCTGGATTGCGGTGGGGATCCTGGTGCGGATCTCGGCTGAGGGCCGCGGGAAAGCGGATATGCTCGTCATCTGAGGGGGGAGTGCGGGGTGCGGGGGGGTTTTTGGGGGGGGGGGGG
>JBBTJT010000082.1:0-18589 GCA_038059315.1 Gemmatimonadota bacterium
GCGATGAGCTTGGAGAACTGCGTCTTGGCGGCGTGCACGGTGAACGTCTTCATGGAAGGGCCTCGAGCTAGTGACTAAGTTAGTCTAGTCATTTAGTCTTGGCGTGTCAAGTGGCGGCAAACACCACGGGGACAGCGTAACGCTGTCCCCGTGCTCCTGCATCATCGATTCACCGCGAGACGGTGCCGTTGGCCGCCGCGCTTACAACGGCTCGACGTGCTCGCAGACCCACTTGGCGGCCGTTCCGCAGACCGTACACGATGCCTTGCCAGCGCCATACAGCACGAACTCGGCC
Source organism: Gemmatimonadota bacterium (assembly GCA_038059315.1). Lineage (GTDB taxonomy): Bacteria > Gemmatimonadota > Gemmatimonadetes > Gemmatimonadales > Gemmatimonadaceae > PNKL01. Next base: position 296 of record JBBTJT010000082.1, read on the forward strand.
TCCAGCCCGCACGCCGGGCAGGTGGCCTTCACCGTGCGCAGCCCGGTGGTGGGAAGCCCCTCGTGAATCAGGCGGGCCACCATCGCGTTGGGTTCGGCGGCGCCAAGCGGACACAGGCCGCCCGTGCAGTGCTCGCCGATCTCGAGGCAGATGACCTCGTCATCGTGCACCGTCGCCTGATGCTCCCCCGGGGGCGCCTCGGAGATGAGCACCCGCACCTGCCGGTCGCACGCGCTGCAGAACAGTTGGGAGCTCTTCATGGAATCCTCCTCGTGCAGGGTCGCCGACGCAGTGCCGGCCGGTGGTGATCAGGTCAGCGTGATGACGTCGGCGCTACTCAACTGCGCGCGCGCAAAGGCGAGGGCCCGCTCGTGCGGCAGCCCGAAGATCGACACGGCGCAGGGTTCGGCGTCGATGCAGCGGTCGGCCAGCACGGTGACGCTCCGCACATTCGTCTGGCGTGGCGCGGCCGTGGCCGGGTCGATGAGATGGTGGTACCGCGCGCCGCGATAGCGGAAGAACCGCTCGTAGTCGCCGGACGTCGCCACGGCGCGGTCGCTCACCTCGAGCGTGCGGGCCACGCCGCGCAGGTCGTCGGGATCCTTGATGCCGACGCGCCAGGCGCCGCCTTCGGGCGACTCGCCCAGAGCGTAGAGGTCGCCGCCCAGGTTCACGATGGCGTGCTCGATGCCGCGCTCGCGCAGCACGCGAACCGCGCGGTCGAGCGAATACCCCTTGCCGATGCCGCCGAGGTCGAGGTGCAGGTCGCGCTCGCCGTAGCGCACCACACCCCCGCTCGCGCGGCGTTCGACGTCCACATGGCGCCAGAACGAGCGTCCCGCGAGGCGCTGCACCGCATCCGGCGGCGGTGGTTCGCGCCGGTTGTTCACGTCCCACAGTTCCGAAGCCGCGCCGATGCCCGGGTCGAACCGGCCATCGCTGGCCGTCGACCAGCGCAGCGCCGTCTCGATGACCTGCGCCGTCTCGGCGCTCACCATCACGCCGTCGCGCGAGGCGCCGGCGTTGGCGCGGCCAATGTCGGAGTCGCGGCGGAACCGCGTCATCGTGGCGTCCACCCACCGCAGTTCGGCGATGGCGGCTTCCAATGCTTCCTGTGCCTGTGCCTCCGACCGATGGACGACCGTCAGTTCGGCAATCGTGCCCATCACCGGGATGGTACGCCGGGCAATGGCGACGTGGCGGCGCAGGGCCAGGGGCAGCGCCGCCAGGGCGAACGCGCCGGTGCCGATGGCCAGGAATTCGCGCCGGCCCCAGGGCCGGGGAAATGAATGTTCAGTCATGGTGATGGGACTCCCTCTCGAAGCGCCCGCAGGCGCTGGTGCAACCCGTGCAGTGGCCGGCGCAGCCGCGATGCCGCACCAGGCCAAACAGCGCAAACAGGACCGCGCACATGACGATGCCGACGAAGGTCTGCATCAGCCGCCGCTCCCCATGCCGGCAAAACCCATGAACGCCATCGACATGCACGCCGCGATGATGAGCACCAGCCCCATCCGCCTGGCCATCGCCGGCACGTCGGCCACGTCGAGGCGCTCGCGGATGGACGCCATCAGCGTCAGGGCCAGCGTCAGCCCGAGCCCGCCGCCGATGGCATAGACGATGCCCTCGAGCAGGTTGTACCCGCGCGTGGTCTGCGTCAGGGCCAGGTACAGGATGGCGCAGTTCGTCGTGATGAGCGGCAGGTAGATGCCGAGCTCGCGAAACAGCACCGGGAGGAACTTCTTGATCACCATCTCGACGATCTGCACCAGCGAGGCGATGACCACGATGAAGGCGATCGTCCGCAGGTACGGCGCCTGCGCGAGGATGAACGTGTTGAGAATCCAGACGGCGACCGCCGTCATCACCAGCACGAACGTGTTGGCCGCGCCGAGGCGCCAGCCGGTGTCCATCTTGGTGGTCACGCCGAAGAAGGAGCAGAGCCCCAGGAACATCGCCAGCGTGAAGTTGTTGATCAGCAGCGTGGAGAAGAAGATCCAGGAGAGTTCGGAAATCACTTGGCCACCTCCGCGAGCTTCGCCTTCTTGCGCTCGCCCCACCACCCCATCGCCAGGAACATCAGCCCCATGGTCAGGAATCCGCCAGGCGGCATGATCATGAAGACCCACGGCTCGTAGTGCGGGCCAAACAACTGGAAGCCCAGGAAGGTGCCGCTTCCAACGACCTCGCGCACGATGCACATGATAAGCAGCGCCGCAGTGAACCCGAGCCCCTGCCCGAATGCGTCGGCGACCGCGCGCCTGACCCCCACCTTTCCCGCGAACGCCTCGGCGCGGCCGAGAATGATGCAGTTGACGACGATGAGCGGCACGAACGCGCCGAGCGTCTTGGACAACAGCGGGAAGTAGGCCTGCATCACGAGATCCGAAATCGTCACGAAGGTCGCGATGATCAGGATGTAGGTGGCGAGGCGCACCTCGTTGGGAATGACCTTGCGCAGCGACGAGATGAGCAGCGACGAGCAGACGAGGACGAAGATCGTCGCCGCGCCCATGCCGAGGCCGTTGCTCACCTGGTTGCTGATGGCCATCGCCGGGCAGAGGCCGAGCATCTGGATCATCACCGGGTTGTCGTCGGCGATGCCGCGCCAGAAGTCCAAGGAGAGCGGCTGGGGCGGCGGGGCGCCCGGCACGATCGGTTCCGGCGCGTCGACGGCGATTTCTACACCAATGGCGGTCACTTGCCACCCCCCTTCTCATAAGCATCGAGGCGCGGCTTCCACGTCTCCACGGCCTTGTTGATCACCTTGATCACCGCCTTCGACGAGATCGTTGCGCCGGTGAGGGTCTGCACCGTGCTCGGATCAGTGGTCGGGTTCTTGGTGCCCTTGAGCGGATTCACGAGCTTACCCATGAACCGCGAGGCGAAGGACGTGTCCTTGGCGATCTTGTCGCCGAGCCCCGGCGTCTCGGTCTGGGCCAGCACCTTGAAGCCAGTGAGCGCGCCGGTGGCCGGGTTGAACCCCACCATCAGGCGCACCTCGGCGGCGAACCCCGGCGTCCATTCCTCCACCGCCACGCCGATACGCTCGCCCGCCTCGTTGAACCCGATGAAGAGCTTGGTCGCCACGAGGGGATCTTCGCCGGCGGGGAGCTCCTGGCTCAACGTGTCGCCGACGAGGAACAGGGTGTCGAGCGTTGCCGGCCCACCGAGCACTTCCTTGACGGCCGCCTCCACCTTCTCGGCGGCGAACTTGCGAATCGGCGTGAGCGTCTGCTGGTACGTGTAGGCGAGGATGCCGCCGCCGAGCGAGCCGAAAAACGCGAGCGTGAAGAGCAGGCGCGCCGTCGAGCTGCCGGCATCCGGAGTCGGCGCGGCCGGCGCGCCGTGCGAATGTTCGTGGCCGCTCATTTGGCCTCCTTCAGCTTGACGGTGCCGAAGACCGTCGGCTGGGTGGCGCGATTGATGAGCGGCGTGAAGGCGTTCATGATGAGGATCGCGTACATCACGCCTTCGGGCAGGCCGCCGTAGACGCGGATGATGACGACGATCGCGCCTACGCAGGCGCCGAAGAGCCAGCGCCCCTTGTTCGTGGTCGGCACCGTCACCATGTCGGTGGCCATGTACACGGCACCGAGCATCAGGCCGCCGGAGAAGACGTGGAACAGCCCGTCCGCCGAGCGCACCGGGTTGATCCAGTGCAGCAGCTGTCCGAGCACCAGCACCGTGAGGATGATCGAAACCGGCGAACGCCAGTTCAGGTATCCCTTCCACGCGAGGAAGGCGCCGCAGATCAGGATGACGATCGCCGACGTCTCGCCCACCGAACCGCCCGTCGTGCCGAGCACGAGATTCACGACGGAAGTGAGCGTCTGCTCGAACTTGAACAGGCCGAGCGGCGTCGCCGACGTCACGACATCCGACACCGGATGCATGAACGGGACGGCGAACAGGTCGCCCTTCAGCGTGAAGAAGTTGCCGCCCGGCGTCGGCCACGTGGTGATGGCCACCGGAAACGCCGTCTGCAGGAAGGCACGGCCGATCAGCGCGGGGTTGAACCCGTTCTGTCCGAGCCCGCCCCAGATGGCCTTGCCGAACGCGATGCCGAAGAAGCCGCCGAGCGCCGCCATCCACAGCGGGATGCCGGGAGGCAGCGAAAGTCCGAGCAGCAGGCCCGTGATCATCGCCGAGCCGTCGCGCAGCGACCGGGGCCGCCCGAGGAACCGCTCGGTGAGCAGCGCGCCGAGCGTGGCCGCGAGGACCACCAGCAGGGAGCTGATGCCGAAAAAGAACATCGACGCCGCGATGACGGGTACGAGACTCGCGGCCACCGTCCACATGATGCGGGGCGTCGAGTCGTCGCCCTTGACGTGCGGCGACGCGGTGACGATGAGCCTGGGCGCGTTCATGCGGCCCCCGCCTGCGGTGCAGCTTGCAGCGTGCGACGCAGCGCCACCTTGCTGGCCTGGAAGAGCTGCGACAGCGGAATGTTGGACGGGCAGACGTACGCGCACGATCCGCAGAGCATGCAGTCGGCCAGGTGATGATCCGCCATGTCGGCGTAGCGCTTCACCCGGGCGAGGTCGCCGAGCCACGACGGATTGAGGAACACCGGGCACGCATCGAGGCAGCGCCCGCAATGGATGCACGGATAGATGGTCTCGCCGCGCGTCTCGTGCGCCGCGAGCACCACCACGCCGGTGGTTCCCTTGATGACCGGGGCGTCGAGGTTGGACTGGGCGAGTCCCATCATCGGTCCGCCGATGATCACTTCGGCGGCATCGGGCGTGACGCCATCGCAGTGCGCCAGCAGATCGCGGAGCCTCGTGCCCACCGGGACGATGAGGTTGGCGGGGCGCCGCAGGCCGTGCCCGGTGACCGTGACGATGCGCTCGATGAGCGGCAGTCCGGTGTCGAACACCTCGGCCACCGCCGCCAGCGAGCCGACGTTCTGCACCACCACGCCCACGGTCACCGGCAGCTTGCCCGAGGGCACCTCGATGCCGGTCACCGAGTGGATGAGCATCTTCTCGGCGCCCTGCGGGTACTTCACCGTGAGCGGAAGGATGACGATGTCGAGGTCGGCCGGCTTCGTGCGCTGCAGCGCGGCAATGGCGTCGGGCTTGTTTCGCTCGACGCCGATGACGGCCTTCGAGACGCCCAGCGTCTGCATCATGATGCGGCAGCCGAAGTGCACCCGCTCCGGATACTCCACCATCGTGCGGTGGTCCGAGGTGAGGTACGGCTCGCACTCCGCGCCGTTGACGATGAGCGTGTGCACCGCGTGGTCCTTTGGCGGCGCGAGCTTGATGTGGGTGGGGAAGGCGGCGCCGCCGAGGCCGACGACGCCGGCGTCCTGCACGGCCTTCACCACCTGCTCCACCGTCAGCCCATCCCAGCGCGGCACGAGGCGCGGACGCGGTACCTGGAGCGCGTATTTCTCCACCGTGATGTGCACGGACTGCGCCATGGTGCCGTCGGGATGCGGCCACCAGTCGATGCCGGTGATGGTGCCGGCCGCCGACGCGTGGATGGGCACCGACATGTAGCCGTCGGCCAGTCCCACCGGATCACCGCGTTCGACGTGATCGCCCACCTTCACGCAGAGCTTGGCCTCCTTGCCGGCGTGCTGGCGCAGGGGAAGCACGAGCTCATCGGGATACGGCATCCGCCGGATCGGCAGCGCGCTGGTGAGCCCTTTTTCCTCCGGCGGATGCACGCCGTGGGCAAAGCCGAAGAAGGCCATCAGTTGAACCTCGCCGCGCGCTTCACCCACTTCTCGAGGTCCTTCTCCCTGGGGTTCAGCGGCGACCCCGGATGGATGATCGTCACCGGGCAGCGCTCGGCGGCGAGCACGAGCTGCTGGAAGGTGCCCGCCGCGGCGTCCTTGATTTCCGCCTGCTTGGCGGCATTGTAGACGAACATCTTCTTGTTCAGGTTGGTGCACTCGTTGCAGGTGGTGCACCGCGCCGAGTCGATGTACGCGTCCAGTGAGAGCGCCTCATCGTCCTCGGCGACCACCGTGGCAGTGGCTGTCACCGCCGCGGCAACCGCCGTCGCTTCCGGTGCAGGCGCCGGCGCCGCCGGTGCCGAAGCGGCCACCGCAGGCGCCGGCCCAGCCGCTGGCGCGGCTGTGGGGCCGTTGCCGGACGGCGCCACCGCCGGCAGCGTGGCGAGCAGCTCGCCGAGCGCACCGCCGCCGCCGTGCCGCATGAGCCCTTCGGCCAGTCGGCGGGCGATCTGCTGCGGAAACTCCTTCCTGATCTGGGCGATCTTCGCCTCGTACTCGGCGCGAAGCGCGGTCATCTTGACCTCGAACTCGGCCTCCATCACGCCCGACACCGTGTTGCGAGCGACGTCGGAGACCTCGATCCCGGCCAGCTGTCGCAGCTGCGACCAGTACTGCAGCCGCTCGTCCGCCAGCAGCGCCATCTCGGGCGAGACCTTCAGCCGGCGCAGGTGCCGCTGCCTGTCGACGGCGTAGATGAACGCCGTCTTCAGTGCGCGCTCCTCCTTCGGGAGCTTGAGGAACTGGTCGAAGGGAATCGCGTACTCGTACAGCTCCTTGGCCAGCGTCGAGAAGTGCTGCTTGAAGCGCGCCTCGGTGCATGCCCAGTCCGCCACGGTCAGCGGGACCTCGAGCGTCTGCTCGGCACCCGCCTCGTCGAGGTAGCGAAGCGAGTACGTCGGCCAGTCGGCTTCGGGCGACGGATTGCCCTCGAGGCTCAGGCAATCGGCGAAGGAGTTGCCGGCGTCCGGATCGTACGTCAGGAACGGGAAGGCGCGGCTCTCGAGCGCAAAGCGCGCCGCCTGCTGCGACCAGTCATCGGCGAGCCCGTGTTCCACCGGGCACGGCGTATAGATGTTGAAGAGCACCGGGCGCCGCTTGTGCATGCCCTTGAGCACGCCGGCGATCAGGTGCGAGGCCGCGGCCTGCGAGGACTGGTGCACGAACGCCCCGCGGTGGGCGATGCTCAGCAGGCCGAGTTCCTTGCGCATCTCGGTCTTGCCGTGCTGCGCCTTGCCATAGCCCGACATGTCGGCTACCTGGCCCGTGTAGCCGCTGGTGCAGGCCTGGCCGCCGGTGTTGGAGTAGACCTGCGTGTCGAGCACCACCACGCGCACCGGCTTGCCCGAGGCGAGCAGGCGGGAGAGGTTCTGGAAGCCGATGTCGAGCATCGCGCCGTCGCCGCCCATGGCGATGATCGGCGGGCAGAGGAAGAACTCCTCATCCGTGAACTCGGGCCACATGAACGCCTTGAACGCGGCCTCGTCGGCGGCATGATCGTAGCTGCCGTCGACCAGCTTCTCGGCGCGCCGCACCGACACGAAGCCGTCCGCCATCTTCCGCATGTGGGCGTCGAAGAGGCCGATGGCGATCGACGGCGAATCCTGGAAGAGGTGGTTGACCCAGGGGAACGGATACGGGTTGTACGGATAGGTGGACCCCCACACCGACGAGCAGCCGGTGGAGTTGGCCATGCCGACCATCGCGCGGCCCTTGCCGCTGGGCCCCTCGACATAGCGCCAGCGCAGGTCCTTCAGCTCGCTGGTCGCCTTGGCGATGAGCTCGAGTTGATGGCGGTGGGCGGCGTCGAGTTGCACCGCGTTGCCCTTGCCGCTGGCGGCCGCGCCGAGATCGGCCGTCGAGCCGACGATCGCCCGGGCCTTCTCGTCGAGCGTGGTGATGAGCTCCTCGAGCTTGGCCACCTGCCTGGCCACCTTCGGCGCCATCTGCGCGAAGATGGCCGACAGGATGAGGTGCACCGCGGTCTTCTCGCCGCAGCCCATGCAGGCGCCGTCGCCGCCCACCATGGCGCGGTACGTGGCCTTCTTCAGCAGCAGCGACGAGAGCACGCCGATGCCCTCGTCGACGTCGCTGACGTTGATGAAGCGGTCGTCGGTGTCGGGTAGCCGGTTCCACATCGCCCAGTTGGCGCGAAGCTTCAGCAGCGACGGCTCGTCCTGCTTCGTGGTGATGAGCGCGCCGTCGGGGCAGACCTCGACACAGAGGTTGCAGCCCTTGCAGGCCTCGGGGTTGATGGTGACCGAAAGCAGGCCCCCCGAGCCCTTGCTCTTCCCTTCGAGTGCGTCGAAGAACGGCTTGGTGCGCGCGAGCGGGAAGTTCGCGATCCGCGCCTGCACGGCGCGGAACTCGACGTCCGTCGCCGCGCGGCGCTCGGCGTCCCAGCCCATCTTGCCCGCGACGTTGTCGTACGCCTTGGCAAACGCGTCCGGCACCTTCACGCTGGGGTCCTTCTGCAGGAGCTTCTGCGCTTCCCTGGCCCAGTTCTTGGCCACGGGGCGGATGCGCTCCATGTGAATGCCGTTCGTCGCCATCGCCATGGCGGCGTTGAGCACGTCGTCGAAGCTGCTCACGAGGCCCGGGATGGCCGAGTCGGGGCACTGTATCCAGCACTGGGCGCACCCCGTGCACTTCTCGGCGATGAATTCCGGCACCTCGAGGCGCACGCCGCTCATGTCGCGCACGGCGCCGGTGGCGGCCGGAATGGCGCTGATGGCGGCAAAGGGATCGGCAATGCCGTCCTGCCCGATCTTGCAGATGGCGCAGACTTGCTCCCAGAAGCGCCCTTCGTGCCCGATGCCCTCCAGGGCATTGGGCGAATCCATCAGCATCGGCATGTGCGGTACGTCGCCCCTGTCGGCGCCGAAGTCGCCGCCGACGGGATGCACCTCCTTCACCTCGTCGAAGCCGCGGCGGATAACCCGCACGTTGTCGGCCACCACGTTCGCGCCGCGGCCGCCGAACTTCTTCTGCAGCTGCTTTTCCATGCCCTTGAACAGCGCTTCTTCGGTCTGCTTCTCGCGCTCGAGCAGCGGCGAGGTGCGGAAGAAGGCGCCCATGAACGCCGCGCCCTGCATGCGGTAGCGGAGCTCCACATCCGACGCTTCGGCCATGGCGATGGCGAAGGCGTCGAGGCAGTACACCTTGATCTTGCGGTCGATGATCGTACGGCGCGCCATCGCCGGCAGCGTCTGCCAGAAGGCCTCGGGCGTCAGGTCCGTCTGGATGACGAAGACGCCGCCCTCCGCCAGGCCGGAGAGCGGATCGCTGTGGCGGAAGACGTTCGGGTCGGGCGAGAGCACGACATCGACGCGCTTGAGCTCGCAGTTGAGGCGGATGGGTTCGTGCGCCAGCACGGCGTAGAACGTTGTCGGCTGCCCCTTCTTCTCCGAGCCGTACTTGGGGTTCGCCTTGATGTGCATGCCGAACAGCTCGAACGCCGTCATCGACAGGTTCTTGCCCATCGTGATCGCGCCCCAGCCACCCACCGAGTGGATGCGCAGCGCCGTCGAGCCCTTGGGCAGCAGGTTCACCTCGGTGGACGGCGGCAGCGTGAGTGTCGACAGCAGCGGATACCGGTCGACGAGCGTCTCCTGCCAGATCTGCAGCTTGGGCAGCTTCGTGCCTTCACGAATGAAGTCGATGCCCAGGTAGACTTGGCGGCGACCGGCGCCGCCCGGCAGCATGTTGTCGACCGCGGCGACGATGTCGCCCGGCTGCAGGTCGCGGCTGCCGAGGCCGAAGCAAGCCGAGAAGAAGTTGGGCACCTGCTCGGGACGCAGGGCGGTCAGGCCACCGTGCACGTTGGCGTTTCGGCCGTTCTCCGTGCCCTTGGCCATCGCGGCGCGGAGTTCGCGCAGCATCGGCGGATCGACGGCGAGCGGCTGGTCGGTGCGCTCCATCACCACGGCGCCCTTCTTGCCCGCGAGCATCCGCGTGATGAGGTCCGACGGGAACGGGCGGAACATCGTGAGATTGAGCACGCCCGCCTTGAGGCCGCGCGTTTCGCGGAGGTGGTCCACCACCGCCTCGGCGTTGCTCACGACCGAGCCCTGCCCGATGATCACCCACTCGGCGTCGTCGAGCCGGTACCCCGACACACGCGCGTACTTCCGCCCCGTCAGCGCCGCGTACTCCGCGAAGGCCTCGTCGGCCAGTTCGGCGATATGGTCGAAGTAGAACGGCCGCTGGGCGGCGACACCCTGCGCATAGCTGTCCTGGTTCTGCACGACGCCCAGCATCGCCGGGTAGTCGAAGTCGAACATCTCGGGAATGCGCCGCCGCTGCTCGCCGAAGACCAGCCGCTGCGCGGGCGTCGGGCTCTGGATCAGGTCGGCCGGATCGCCGAGGTACTCCTTGATCAGCTCGCGCTCCGGGAGCTGCATCGACTCGACGACATGGCTGGTGAGGAAGCCGTCCTGCGCGATGATGCCGGGGTTCAGCGACTGCTCGGCGATCCGGTGCGCGATGATGTTGAGGTCGGCGGATTCCTGCACGTCCTTGGCGAAGAGCTGGAAGAAGCCCGTGTCATCCACCGCGTGGTAGTCGTCGTGGCCGGCGTGCACGTTGAGCGCGTGCTTGGTGATGGCCCGCGCCGCAACGTTCAGCACGTAGGTGAGGCGCTTGCCGACGGCGGCGTAGAGCGACTCGTGCATGTAGGCGATGCCCTGCCCGCTCGAGAAGTTCGTGGCCCGCAGGCCGGCCATACTCATGCCGGCGGTCACCGCGGCGGCGGCATGCTCGCCCTCCGGCTCGAAGAACAGCAGCCGGCGGCCGTTGACGTTCTCCTTGCCCTCGGCCACGGCCTGCGCCCACCCCTCGCCCATCTGGGTCGACGGCGTAATCGGGTACGCGCCCGCGGCCTCGCTGCCCGCGGTCTCGACGGCCACCACCGCAAAGGACCCGTCGAGCGCCTGGCGCACGCCGGGATACTTGGCCATGCCGGCGTCGCCGGTCTTCGTCGTACTCATGCTGCCTCCGCACTGCTCAGGACCGGCACACGCGCGAACTGGGCGCCGCGCAGCCAGACGATCGCGCCGGTCGGACAGCGCTCCACAGCGCTCTCCTCGGCGTCGACGATCTTGTCATAGTTGATGACTGCCACTCCACTCGCCACGCTGATCAGCCCCGGCGCGGCGTCCAGCACGCACTTGCCACAGGTCGTGCAGGCCACGGCGCACTGCTCCAGCACACCGTCGCCCTGCACGAGGTTCTTGCACTGCACCAGCAGCGGATGGTCCAGCAGCTGGAGCACGAACAGGTCCTTGGGACAGGCCACCACGCAGTCGTTGCACGCGGTGCACTTCTCCACGTCCACCACCGGCAGCCCCTCCGCGTTCATGCGGATGGCGCCGAAGGTGCAGGCGCGCTCGCAGTCGGCGAGCCCGAGGCAGCCCCACGCGCACCCCTTGCCGCCGCCGGACACCGCCGCTGCCGCTTCGCAGGTGCCCAGCCCGCGGTATTCCGCGCGCTGGACGGCGACGTCGGTGCCACCCGAACATTGCAGCCGAGCGACGCGCTTGATCGCCTCGCCGGCGTCCACGCCCAGGAAGTGCGCGATCTCGCCAATCCGCTCGGCGTTGGACACCGTGCACTTGGCCGGCTGGATGGCGCCCATCACCGCCTTCTCGGCGAACGCACGGCAGCCCGGCAGTCCGCAGGCGCCGCAGTTGGCCGACGGCAACATCGCCGCCACCACGTCGATGCGCGGATCCTCCCACACTTTCAGCTTCTTGTTCGCCAGCGCAATCAGGATGGCGAACACCAATCCCGTGCCGCCAAGGATCAGGATGGCCTGGATGATCATCTCGACCTCGTGCGCTCAGGCATTGCCTACGAGCCCCGCGGAATCGAGCAGCCAGCCGGCGAGGCGGTCAACGGCATCGCTGGCACCCATCGCCGGCGCACCCTTGGCGCCGTGCGCCCCGGGCACCGCAAACGGCGTGCGGGCGAGGTCGGCGAGCATCTTCAGGTCTTCGCCCATCTGCCAGGCACTGAAGCCGCCCACGGCCTTCGACGGTGCGGCCGGAAGGAAGGGGACGGTCAGGCGCTGCCACGGTTCCTTGCCGGCGGTCGGGTCGTGCATGAACGTCGCGGCGCCGTCGGGGAGGAGCGCGGCGATCGCCGGGCCCTCGTAGCCGGCCATGCGGTCCAGCCCCGCGCCGTCCACCGTCTGCAGCACGAAAGTCCCTGGCGTAATGCAGCGCACCAGCGCGGCGGGGGGCGCGGCGCCGCGCACTACGAGCACGATCTTCTCGCGCCCGTCGGCGAAATCGAGGAGCGCGCCGGCGTGCAGGTCGGCACCGTCCACCTCGACCACGAGCGGCGGCGCGAAGCGGCGCTCCGCCTTGTTCCAGGCGCGGAACTCGGTGGGATCGAGCAGGCGGTCGTGCTCGGCCGCCTGGTAGCGGCCGCCGCGCACGAGTTCGGTGATGATGATCGCGCCGAAGGCCTGGCCGGCGGCGGCGAGCGCGGCGTCGATGGTCGCGCCGAGCTTGCGCCCGGCGGTCACTTCGGCGACGGCCATCGTGTCGCCCTGCGCGGAGACGTCGCGCAGCTTCTTAACGGCCTTGGCGAGCACGGCCTGCGAGGCCTTGTCGGCCTTCGCGAAGGTGGGGAAGACCTCGGCAAACCTGCCGGCATCGATGCGCGACGCGGCGAAGACGCCCAACTCGGTGGCGGCACGCGCCGAGCGCGCCGGGGCATCGGCGTTCTGCGCGGCCATGAACGCGTCGGCCTGCGCCAGCGCGCCCTGCACCGCGGCGCGAAACTCGGCAATGGGTTGCGCCAGCGCAGCCAGCGCCTGGGCAACGCGCGGATCAGACGGCATAGCGGGCGAACTCCTTTTCGAGCAGCTGGACGCGTTCGGCCGGCGTGCGCGGAGCCACGCGGCGCGACTCTTCGTATCGGGGCCTGGACGGATCCCTGTAGAACACGCCGAGGTGGATGCGGTCGGTCTGTTCGGCCATCGCGCGGGCGGCCGCGAGGTCGCGCGGATCGTGATGCACCTGCGAGGCGTAGATCTTGTCGAGTTCGGGCGTCACCACGCCGTCGTCGTGCACCATCATCGTGATGCGCGCGGGGTCCTGCACCGCGGCCTGGAAGATGGTCGGCGTGTAGACCGGGCAGCGCTGCAGGATGCGCACGAAGCTGAAGCCCTTGTGGTGATAGGCGGCGCGCAGCGTCGCGTACAGGTGTGCCGGCACCCACTCGGCCGTCTGGGCCACGAACGACGCGTTGGTGATGCCGAGCGAGACGGCGATCGGGTTCAGCGGCGGGAGGATGGTGCCGTAAGGCTGGGTGTTGCTCTTGAAACCCTGCGGCGTGGTGGGCGACGTCTGGTTCTTGGTAAGGCCGTAGATGCCGTTGTCGAGCATCATGACCGTCATGTCGATGTTGTAGCGCAGCGCGTGCACCCAGTGGGCGGCGCCGATCGACGTGCAGTCGCCGTCGCCCATTGCCACGAAGACCGTCAGCTCCGGCCGGTGCAGCTTGATGCCCGTCGCCACCGGCAACGCGCGACCATGGAGCCCATGGAAACCGTAGGTCTTCATGTAGTGTGGGAAGCGCGAAGAGCAGCCGATGCCCGAGACGAAAACCGTCTGTTCGGGGATCAGCTGTTCGGCGGCCAGCAACCGCTGGACGGCGGTGAGCACCGAGTGGTCACCGCAGCCCGGGCACCAGCGCGCACGCGCGCCCTCGTACTCCGACATCTCGTACTGATGGTCCTCGGCCTGGTCGAGGACGGGGAGCAATCCGCAGGTATAAGTCACGCGGCACCTCCGTGCGGCAGGCGGCCGCGAATGGCTTCAAGAATGGAACCCGGGCGCAGTGGCTCGCCGGGCACCCGCCCCCAGCAATCCACGTCCACGAGGGTCGCGTTGCGCAGCAGGATCGACAGCTGGCCGCGCCGCCGGTTCTCGTCGGTCACGTACGGATCGCCCATCTCGTCGGAGTAGTTGATCTCGACGGTCATCACTTTCCTGAAGCGGGCGAAGATATCGCGCAGCCCCGGCTCGAGCGGCGACAGGAAGCGACAGTGCATCGACGACACCTTGAGCCCCTCGGCGCGCGCGCGGTTCACTGCCTCCTCAATGGCGCCCTTGGTGCTGCCCCACCCGACGACGAGCAGGTCGCCCTTTTCCTCGCCGTACACCGTGGGCGGCTTCAGCAGGCTCGCCAGCACCGCAATCTTGCGGCTGCGCATGGCCGACGAGTGCTGGTGGATGTCCGAGCTGTACGCCACCTTCGACCGATCGTCGTGCGAGAGGCCGGTGAGCGTGAACATGCCGCCGGGCCGGCCGGGGATGATGCGCTCGCTGAGCCCGGTCTCCTTGTTCCAGTCGTAGGCCTTCTGCCCCTCGCGTACCGGCGCGAGGTCGAGCGGCGCCGCCTGCCAGGATTCGTCGAGCGTCGGCTTGGGGAACGGCGTGACACCGGTCGCCAGGTTGGCGTCGGTAAGCACCATCACCAGGGTGCGGAACGTCTCGGCGAGCCGCCGCGCCGTGATCATCACGTGGAAGCACTCTTCGATCGTCGCCGGCGCCATGACGATATGCGGGGCGTCACCCGTCTGCCCGAAGACCGACGCCAGCAGGTCCGACTGCTCGACCTTCGTCGGCAGGCCCGTGCTGGGGCCGCCGCGCTGCACGTCGACCAGCACGAGCGGCGTCTCGGCCATGATGGCGAGGCCCAGCATCTCGGTCTTGAGCGCCAAGCCCGGACCCGAGGTGATGGTGAAGGCCACCTTGCCCGAGTACGACGCGCCGATGGCCACGCCCGCCGCGGCAATCTCGTCCTCGGCCTGGTGCACGATGCCGCCGAACTTCTCGAAGACCTCGGACAGGTAGTGCGACACCGAGGTCGCCGGCGTGATGGGGTACATGGCGCAGAGCTCCATGCCCGACGCGATGCAGCCCATCCCGACGGCCTCGTTGCCGTTCATCACGACCAGCGGCTTCTCCGAAGCGTGGGTCGGAATCTCGACGCGGAAGTCGATGTTGTCCTCGGCCCAATGGAAGCCGAGTTCGAGGAGGGCGACGTTCTGGTTGTACACCTCCTCGCTCTTCTTGCGGAAGGCGTGGGCGATCTGCTGCTTGATGAGCTCCATGTCGCGCCCGTAGATCCGGGCCAGCAGGCCCAGGGCGTACATGTTCTTGCCCTTCTTCGGGTTGTCGACGATGGTGAGGCACTCGTCCTCCATCGCGACGGGAATGATCCGGTAATGCTTGCCGGACAGTTCCTTCATGGCGGCCTTCCACGCCTCCACGATGTCGGCGTCGTCGCTGCGCGCCCACTTGTCCTCGACGAGGAGGACGGCGTTGTCGGCGAGGGCGTCGACCCGGTGCCGCGCGAGGAGCACCTGCTCGTTGAACGCGATCACCAGGTGGGTCTGGTCACCCCAGTTGGTGACGGCGTGTTCGCCAACGCGGATGCGGTTGCCGCTGGCCCCTTCGGGGACGCGCGGTGGCGGCTGGATCTCGGCCGGGATGAGTTCCACCGTCCAGACGCCGTTGCCCATCTTGGCGGAGACGGCGCCGAAGATCTGGCCGCACTTCTGGGCGCCTTCGCCCGAGTCGGAGACGATCTCGATCGTATGTTCGGAGACGCGCAGGACCTTGGGCGGGGGCGGGGCCGGGGCGGCGGTTGCGGCGGAAGATGCGGCTGGCATGATCGCGCGGACACCTCATTGAGGATGGCGTCGGCTTGCGCGATCACGTCGGACGAAGATGCGTGGACGCGCATGCCGGGCTCGAAACTCTTCTGAGCCGGGGGCGGTTGTCAGGCAAAGCACGTCCCCACTGGGGGCAACCACGTCGACCGTCCACGGCTGATGCAAATTCACCGGCGATGCGGCGCGATGCTGTCGGGAGAGGCGGGCGTATTGTGCGGGGAAAACCCTTACTGCTTCAGGCCCATTGCGAGCGGCTATCTCGCGTGGCACTCTGATGATGCGTATTGCGCAAGCAACCGCTCCGGGAGAGACTTCCCGTGGTGAGACCCCTCCGCTTTCCCTTACTCCTGGCAGTCGCGACGATCGCGATGGCCCAGGGGGCGCCACCGGCCGCCGGACCCGCCACGGCGAGCTACGTCGCGGTGTCCGTGAACGGCGGCAAGCTCCCGTCGCGCGACAAGGTCTCCGACAGGGACGGCACGCAGTACGTGGTGGAGTTTGACGAGTTGGTGCTCGCGCTCCGGCCCGGCCTGCAGTTTCGCGCGGCTCTTCGGTACCGCCAGACGCTGGCCCTGAAGGGAGCGTCCATCGGCCGCGACCCGATTCAGCGCATGACGGTGTACGGTCGCTACGAGGTGCACGGCAATGCGCTGCGATTCGTCCCCGACCCCAAGCGCGGCGGCAAGGGGATCGAGATCCTCGACGGCACGTTTGCGGCCGGGCGCATCGACGTGCCGTTCTTCTATAGGAACGGGCAGGTGACGCGAAAGGCGCAGATGGTGCTGAAGCGGGACGCCTCGCGGTTCTGACCAGGGCCTGCCACTTCGCCGTGTCTCTCACGGAGACCGGAGTGATGCGGAGGTCACGGAGGCTGCAACAACTTTCGAGGGAGTGTGGCGGACAGTACTGACCGCCGAGCCCCCTCAAAGTTGTTTCGGTCTCCGTGAACCTCCGTTCGCTCCGGTCTTCGTGAGAGACAATCCGAGCCCGGCCTACCCCCGAAACTCCTTCGGCACGAGCAGCTGCTCGATCCCCTCGTACACCGCGATCAGGTGCCGCACGTTCGACACGAAGTCGATCGTGCTGACGTTGATCTCGAGCACCGGGCCGCGGTACCAGCCGCTGGCCCGCAGGTTCGCCACGAACTCGTCGTATCGCGGGTTGAGCGCCCGCACGAGGCGCAGCAACCCCTCGGGCACCTCGTTCGCCGAGCCGCCTTCCTCGTCGCGCTGCCGCTCGCCGATGTTGCGCACGAGGTTCTCCACCGGGCTCTTGAGGATCACCAGCAGCCCCGGACGCACCAGCGGCCGGAACTCCTCCTCGAGCCGGTCATCGATGACCTTCAGCGCCTCCGCCGTCAGGTACGGCTCGTCCATGTCGCGGTGCAGCACTTCGCAGAAGGCGTAGCGGTCGGCCAGCGGCGAGCCGTCGATGCAGGTGGAGGCCAGCAGGTGCGGCATCGCCTGCAATTGCATCTTGCGCAGGTCCAGGTACGCGTGCTGGATGTCGAGCGCGGCTTGCTCGACGTGCCGCTTGGCCGACTGCAGCGCGGGGCTCCCCGGCGCTTCCACGCCCTGCGCGGCAATGAAGTCGCTGATGGCGCCGTAGTACCGCCCCAGCGTGCGCTTGGCCGAGTTCTTGGCCGTGGCCAGCAGCGGAACGAGGGACGCGTTCTGCGCGAGGTGGTCCTCGAACCCCTCGTCGGGGAGCTCGAACAGCGCATTCATGCCCGTGCTGTAGGCCAGGAGCTTCACCAGCGAACTCTTCCCCGCCCCGATGTTCCCGACGCAGGCAATGAGCGTCTGGTGCCGCGCGAGGTAGGTGAGCAGTCGGCGCTCGACGTTGGTGAGGCGGCTGGCAATCTCGTGGCGCCGGATGTTCGGGTCTTCCTGCACCTCGAGGATGCGTCCGGGTTCGGCGGTCACGGGGTCAGCTTCCTCGCCGCGATCATGCGGCGCACCTTCTCGCGGATGGTGCCCGCCGCCACGTGCACGTAGTCGGGGTGGTCGTGCATGTCGATCTCGGCGGGGAGGATGACGATGTCGGCGTCGGGCGGCACGATGGCCAGTTCCTGGTACTTGCGCAGGGTGCCGCGCCAGTTGGTCGACAGCGCCTCGTAGCAGGCGTGGATCTCCTGCAGGTACTGCTCGGTGATGGTCCTGGCGTACTCGACGCCGGCCGCGGCCCGCGCGGCGCGCCGCTTCTCGAGCAGCGCCGGCTCGGTGCGCAGGTAGACGGTGAGGTCGGGGAGCCGGATGCGCTCGTGCTGCAGCGTCTGGTGGAGGAGCGTGCTGTACAGGCGGGCGTGGGCCGGCGCCATCTCGCCGGCGGCGATCATGCGCTTGACGAAGACCTCGGGGCCGTCGAGGAACGGCCGGTCCTCGAGCACCAGCACGCCGAGCTTATGTTCGCGCGTCATCAGGTGCCGGATTTCGCGCTGCTGCAGCACGCGCATGTGCAGGAACGCCGTCTCCGTGGGAAAGATGTTCGCCACCCGGTCCTGGTAGAACAGCGCCAGGCACTCGTCGGTGAGCGACCCCTTCTCCACCCGCTCGGTGAAGGCGTAGGTGTCGGAATTCCCGACCAGCAGCTGCAACTCGCGCCGGTACGGCGGTGCGGCGAGGGCGTTCATGAGCGTCGTCTTCCCAGAGAAGAGGTTGCCCATGATGCCAATGTGAAAGTTCATGGCGCCAGTACTCCGTCACCCACATCGGGATCGCGTTCTCTGCCCCTGCCCCTGCCCATCATGATTTCGCCTGTTCCTTCACCCAGGAGTCCCGCAGCGTCACCGTGCGGTTGAACACCAGCGCCTGCGGCGTGGAGTCCTCGTCGGAAATGAAGTAGCCGGTGCGCT
>JBBTJT010000083.1:0-3216 GCA_038059315.1 Gemmatimonadota bacterium
GAAGCCGATCACGACCACGCTGGCCGAGGCCGACGAGTTGCTGGCCTTGGCCAGCGCCAACGGTGCGCTCGTGCAGATTGGCCACGTGGAGCGGTTCAATCGCGCGATCCGCGCCGCCTGGCCGTACGTGGAGAACCCGCTGTTCATCGAGAGTGAGCGGCTGGCGCCGTTCAACCCGCGTGGGTCGGACGTGGCGGTGGTGCTCGACCTGATGATCCACGACATCGACCTCGTGCTCACGCTGACGCGGGCCAGGGTCACCGAGGTGTCGGCGGCCGGCGTCGGGGTGCTGACGCCGAGCATCGACATCGCCGACGCGCGCATCAGCTTTGCCAACGGGGCGATCGCCAACATCACGGCCAGTCGCATCTCGCGCGAGCGCACGCGCAAGCTCAGGCTGTTCCAGCGCAACGGGTACATGTCGCTCGACCTCGCGGCCGGGAACGGCGAGTTGTTCCGCCTGCGCAGCGACGTCGACATGGCGACGCTCGCCCAGACCGCGCAGCCGGACGTGGCGGCGTTCGTGGAGCGCATCCCGCTGGAGGCGCCGGAGGGCGACGCGCTGAAGCTGGAACTCGAGTCGTTCGTGGCCGCGGTGCGGGGCGAAGCGCCCGTACCGGTGACGGGAGCCGATGGTCGCGACGCGCTGGCGGTGGCACTTCGCATCGTGGGTGACATCGAACGGTCGCGCTCGGCGGTGTCCGCGGCGCCGATCCCCGGTGCGTGAGGTCCTGATCATCGCCGGCGAGGCGTCGGGCGACCTTCACGGCGCCGGCGTCGCCGAGCAGTTGCGGAGCCTCCGCCCCGACGTACCGCTCGTCGGCATGGGTGGCGAACGCATGGCCGCCGCGGGCGTGACGCTCTTCGAGCGGGCCGAGGGCGTGGTGGGGTTCGCGGAGGTGCTCAAGCACCTTCCGGCGCACCTGCGGCTGCTCTGGCGCGTGAAGGCGCTGCTGCGCAGTGGCCGCATCGGCCTGCTGATCCTCATCGACTACCCGGGGTTCAACCTGCGGGTGGCCCGCGCCGCGCACGCCGCCGGCGTGCCGGTGCTCTATTACATCACCCCGCAGGTGTGGGCGTGGAAGCCCGGCCGGCTGACGATGATGGCGACGGTGATCGCCAAGGCGGCCGTGATCCTGCCCTTTGAAGAACCGCTGCTGCGCGCCGCCGGCATCGACACGACGTTCGTGGGTCATCCGCTGCTCGATCGCGCGCTCACCATGCCCGACCAGGCGGAGGCCAGGCGGCGGCTCGGCATCGCGGCCGACGCCGAGGTGCTGGCGCTCTTTCCGGGAAGCCGGGCGCAGGAGATCGAACGGCACCTCGCCGAGTTCGAGGCGGTCGCGCGGGAACTGCAGCGCCGGCGGCCGGGACTGCAGGTGGTCGTCAGCGTGGCCCCGACCATCCAGCTCGATGCCTCGCACGTGCCGTTCCCGCTGGTGCGGGCCCAGTCGTTCGACGTGCTGCGCGCGGCCAACGTGGCGCTTTGCAAGAGTGGCACGACGACACTCGAGGCGGCGGTGGCCGGGTGTCCGTGCGCGGTGGTGTACAAGACCAGTCGCATCACGTACGCCATCGCCCGGCGGCTGGTGACGATCCCGCACATCGGGCTGCTGAATGTCGTGGCCGGGCGCGAGGTCGCGCCGGAGTTCGTGCAGGACGCGTTCACGACGCGCGCGGTGGCCGATGCCCTCGATCCGTTGTTTGACCCCGGCGCACCGGCTCGCGAGACGATGCTGCAGGGCATGGACGAGGTGCGCCGCACGCTCGGCGCGCCGGGTGCGGCCGCGCGCGTGGCGCAGATGGCCAGCGCCATGCTGCCGCGGGAGACGGTCGCGTGAGTGACCCCGCCGGCGGACGCTCCGTGAAGGACGAGCGCAAGATCCGGTGGGCCGCGCGGCTCGGCTACTGGCTGATGACGGCGCTCGGCAGCACGTGGCGCACCGAGGTCCGGCACGAGGGCGAGTGGCCGACCATCGACGGCCGTCGCCTGCCGGTCGTGCTGGTCGTCTGGCACTCGGAGATGCTGCCATTTGTGTGGATGATGCGGCACCGCGGCGTCGTGGGGCTCGCCAGCCAGCACGGTGACGCCGAAATCATGGTGCGCATCGCCGAACGTCTCGGTTGGGGACCGTCCGTTCGCGGTTCGTCGACGCGCGGCGGATTGAGAGGACTGATCGGCATGGTCGAGGTGCTGGAGCAGGGCACGCCGGTGGGCTTCACCCCGGACGGACCCAAGGGCCCGCCACGCGTGGCGCAACCCGGGGCGCTGATTGCGGCGGTCCGCGGCGGCTGCGTGGTCCTGCCCGTCGGACTGCACGCGTCGCGGGAGTGGCGGGCGAGGAGCTGGGACCGGTTTCTGGTGCCGCTGCCGTTTTCCCGGGTGGTGATGGCGTACGGGGCGGCGTTCACGCCGCGTGTGGACGGCGGCCGGGTGGCCGATGGCGAGTTGGAGCGCCTGGCGGAGGCCATCGCGGCAGCGGAGGCGCGGGCCAGTGCGTGATCGACTGGCGGCCCGCCTGTGGTACGGTGACGACCTGCTGGCGGGGGTTGCCCGCGCGCTCCTCTGGCCCGCGGAACGGCTGTTTGCCGCGCTTGGCGCCTCCGTGGGCGCGCGCAAGGCGCGCGCCGCGGGACACACAGCGGTGCCCACGGTGTCGGTGGGCAACCTGACGGTCGGCGGCACCGGCAAGACACCGATGGCGGCCTGGTTCGCGGCGCGGCTTCTCGCCAGGGGTTTTTCGCCGGCGGTCCTGCTGCGCGGCTACGGGGATGACGAACCGCTCGTGCATGCGCGCCTGAACCCTGGCGTACCGGTACTGGTGGACGCGCGGCGGCAGCGCAGCGGCAAGCGCGCGCTCGCCCAAGGGGCCACGGCCCTCGTGCTTGACGATGCCTTCCAGCACCGGCAGATGCCGCGCGACATCGACGTGGTGCTGGTGAGTGCGGATGCGTGGGACGGCCGCGCCCGACTGCTTCCGGCGGGGCCATTCAGGGAACCGCTCTCCGCCCTGCGGCGCGCGCACCTGGTGGTCGTGACCCGGAAAGCCGTCCCGGCTCTGCGTGCCCGCGAGGTGGCGGACGCAGTCGGGAACGTGGCGGGGCGAGTGCCGGTAGCCGTGGCGCACCTCGCGCCGGATCACCTGGTGTCGTGGAGCGGCGGCCGCACGGAGTCGCTGGCCACGCTGGTTGGGCAGCGCATCGTGGCCGTCTGCG